>JADZCI010000102.1 GCA_020851655.1 Bryobacterales bacterium
GAGCGCTGGCGCGCAAAGGTTAGCATAGTCTTTATGTCCTCAATTCCGTCTGAGTTCTACCGAATCGCCAAGCTGCCTCCGTACGTCTTTGCTGTGGTCAACGAGATGAAGGCGCGGCTGCGGGCAGAACAGAAAGACGTCGTCGATTTCGGCATGGGCAACCCGGACGGCGCCACCCCGCGGCCCATTGTTACCAAGCTGGTCGAAGCCGCGCGCAATCCGAAGAATCATCGCTACTCCTTATCCAAGGGAATTCCCAATCTGCGCCTCGAGATCGTGAAGCGCTATCAACGCAACTACGGCGTCACGCTCGATCCCGACAAGGAAGCGATCGCCACCATCGGGGCCAAGGATGCGCTGGCGCACCTGATGTTTGCCGTGATTGGTCCGGGCGACAAGGTTGTGACGCCGGCGCCCTGCTATCCGATTCATCAATGGGGCGTGATCATGGCCGAAGGCGAAGCGGCGCCGCTCCCGGTCCGGAATCCGGCCGAATTCCTCAACCGGCTGGAGGACCTCTACCGGACCGCCGTCAAGCCGCCGAAGTTGATCCTGTTGAATTTCCCGCACAACCCGACGACCACGTGTGTCGATCTCGCCTTCTTTGAAGAAATCATCCGGCTGGCTCGCTTTCACGGCACGATGGTGCTGCACGATTTTGCGTACGCCGACCTTTGTTTTGACGGCTACCAGGCGCCCAGCATCCTACAGGTGCCCGGGGCCAAGGACGTTGCGGTCGAGATTTTCTCGATGACCAAGAGCTACAACATGGCGGGGTGGCGCGTCGGATTTTGCCTCGGCAACCCGAAGATGATCAACGCGCTCGCTCGAATCAAGAGCTACCTGGATTACGGGATCTTCCAGCCCATCCAGATTGCGGCTATTATCGGGCTGCGGGAGTGCGAAGAAGAAGTGCACAAGATCCGCCACGTATACGAACGGCGGCGCGACATTCTGATAGAAGGCTTGTGCCACGCCGGATGGCCGATCCAAAAGCCCACCGCGTCGATGTTTGTTTGGGCGCCGATTCCGGAACAGTTTCGCGGCGCCGGGTCACTGGAGTTCTCCAAGCAATTGCTCGAAAGGGCGCTGGTGGCGGTTTCGCCCGGCATCGGCTTCGGACCGCTGGGGGACGGGCACGTGCGATTTGCGCTGATCGAGAACCATCACCGGAGCCGCCAGGCGATCCGGTCGATCAAGCAGTTCTTGAAGTCGCACTAGCGGATATAATCCCCCTTATGGCGGCGCGTGGCGTGGCGCGGGAATTTGAAATTGTCGACCTCCGCCGGATCTCCCACATGCTCCTCGATGAGTTGTTGGACGAGGAGTGCGCGGAGTGGAAACGCACGCTTGAATGGGATTTCTCCTCGTCGGCGGAACTGGTCACGCGCTACGTGTCGATGCGTTCGCTCGACGGGATCGTTCTTATGGATGAGGGGCAGGCGGCCGGATACTGCTATTTCGTCACCGAAGGCCCCAAAGGACTGGTAGGCGATCTCTTTGTGCGGCAGGCGCACAGGACCGCGCAAGCCGAGGACGTACTGCTGCAAGCCGCGCTTGACGCCATCATTCGCGTGCCGTATATCCGGCGTGTCGAAGCGCAGTTGATGCTGCTGGGCGAGCGCCAGCCCGCTCCCCTGCTTGAAGCAAAACGATCGTACACATTTCCGCGGTTGTTTATGCTGGCTTCCCTGGATCGCGACCTCCCCGTTGGGAGAAAACAGCCGGACTGCCTGTTTGACACCTGGACGCCACGCTGGATCAGCGAGACAGCGCCTCTGATCGCGCAGACGTACGAAGGGCACATCGACAGCGTGATCAACGATCAATACCGGGACCCGGCCGGCGCCGCCCGATTTCTCGAAAACATCGTCCACTATCCCGGCTGCGGCCAGTTTTTTCAAGGCGCCTCCTGGCTGGCCGCCCATCAAAAGACAAACGAACTCCTCGGAGTGAGCCTGGCCAGTCTCGTGTCCGCGGATTGCGGCCACGTGACACAGATCTGTGTTTCACCCAAGGCGCAAGCGACGGGGATCGGTTACGAACTTCTGCGCCGCACGATGGCGTCGCTGCGGGGCCGGGGCTGCCGCAATGTGACGCTGACCGTTACCGCCGCCAACGAAGAGGCGGTCGCGCTTTACCGGCACGCCGGATTCGGCGTCCACCATCGCTTTAACGCCAACGTTTGGGAAGGCTTCATCTGACAACGGACGAAGAGTTACGAGAATGCGCAAGGCAGTGGCCCGGGTTTCTCGAAATCTGCGCGCGTGATGCCAAAGGCGGCACGGTCTGGGAAGGCGACGGTGTCGGCGCGGCGTGGGCCAACACGCCATTTCCAATCTGCAACGGAACCTTTCTGACGCGCCCGGTGAAAGACGCCGCGGACCTGGAGCGGCGCATGAACGCGGCCGTCGAATTCGCCGCCGGGGCGGATTTGCCATGGGTGTTCTTTGTCTGCCAGGGATGGATTCCGGAGGATTTGAGACCTGGCCTGGAGGCTGCCTTCTCCCAAGCCGGGCTGGCTATGATCACGCAGATGATGGGAATGGTGGCTACCGGAATTTTGCCGCCGCGGCGCCCGCCTGCCGAATTGCAGATGCGGCGAATCGTCACCCAAGAGCAGCGGCGGGAAGCGACTGACTTGCAGGCTTTCGCGTATCAATTTCCGGTGGAGTTGTGCCGCGCGCCGCTTGAGGCGGGCGCGTTGTGGGGCGAGACGCGGCAATTTGGCTATCTCGGCTACTCGGGCGGCACGGCGGTGACCACCGCCACTACCCTCGATATTGACGGGCGCCTTTACGTTGCCCTGGTTGCGACTCACCCCAGCCATCAACGCAAAGGTTACGCCGAGTCGGTGATGCGGCATTCGTTGGAAGAAGCCGCTCGCGCCACCGGACTCACGCGCAGCGTCCTTCATGCCAGTCCGGCCGGATACCCCGTTTACGAAGCCATGGGTTACCGCCCGACAGCCCAGTTCATCGGGTTTGGGCCGCCGCACTAATCGCTACAATCAAGCAAGTGGAAACCCGCCGCATGTGCCCGAATTGCCGGGCATTCATTACGACCAGCGATAAGATTTGCCCTTACTGCGATACCCCCGTCGGACCTCGAGCCGTGGATCTGCGGCCGCGAGAACTGTTGGGCGGGATCATTCCGGAAGCCCGCCTGGTCACGGTGATCCTGCTGACGCTCAATGTGGGCATCTTTGTGGCCAGCGTCCTGGCGAGCATGAAAGCGGGAAACACAGGCGCCATCATGAGCATCGACATCCGCACCCTATCGCTCCTGGGGGCGGCCCGCCCGGACTTCATCATGATGGGACAGTGGTGGCGCTTCATCACCGCCGGATTTTTACATGGCGGATTGATGCACATCCTCTTCAACATGTGGGCGCTTCAGGATATCGGCGCGCACACGGAGGAAGTCTACGGACCGCGCCGGATGATCTGCATCTGGATTCTGTCCACCATCGGCGGTTTCTTCGTGAGCATGATCTGGAACCGCGGGGTGTCGGTTGGCGCCTCGGCCGGACTGTTCGGTCTCATCGGGGCGATGATCGCGGTCGGAGTCCTGCACAAGACGTATCAGGCGGCGGCGGTGCGCTCCTTATACACGCGCTGGGCCATTTACGGTCTGCTCATGGGTTTTCTGCCGTTCTTTCGGGTGGACAACGCCGCCCACATCGGGGGCTTGATCACAGGGTTTGTTGCGGCTTACCTGCTGGACACCCCCGGGCGGGGCATCAAGGAACAGCTGGTCACGGGGTTGACGGCGCTGCTTACCCTCATCACCGCTTATGCGTTCGTCAGAATGTTTCTCTTCTATCTGAGCTATACGAACCGGTAGAGACGGCAGCAAAGGACAGAGGCAAGTCGTGCCGCGCAAGCTTTCCAGCAAGTTCGTTGAGCGTATCTGGGGTTCCACCGAGTTGGAACCGTGGTACCCCAATCCGCGGATCAAGACCGGTGAAGTCTGGCTGGAAACGGTTCCGGAACTCCCGCTGCTGGTCAAGTTCATCTTCACGACCGAAGCGCTCTCCATCCAGGTGCATCCCAACGACGAACAGGCGCGGGCAGCCGGACACACGCGGGGCAAGACCGAGATGTGGGCCGTGCTGCGCGCCGCGCCGGGGGCTGTGATCGGCGTGGGTCTGCGCGCGGCCACCTCACATCAGCGGTTGCGCGCGGCGTGCGAGTCCGGCGAAATCGAGCAACTCCTCGACTGGAAGCCCACGCGCGCCGGAGATGTGATCCTCGTCAGGGCCGGCACAATCCACGCCATCGGCGCGGGGATCGTGCTGTGTGAGATTCAGCAGGATTCCGACGTGACCTACCGGCTTTACGACTATGGCCGGCCCAGGACCCTGCACCTGGATCAAGGGATTGAGGTCTCTCATCCTGTGCCGCACGCGGGCGTGACCCGGCCGCGCAAGCTCGGAGACCGGGTGAGCCGCCTGGCCGAATGCGAGTACTTCGTCACCGATGAGATGCGGGCGCCGGATGCTTGCACCGTGGAGCCTAACGGAGAGCACCCTTTGATCCTCGTCGCCATTGAAGGCGAAGGGCAGCTTGCCGGTGAGCCCTACCGCGCCGGCGAAGCGTGGCTGTTGGAGGCACGGGAAGGCGCGGTTCCCGTCGAGCCGCGCCGCCCGACGCGCTTCCTGAGAACCTTTGCGCCTTGAACGGTTAGTAGCCGCGCTCGACGGCCTTCGTCCCGCGGTACACCTGCCAGGAGAACTCGTGCGGACGCTGGGTCGCCAGCCGTACGGTCTGCAAGGCGGAGTTGCCGGCCAGCACCACGGCGAGTTGACGTGGATCATCGGGATGTTCCGCCGCCAGCATGATGCCGAAATTCTCCGAGGCATACGTTTTGCCGCCGGCGGTAAACGCCGCGCCGTCAAACGTCACCGGCAGCTTTCCGGCGAACGCGCGCAGCGCCGAATTACTCTCCGGGCGTCCGACAAAAATGAGGGTATGATGCCGCGCCTCTTCGGGCGCCAGTTCAAAATCCTTCCTGATCTCGACGGCGTGCTCGTACCAGTTGAGCATGTCCCGCCGCAGCAATTCCGCGGCGCGGCGATTGGAGCCGGCATCCAGGGCCGTGCCGTAGACAATCAAGGCGCTCTCCAGGCGGCCGAAGATGTTTTGCGGGGCAAACGCGGGACCGTCCTGGCTGCCGGGCAACCCGGTCCCATCCAGCCATTCAGTGAAAAACGCATCCAGCGGGCTTCCCAGGGTCTTTTCCGCCGCGGCGGTGAATTCGGCTGTGCTTGCGGTTGACGTGGTGTGCGCCGTATAGAAGTCCCGCATCAACTGGAGAAACTTCTCGTCCCCCATCTTGAGACGCAGCGCGTCGAGAAGCAGCACGCCCTTGGCGCGCGAGGCTTCAAACCAGTCCGAGTTGCGCAAATCGAAGCTCAACTGCCGCAGCGGCCAATCTTTGGTCCGGGTGGCGGCGCGATACCGGATGCGCCAGGCGCCCAATTCCCGCGGAAATTCCTCGGACGCGAGCAAGGCGTGATACACCGCGCCGCTCGCCGTGAGCCAGCGGTCGGAGTCGGCGGCGGGCATAATCCAGCCCTTCCACAGCCGTTCCGGTTCGATCTTGCGCCACTTGGTCTTCGCCGCGGCCGTATCGCCTGGCTGGCGGGCTAACCGCTCCTGCTCCCGCGATTGGATTGAGGCGCGCAGGTTCTCATCCGGTTCCGCCGCGAACAAGCGGTAACCGGACGAATAGATCCCTTCGTTGCCCGGATACTGTTCCTTCTGCCAGCGGTTGGGCTCGCACTCCCGCTGGTTCGGCTTGCCCAGGACGGCCCACAGCATCGTTCGTGACGCCATTTCGCCGGTCGTGACCTTTCCATCGAAGGCTGAGGCCGAGACCAGTGGCGCGGTGCGCAGCGCAAGAAATGCAAAGCGCTCGTCAATTTGCCCTTTATGTGTGTCGTACAACTGGAGCCACTTCCGGTCGCGGTCGGAAGAGACATAGGGGATGTCCTGCGGATCCTGCTTCGGGTCCGGCGTGTACTCGGTTCGCACTTGCAGGTCTTTGGCGTTGTTGCAGCCCCAATAGAAGCCCTCGACGCCGCCGAACCACTCGTTCTTCGAACTGCGATACAGCCTGGTTTTGTTTGTCCCCAACTCGAACATCGCGATCTCGTCGTTCTTGGCATCGGCAATCAGCCACTCGTTGGTGTAGAGACCGTTGTTCCGATCCATCAGGTGTTGCGCGACCTGGCTGATATCGGTTCCATACTGTATGGCCTGGCGGGCGCGGAAGGCGACCGGCGTGCCCCGCATGTTGAAGGGGCTTTGGCGGATGGTAGTTTCGGTGAGCACAACGCCGGCGTCGTTCTGATACCAATCCGTGCCGCTCTGAATTCCGCCGGGGTAGGATTGCATGACCAGGCGGTGTCCCTTCTCGGGCTTGATGTCCAACATGATGTTGGTCTGTTCAGCCAGCGTCAGAGGCCACATCGTCAGGTGCGCAATCACCATGCGGCCGTCGCGGGTCGCCTTGCCGGTGGCGGCGAAGGCGCTGCAACGGTCGCCGATACCCACATCGCGCTTCGGGTTGAAGTAATCGGGAAGCGACAGGCGCAGTCCTTCCAATCCCGTGGGCGTGACGCGGTTGGCCGGGGAGAGGAGGCCGAGTTCGGTAATCGTGTTGGCCGCGACAATGTCGCGGAGGTCGATGGCCCTGCCGTCGTACTGCGCTTTCGCGGCAGCCGCTCCGTCGGCGATCCCCTTCATCTCCTCGCGCATCTCCTCGTCAAAGCCGCGGAGAAAGAGCGCATCGGCCGTGGCGCGTCCGTTGTTCCATGCGGCGCGCTTGGATTTCGGGTCGAGTTGAGCCGCGCAGCGGTCGACGTATCCTTCAATCTCTCGCGCCAGCAAGTACCCATGCTGAAATCCCCGCTCGTAGGGCTTCCCCTCGATGTGCACGTAGATCCAGCCGCCTTTGGGATAACGGTACGCCGGACCGAATGTGTCCACGGCGTCTTTAACCGGCCAATCCCCCAGACCGGAGACTTCGTCGAGGCTGACGCCATCGACCCAAAACCTGCCCTTGAACTGCCCGCCCTCGGCGGCGCGCAGTTCAATCTGATCCTTGGAACGCGTGGCGGTAAACTTCAGGCTCACCGGTTGCCAGTCGCGCGTGCCCGACAGCGATTCCGAGTGCACGTCGAAGGGCATGGAACTCATGGCGATCGACGCGCCGGTGGCGATGGGCGTCCGGTCCAGATCGCTTACTTCCATCGCCTGCGTCTTGATCCAGGCCTTCAGTTCGTAATGTTTGCCTGCGACGAGCGTTACGGCGGCTGAGCGGACCCGCGCCTCGGCGCCGCCCGCGCCAGGCTCAATCCGCAGCGACGGCTTTCCGGTTCGTGTGACCGAGTTATCTACCTGCGCCGAACCTCGAATCGCACTCCAGTTGCCGGTGGCGGGAACCATCAGCGCTCCCGCCCAGCTCACCAGGGCGAATGACAGCCAAGAGACGGCAAGTCGAGTCATTTGTGTTGGGCCTTTCATGGCCAGTGTCGCACGCAAGCGCGCGCCGTCGCGTGTGCTACTTCTTGGTATCAAACAGCTCGTCGCGGCCTACCAGTTCGCCGCGATAGATGACGGCGACGATCCGCTCGGTGTTGGAAATGTCCTGCAAAGGGTTCCCATCAACGAGAAGCAGGTTTGCCACCATGCCCTTTTTCACCGATCCCCAACGCTGGCCGGCGCCGAGCAGGGCCGCGCCGTTGGCGGTGGCGGCGAGAAGTACAGTTTTCGGCGGGATGCCGGCTTGGACCCAAAGCTGCATTTCGCGATGGATGGCGGGACCATGGATGAGCAGCGGACTTCCGGACCGGGTCGCAATCACGAGCGGTGCGCCGGAGGCGGCCGCCTTCAGCAATTCCGCCTTGGCTTTGTCCAGCATTCCGGCAGCCGGCTGCGCGCGAAAGTCGCCCAGGCGCTTGGCGGTGCTGTCCAGCAGCGAGCGGGGACCGACCTGCTGCACAAGCGGTCTTTCGAGCGGACTGGTTCGGCCTTGTCCGAGCAACTCCAGCGCCTCGGCCGCCACGAGCGAAGGAGTGCTTCCGGGTTGGCCCTGGTTGGAGAAGAAAAGGTCCGCGCCGAGCTTTTCGCCGGACTCCAATTCCATTTTTAGCGGTCCGGTCAACTGCAACGGGGCGCCGGACTCGCGCACCGCCGTGACGCCGCAATAGAGGTAGGCCGCCATGGCGTGTTCCAGGCCCGCCAGGTCGAGGCTCTGGCCGCCTCCTCCATCCACGCCTCCCGAGAGAGCCAGATTCACGTTTGTGTCCACCAGGCCGGGCAGCAGCGTCTTGCCCGCGGCCTCGATCACTCCAGCCCGCAGCGACGAGGCGTCCGGGGACGATCCTTCGTAGACTTCCTCGATCTGGCCGTTGCGGACAAAGACGGACGCTCGTTCGAGCACCCGGCCGTCGCCGAGGAAAACGCGCGCGTCGTGAATCAAGCGGTTCCGGCTGCGAGACATGGCTCGCGCCAGTTCCTGGGTCTTTTTGAGGTTGTCCTTGGTGTGCGCCTGCCAGCCGCCAATCAGCACAAACGGCGCCATCACGGCCAGCAGCCAGAGCTTGGCGGCGGGCTTGGTTTTTTCTTCCTTCTCCCACCGGAACAATTTCATCGAGATGAAAATCGAGACGGCGGCGGTCACGGCCAAGGCGGCCGTGGGGATGATGTTCTGCCATAGCGTCTCGTTTCGCATCAGGATGCCCTGCATCCCCAGGTAAAGGTGTGTGGAGGGAATGAACTGCGCCAGGACTTGCAGCCAGCCCGGCAGGATGGACAACGGGAATGTCGCCCCGCTCAGCAGCAGCATCGGCAAGTACAGAAGCTGAATGATTACCTGGCTCTCGGCCATCGAATTCACGACCGACGCGATGATGAGTCCCATTGCCCGGAACGCCACGACGCCCAGCGTCAGAAATACCAGCAACTCGGTGAAATGCTCTGGCATTTCCAGCCCGTAGCGCCATTTGGCCAGGTAAAGAAACAGCAAGATGGACGGTAGCCACGTGAGCCAGCCCACCACGATGGAGGCAACCAGGATGGGGCCAGGAGAGATGGGCGCCACTTTGAAGCGGCGCAGGATGTTGTTTTCCCGTTCCGCTACCGCCCGCATGCCGCCGCCGAAGAAGCCGGTGCCCAGCACGCTGAGGATCAGCACCATGGCGATCAACTGGGCCGCGCCACCCGCGCCGCCTCCGCCCCGGATTCCTTCGCCGAACGCAAAGAAAAAGATCAACGGGAAGATGTAGTTGAAGAACAGAATCAGCCGGTCGCGCAGCGTAAGGCTCAAAGTGGTCCGCATGTAAGCCAGGTAACTTTGCACCGCTACTCCCTCAACGATTTGCCGGTGAGTTGAATAAAAACGTCTTCCAGCGTGGGCCGCTTGATGTGGATGTCGGCGAGTTCGACGCCTTGGCCGTCGATCCATTTCACCAGTTCCACCACAGCGCGGGCGGGCTTGGGTGACGCCACGCTGATTTCCAGCCCGTTTTCGCTGATCTGCACGACTGCCTCATCACTCCAGTGCGGCGGCGTGCCATGGAGCGGGCTGTGGCAGACGATCTCAACGCGCGCGTGGCCCAACACCTTTTCCTGTAGTTCGCGCGGCGTGCCCAGGGCGATGATCCGGCCTTCATCGATGATGGCCACCCGGTCGCAGAGCCTCTCTGCTTCCTCGATGTAATGAGTGGTCAGCAAGATAGTCGTCTTGGCGTCGCGCAACTCTTCGATCAGAGTGTGGATTTCCAGGCGCACCTGGGGATCGAGTCCGGTGGTCGGTTCATCGAGAAACAGAATCGCGGGTTCGTTGACCATGGCCAGAGCCAGGGCCAGCCTTTGTTTCTGGCCGCCGGACAGCGTGGTGTAGTAAGCGCGCCGTTTGTCCCAAAGTTGAAGCCGCTTCAGCAGTGTTTCGATATTTGTTCGCCGCGTGTAGAAGGCGGAGAAAAGCTGGCAGGCTTCGATGACCCGGATTTTGTCGGGCAAGTTTGTCGCTTGGAGGCTGACGCCGATCCGGTCTTTCACCGCCCTGGGTTCGTCTTCGGGGTCGTGACCAAGGACTGTCACGTCGCCCGAGGTGCGCGAGCGAAGGCCTTCTAGGATTTCGACCGTAGTGGTCTTGCCGGCGCCATTCGGCCCGAGCAGGCCAAACACCTCGCCTTGAGCCACTTCGAAGTCGATGCCCCGAACCGCTTCAAAATCACCGTACTTTTTGTGGAGTCGCGAGACGGAGAGCGCCGCGCCGTCGGTCATGCGGCGTGTCCCTACTTTCCGGCGACAACCGCGATGGCCGCTTGCATGAAGGCCGGCAGGTCATCAGGCTTGCGTGACGAAACCAGGTTACGGTCCACAACGACTTCCGAATCTTCCCAAATCCCTCCGGCATGGATGACATCGTCTTGTATGGCGAAAAAGCTGGTTACCCTTCTCCCGTTGAGGATCTTGGCCGAACAGGGGACCCACAGTCCGTGGCAGATAGCGGCGACCAGTTTGCCCTGGGCATCGAAGTCCTTCACCAAGCGGTTAGCTTTGGGGTGGCGGCGTATATGGTCGGGGGCAAATCCTCCCGGAACGACGACTCCATCAAAGTCGGAGGCGCTCACCTCGTCGTAGGATTTTTCAGCAACGCAAGGGTAGCCCATCTTGCTGGTGTAAGTAGTGTTGGCCTTGGCGCCGACGGTCACGACGGCAGCCCCCGCCTCGCGGAAGCGGTAGAGCGGATACCATACTTCCATTTCCTGATAAAGGTTATCGACGAAGATCGCGATTCTCTTTCCGGTGAGCGTCATACAGCCCATTCTACGTGTTCGGCGGGGTGTCGGAGCGAAATAGGCTCGCCAGATAGCCACCACATATTCGTGGTGCCTCCAATTGTTCCAGTACGACGGTAGTATCTCTAAGGCCTTGAAAGTAACGGTACTTGGAGCGTACTGGCCTCAGGTCGAATTGTGGCCCGAATGTCTTGACTCCCCTATGGATTCCCGCATACACTTTGAAGGAGTTCTAATGTGCGTCCGAACTGTCGGGCGCGCCATGGGAATGACTTGGAAAGGTACGGAGAAATCCGAGGGGGAAACATAAAAGAATGAAAAATTTGTTGTTTGCATTGACTCTTTTAGCCTGCGTTGCTGGTCTGGCAGGCGCTACTGATATCACGTTTGACACCGTTGGGTCAGGCTTTGCTTGCGGAACGGCTGCTGGGTGTGTGGACAATGGCGACGGATCGATCACCATCGGAGATGTTACGTTGGCCTTCGATGTCGTGCCGCCGTCCGTGACCCTGACGCCGCCGTCGAACACCAGTTGGGGTTCGATTGTGCCGACGTGCGCGGTGGCGACCTGCGCGCTCACCGATTTCACCGGCGCGGTTCTCAACATTATGGTGAATGAGACCGCTCCGACGGCGGGCAGCGCCAACTTTGGACCGGGCGCCGTAATGGGTTCGATCGGCTCGGCCACCTCGCTCGCCAAGGTGCAGTGGACCGCGGCGGGTGTGAAGACCGGCACGGTTGACGCCCAATTCCTGATCCCGAACAACCCGCTGAACATTAATGCCATCGTTCAGGGCAAGACCACGGTTCAGGGTTTTGTGGATGTCGCCGCCATTCCCGAGCCGACCACGTTCGCGCTCCTGGGTGCTGGCATCGCTGCGCTGGCTCTGGTCCGCCGCCGGACCGCCTAAAGAACCTGCGTCTTAGTTCGAATCGGTTTGCGGGATTGCTTAAGCAGGGCAATTCCGCATTTCCGTTATTGGAGGATGACTTTCTGGCCTTCATTCAGGCCGGCGAGCAACTCTGTCTTGACGCCGTTGGAGATCCCCAGCCGCACCGGCACTTTCTTCCGGCCCTTTTCTGAAGCCGGGTCGGGCACCTCCATCGAAGCCTGGCGGTCTTTGTCATAGACAATCGCCGCTTCCGGCGCCAGCAGGACGTTCTGTTTCTCTTCCAGCAGGATCTCGGCATTCGCGCTCATGTTGGCTTTGAGTTCGCGCCCCGGGTTGTGGATCGAAACCTGCACCTCAAACGTGGTGACATTCTCTTTCTCCACGCCGAGCGGCGAAATCTTGTAGACCCTTCCTTCGAACTTCTTATCCCGGAATGACTCGACCACGATGCGCGCGGCTTGCGTTAGATACACTTTCCCGATATCCGCCTGGTCCACCTTCCCGCGCACATAGACGTCGCTGACATCGCCCAGCGTGAACAAAAGCGTGGCCTGGGAACCCAGCACCAAGATGGAACTGACGGCGTTACCGACTTCCACGTTGCGCGATAACACCAAGCCGTCGATGGGGGAAACGATGGTTGAATTCCGCAGGTCTTCCGTGGCACGCTCCAGCATTGCGTTGGCTTGCGCCACCTGAGCCTTGGCGCGCGCGATTTCAGCGCGGGTCACGGCGAGCGCCCGCTGTGCCGAGGCTTGCTTGTTCAACGCCATCTGGTACGCCTTCTCGGCATCCTCGACGAGGTTCTTGGCGATCAGTTGCTCCTTGTGAAGGTCCCGGGCTCTGTCCATGGCCGACTTCAGAAACGGGATGTCGGGACCTTCGGTCTCCACCTTGTTGCGCTCGAGCGCCGCCAGCGCCGATTCCTCCGACGCCTGCGCCGCTTGCAGGTTGGCTTGGGACTCGCGGAGACGCGCCTGCAATTCTTCTTTGTCCAACTCGGCCAGAACCTGTCCCTGCTTCACGACATCGCCGTAGTCCACCATGAGTTGCTTGACGATGCCGCTGGCTTTCGACTTCACCTCCACCGTGGCGCGCGGCTCGATTTTGCCGGTCGCAACAACGGACCGGGCGATGTTGCCGCGCTCGATGGTTGCCATCTTGGATGGATCGATTGTGTTGTTCGGCTTGAGCGCGGCGCGGACGCCGAACCCGGCGCCTCCCAACAACCCCGCAATCACCACCGCCCAAATCCAGCGACGCTGCTTCTTCCGGTTCACCGCCATACCGTTACCCTCGTGTCAAAGTAGATTAGATTCAAGAAAAGAAGACGAGCACACCTGAGAAATGTTCCCGCAACCCGCGCGCGCCACCATGAGCCCCCTGTCAAGATTTCGGGGGCCGGTCCTTCTCGCCTTGGCCGGCATGCTTCAGGCACAGACACCGCCGATTCCTGTCATGAAGCAGGCCGCACAGGAGATGGTGGAGGCCCGGCGGGTCTTCACGCAGCAGATGGTCGACTCGATTTTCAGCTTTAGCGAGCTGGGCTACCAGGAAACGCAGACGTCCGCCTACGTAACGGCAATCCTCGAAAGAAATGGCTTCAAAGTCGTGCGCGGGGTGGCTGGCATGCCCACGGCGTGGGTTGCCGAGTGGGGCGCCGGGAAACCGGTGATTGGCTTTATCGCCGATATTGACGGATTGCCCGAGACCTCGCAGACGCCTGGGGTGGCGTATCACAAGCCTTTAATCCCCAACGGTCCGGGCCACGGTGAAGGGCACAACGCGGGGCAGGCGCTCAACGTGACCGCCGCGCTGGTGGTCAAGGAGTTGATGGAGAAGTACAAGATTTCCGGTACGCTGCGCCTGTATCCCGGGGTCGCGGAGGAATTGCTCGGCAGCCGCACCTACATGGTGAATGCGGGATTGTTCCGCGGGCTGGACGCGATGTTGTCGACGCACATCGCCGCCGACTTCGGTACGGCGTATGGTCCGGTGGGCAGCGGTCTGGTGTCGGTGGAATACACATTCACCGGGCGCAGCGCGCACTCGGCCGGTTCGCCGTGGTTTGGACGCAGCGCTCTGGATGCGGTGGAATTGATGAACGTTGGTTGGAATTACCGCCGCGAACACCTGCGCACAGAGCAGCGCTCTCATTACGTGATTACGCACGGCGGGGACCAGCCGAACGTTGTGCCGCCGCTCGCCAAGGTCTGGTATTACTTCCGCGAATGGGACTACGAGCGGATCAAGGAATTGCATGACACAGGGACCCGCATCGCGCAAGGCGCCGCGATGATGACCGATACGCAATTCTCCGAGCGGACGCTTGGCGCCGCCTGGCCCGGGCATTTCAATAAACCCTTAGCCGAAGCGCTGACGGCCAACATCAAGAAAACCGGGATGCCCAAGTGGAGTGATGCGGACGAACAACTGGCCGTGGCGGCGCAGAAGGAACTCAAGGCCAACGCGGGCGGGCTGAATCGCAATGTGACCGAACTGCCGCTGGCCGGCAGCGGCCCGCGAATGTACGGTTCCGATGACATCGCCGAGGTTTCGTGGAACATCCCCACCGTCGTGTTGCGGTTTCCGGGTAACATTCCAGGCATGGTTGGCCATCACTGGTCGAGCGGAATCGCCATGGCGACTCCCATCGCGCACAAGGGCACAACCGCGGGCGCGGCCGCCCACGCGATGACGGCTCTCGACCTGCTGCTCGACCCGCCACTGCTGCACGCCGCACGGGAGTATTTTGCGAATCAGACCCGCGACATCAAGTGGAAATCGCTGATTCCGCCCGGGAGCCAGGCGCCTATTGAACTGAACCGGGAAAAGATGGAGAGATTCCGTCCGCAACTCGACAAGCTGCGCTACGATCCCACAAAATACAAGACCTACATGGAACAACTCGGAGTTCAGTATCCGGTTGTGAGATGAAGCCTCAAGCAGCGGCCTGTTTGGGGCGGTAGACGAGGTCGATCAAAGGCGCGGTCATCAGCGTCGTCGCCAGCGCCATGATCACCATCATGGAGAACAGCGCCGGTGAGAGGATGCGCAGGTCCAGCCCGGCGTTCAGGATCACCAACTCCACCAGTCCTCTGGTGTTGACGAGGACGCCGACGGCCAGTGATTCGCGCCATGTCATGCCGCTGGCGCGCACAAATGCGGCGCTGACCACAAGCTTGCTGCCAACGGCCACCACGATGATGAGCGCGCATAGCAGCCACAATTCAACGCTGTTCAGCAGACCCACGCTGGTCCGGAGCCCGGTGTAGGCGAAAAACAATGGCAGCAGCAATCCCAGCGTGACGGACTCGACGCGCTCCTTGAGTCCGGCTTCGAGCCGTCCGCCCTTGGGCATCACGACACCGGCCAGGAACGCTCCGAACAGGGCGTGGAAGCCCAGTGACTCGGTGGCCCAAACGGATGCGAGCAACAGGATCAGCACCGCGCGAAAGCGCTCCAGGCCAGGCAGTTCGTCACCCGGAAACAGCCGCCGGGCGATTGATCGCACGGGAAAAACCATCATCAGGACATAGACAAGGAGCGCGGCGAATCGCACCGGCAAGGCCGTTCCTTGCGCATCAGGAACCGCGATTACGGTAATGACCGCCAGTAGACTCCAGGCGCTCAGATCGTCGACAGCGGCGCACGAGATGGCGAAGATCCCCACACGGGTGTTGGTCAACTTGCGATCCGCCAGGATGCGCGCGAGCACTGGAAACGCGGTGATGCCCATGGCCGCGCCAAAAAACAACACAAACGGGAGCCTGCCGGCGCCGCCGCCGAAACGCGGATAGAGCCCCCATGCCAGGGCGCCGCCGGTGATGAGGGGCACGAGGATGCTGGCTTGGCTGGCAAGGATCGCCGTCCGGGCCGAACCACGGATCAGCGCCGGCCGCAGTTCCAGACCGACGAGGAACATGAAGAGCACCAAGCCCACCTGGCTCAACGCGTACAACGGCCCCAGTTGCCCTGGAGCGAAGAGCGCGTTCATCGCCTCCGGCGAGATGTGCCCGAGGACGGAGGGTCCCAACAGCAATCCCGCCGCCATCTCGCCAACGACCCCCGGTTGGCCGGCCTTGCGAAACAGGACCGAAACCACCCGCACAACCAGCAGGACAACGGCCATCTGAAGGAACAGGAGCTTTAGCTCGGGCATGGGCAGTCAAAGCGTCCTATCAGGATACGGCCTCGCGCGGCGCGGCAACCGCATGAGGACCCGTGCGGGTCCTGTACTTTTTAATCGGCCACCGGCGCGGTGGAGTTCTTCAGACAGGCTGCCATCCGCCGCCCAGGGCGATGTAGAGGTTGACGAGCGCCGACAATTCGGCGCGATAAGCGTCAGCCAGCGCCTGCTCGGCGTCCAGCCGCTGGCGTTCGGTGTCGAGCACTTCCAGGTAGCTCGTCACCCCGCCGCGGTAGCGGAGCGTGGAGAGACGGCTTTGGTCCCGCAGGGTGTCCGCCAGCAGGGCTTTCTGGGCTCGTGCTTCCTTGGCTTTCTGATAGCCGGTCAGCGCGCTGGACACGTCTCGAAATGCGTTCAGCACGGTCTGCTGATAATTGAGTGCGAGCTGCTCTTTTTGCGCCTTCGTTGCCCGGTAGTTTCCGATTCGGGCGCCGGCATCAAAAATGGGAATGTCGACTGAGGCGCCCCACATGGAAACGCCGCCTTTGCGCGTGACGACTCCGGTGAGGTCGAAAGACTGGTACCCGCCTCCGCCGGTCAAGGCAATCGATGGGAAGAATGCCGCTTTGGCGACGCCAATGCGGGCGTTGGCGGCGACCAGCTTCTGCTCGGCAAAACGGATGTCGGGGCGCCGTTCGAGAAGCGCCGACGGCAATCCCGCCGGCACGGCAGGCGGCGCGGGCTGGGCATCAAAAGCGCGCCCCCGCTCAATGGGTCCCGGCGTCCGGCCCAGGAGCCAGGAAAGGTAATTCTCCGTCTGCTCAATGCTGCTTTGCAGCGTGGCGATCGTAGCCGCGGCCGTGGCTACCAAGGTTTGGGCCTGGTCCACTTCCAATTTGCTGGCCACGCCGCCCTGTTGGCGGGACGTGACCAGGCGCAGCGATTCGGTGCGTGCTTTGAGGGATTCCTGGGCGAAGGCGAGTTGCCCGTCGAGGCTGCGAAGCTCGAAGTATCCGTTGGCGACGCTCGCGACAATCGTCTGCAAGACGGCCTTCTGGTTTTCTTCGGTGGCGAGCAGTTCCGCGCGCGCGGCGTCGGTCGCACTCAAGACCTGTCCGAAGAAGTCGATCTGCCAGCTCAGCAGGCCCAACCCGGAGATCCTCGAAAACGAAGATCCCGGATTGTTTTGCTTGCTCACCTCGCCGGCAGCGCCCAACTGGGGAAACAATCCGGATTTGGTTTGAGTGACTCGTCCCTGTAGCTCGAGAATGCGCTGCGCCGCCATCTTGACGTCGTAGTTGGCCTGTAGCGCCTCCGTGATGAGTTTTCGCAGGGCTTCATCCTCGAAGACGTCAAACCACTTTTTCTCGCCGAGTGAAAGCGAGGCGGCGGGCGTTTCCGCGGACCTGTGCTGCGCGGGAATCTGCACTTTGGGCCGTTCGTACTTGGGACCGACCCGGCAGCCAGCGATGAAGACGCCGGCCAGAGCTACGAGAAGGATATGCCGCATTAGTGGTGACCTCCTTCGAGCGCCGGTTCGCCTCCCGGCGGAACGGTCTTCGGTTTGCCGCGGATGGCCTCTTTGTTTCCGCCCAGCCGGTACACCAGACCTTGAATCACGACATACAGCATGGGAATGAAGAACACGCCCACCGCGGTGGCGATCAACATACCGCCCAACACCGAAGTGCCGATGCTCTGCCGCGCGGCTGAACCGGCTCCGTGGGCAATGTACAGCGGGACGACACCGAGGATGAAGGCAAAGGCCGTCATGAGAATCGGACGGAACCGCAGGCGGGCGCCTTCGGCGGCGGCTTCAAACAATCCCAAGCCATCCTTCTCGTGCTTTTCCTTGGCGAACTCGACAATCAGGATCGCGTTCTTGGCGGCCAAGCCCATCAGGGCGATGATGCCCACCTGAACGAAGACATCGTTGACGAGTCCGCGCGACCAGACAAACAGGAAAGCGCCGAAGATCCCGATGGGCAGCCCCAGCAGAATTGAGAAGGGTACGGCCCAGCTTTCATACTGCGCGGCGAGCACCAGGAAGACGAAGACCAGCGCCATGACCAGAATTACAGCCTGGGCTGAACCCGCCTGCTTTTCCTGGAACGCCACGCCGGTCCAATCTCCTCCATAGCCTTGCGGGAGGGTTTTCTCCGCCAAAGCCTCGATCGCCGCAATCGCATCGCCGGAGGAGTATCCGGGCGCCGGAATGCCGCTGATTTCGGCCGTGCGGTACATGTTGTAGCGCTGCAAAACGTCGGGCCCGGTCACCATGGAGATGGTTCCCAGGGTCGACATCGGCACCATCGCGCCGTCGTTGGAACGAACGTAGATATTGCCGATGTTTTCAGGCGTGGCGCGGAACTCCGGTTCGGCCTGGATCATCACCTTGTAGGTTCGTCCGAACAGGTTGAAATCGTTCACCTGAAGCCCGCCCAGAAATATCTGGAGTCCCTGGAAGACGGCATTGACGGGGATGTCGAGGGTGCGGACCTTATCCCGGTCGAGCGCGAAATTGAGTTGGGGAACGTTGGTCGAATAACCGGTGTAAAGGTTGGTCACCCGGGGTTCGTTTTGGCGGGCATTCTGGATAAACTGCATGGCCGTGGCAGCCAGGTCGGCCGGCTTATGGCCCGAGCGGTCCAGCAACTCGTACTGGAATCCGGTCGCGTTGCCCATGCCCGGCAAGGCGGGCGGGTTGAACACGATCGAGATGGCTTCAGGGTATTTCCCGAAGGTTCGCCGGGTGTTGGCCAGGATCGCGGCCAGTTTTTCCTGCTCCGATCCGCGCTCTTCCCAAGGCTTCAACATGATGATCAGTGAAGCGTAGTTCGACGTGTAGGCATTGGTCATCAGGTTGAGGCCGCCCAGGGTGAGGATTTCGCCTACTCCGGGAATCTTGGCCAGATCGGCTTCGGCGCGTTTGCAGAGCGCGTCTGTCCGTTCCATGGACGCGCCTTCGGGAAGCTGAAAGACGGCGAAGTAGTAGCCCATGTCCTCGTCGGGTACGAACCCGGTCGGCAGGGCTTTGCCGAAGAAACCAGCCGCGCCGAAGACCGCCAGCAGCAGAACGCTGGCCAGCACCAGCCTTCGGAGTAAGACTTTGACCACCGACAGGTAGCCGTTGGTTGTCTTGTCGAAGAGCTTGTTGAAGCCGCGTATGAAAGCGCCCAACGGGCCTTTCATTTGCTTTCGCGGTCTTAGCATCATGCCGCACAACGCCGGAGTCAGCGTGAGGGCGACAATCACCGACAGGATGACGGATACCGACAGCGTGATGGCAAACTGCCGGTACATCTGACCGACGATGCCGCTCATGAACGCGACCGGGACGAATACGGCAGTCAGCACAAGACCGATGGCGACGACCGGTCCGGAGACCTCGTCCATGGCCTTTTCTGTGGCTTGAATCGGCGACAAGCCGTGCTCGATATGGTGTTCGACGGCTTCCACGACGACGATGGCGTCGTCAACCACGATGCCGACGGCGAGGACCAGCGCCAGCATGGTCAGCGTATTGATTGAGAACCCCAGCGCAACGAAAGCGCCGAACGTGCCGACCAGGGATACCGGCACCGCCAGCATCGGGATAAATGTGGCGCGGAAGTTGCCGAGGAAGACGAAGACGACGATCAGCACGAGGATGATTGCGTCCCGCAGCGCGAGGACAACTTCCTCGATAGCAACCTTGACAAACTCCGTCGTATCCAGGGACACGCGGTACTGCAAGCCTGGGGGGAAGTTTTTCTTCAGGTCATCGAGAAGGCTGACGACGTTCTTGGCCGTTTCAATCGCGTTCGCGCCAGGCAACTGGTAGACGATGATGATGACCGCCGGCGAACCGTCTTTGCGTCCAAAGCTGGTGTAGGTCTTGGCGGAGAGCTCGGTCCGGGAGACGTCCTTCATGCGCAGAATCGACCCGTCCGGCAATGTCCGGATGACCATGTTCTCAAATTCGTTCACCGTTTCCAGGCGGCCCTTGACGTTGATCGAGTACTGAAACTCGGTGCCGGCTTTGGCTGGCGGCTGGCCCACTTGGCCGGCGGGCGCGACCACGTTCTGTTCCTTGATGACAGAGGCGA
>JADZCI010000103.1 GCA_020851655.1 Bryobacterales bacterium
CGACGAAAAATGGGTCGCGCCGTTCCGCGGCACAGGTCTCGATGACACAACCGCCAGGCTCTACGGCATGGTCGCCAACATCGACCACAATACCGGCCGCCTGCTCCAGCGCCTGCGCCAGACCGGTCTCGATCAGGACACCCTGCTGATCTATCTGACTGACAACGGTCCCCAGCAGCCGCGCTACAACGCGGGCATGCGGGGCCTCAAAGGCAGTGTCTACCAGGGCGGCATCCGCGTTCCCTGCTTCTGGCGCTGGCCCGCCCGCATCACCCCGGGCGCAAAGATTGACACTATAGCGGCCCATGTGGACCTGCTGCCTTCCATCGCCTCCGTCTGCGGCGCCGCTTCGCCACGGGATCGCATCATCGACGGCCGCAACCTGTGGCCCCTCCTCGAAGGACAGCCCGGTTGGACCAAACGGAATCTCTTCTTTCAGTGGCATCGCGGCGACACCCCCGAGTTCGGCCGCGGCTGCGCGGTCCGCGACGAGCGGTTCAAGCTGGTCGGCTTGAAGGAACTCTACGACCTCGACGCCGACCCAGCCGAGTCCAACAACGTGGCGGGCTCACAACCGGAGCGCGCCGCTGAAATGCGCCACGCCTACGAGCGCTGGTACACGGACGTCTGCTCGCAAGGCTTTGCGCCACCGCCCATTCACATCGGTTCTAGCGCGGAACCCGTCTCAGTACTAACCCGGCAGGATTGGCGCGGCGCCGCCGGTTGGGACGCCGATTCCATCGGGTATTGGGAGGTATTGATCGAGAAACCGGGGCGCTACGACGTCAAACTTGACTTCCCGGCCGCCGCCACGAATTCCCAGGCTCTTCTGCACTCCGGCCACGTCCGGCGAGAAGCGCCCGTGCCCGCCGGCCAGACCAGCGTTGAGTGGAACAACGTCAATTTTACCAGTGGCTTACAGCGAGTCGAACCCTGGCTCATGCAAGGCGCCCAAAAGCTCGGCGTCCACTATGTAACGTTTCGCCGGGCCAGACAAAATTGAATGAAACTGTGTAACGAAATTTGGCTAGACTAGATCTGGAAGAGGTGTGTGGCTATCCGGATGGAGAATTATTAATTCTCTGGTAATCAAAAGATAGTCATGGTACAATGTCGCAGTATTGGAAAGTCCGTCTTCGGTAGGTTGGCTCGATCCCCACGCGTTTGATCCCCCCAAAGCCCGGTTTCCCCGATACGCTCGAAGGAGAGGTAGTTTTGAAGAACATTTTCGTAGGCAATTTGAGTTTCAGTGCAACGGAGGATGCCGTTCGCACCGTGTTTGAGCCGTTTGGCGCTGTCGACCGTGTGAGTATCATTACGGACCGTGAGACTGGGAAGTCCAGGGGATTCGCGTTTGTCGAAATGCCCAACGACGCCGAAGCGGAACGCGCCATTCAAGCCTTGAATGGCCACGAGATGGGCGGCCGCCGCTTGAACGTCAATGAGGCGCGTCCCAGGGACGACCGCGGTGGCGGCGGCGGTTCGCGAGGCGGTTGGGGCCGCGGGCACTAACCGGCCTCGCCCACAACGATCTTCGCGGGGAGGGGCGAGCGCTCGCCCCTCCCCGTTTTTGGTCTACACGCTAAAGCGCGACGCCGGTCGCCACCCAGGCGCCGGTGCGGGCGCTCTCCAGCACGGCGTCGCAGACCTTTTGTGTCTGTAGCGCATTGCGGAAATCCGGTTGCGCCGGCGTGCCAGTTTCCAGACCCGTGACAAAATCCGCCAGCGCATTGAGAAAGCTGTGCTCGTATCCGATTACCAGCCCTGGCACCCAGTAGCGGTTCATGTACGGATGCTCGCCATTGGTGACGTGAATGCGCCGCCAACCGCGAACGTGCGATTCCCCCTTGTACTCGAAATAGTCGAGGTACTCCATCTCCTCCAGGTCGAATCGAACTGAGCCGCCGGCGCCGTTCACCTCAAACGTCTTCAGCGCCTTGTGCCCGCGGGCATACCGCGTCGATTCGAACAGACCCAGGCTGCCGTTGGCGAACTCGCAGATGAACAGGCAGGCGTCGTCGATGCCCACCGGTTCCACCTTGCCGGTCAGGTTGTGCATCCGCTCCTTGACAAACGTTTCGGTCTTCGCCGTAACCCGCGTAATCGGGCCATTGAGCCACATGGCGGTATCGATGTTGTGGGCCAGCAGGTCGCCGGTGACGCCCGACCCCGCCGCTTTGGCGTCCAGCCGCCATAACGCCGCGCCGCCTTGCGGCACGTCCGGCGCAATGGTCCAGTCTTGAAGAAAGTTGGCGCGGAAATGAAACGTCCGTCCCAGCCGCCCTTCATCGATCAGTTGCTTGGCCAGCGAAATCGCCGGCACACGGCGGTAGTTGTACCAGACCATGTTCGGGACCTTGGCCTCTTCCACAGCCTTGACCATCGGCTCCGCTTCGGCGGCCGTGCGCGCCAGCGGCTTTTCGCACAGGATCATCTTGCCGGCTTTGGCCGCCGCAATCGCGATCTCCTGGTGCAGGTCGTTCGGCGTGCAGATATCGACGGCATCGATGTCGCCCGCCGAAACCAGTTTGCGCCAGTCTGTCTCGACGCGCTCGTAACCCCAGTTGTCCGCGAACGCCTTGGCTTTGGCCGCATCGCGGGCGCAAACGGCCTTCAATACCGGCTTGTGCCGGACCGGAAAAAAGTCGGTCAGGCGCTTGTACGCGTTCGAGTGGGCGCGCCCCATAAACCCGTAGCCCACCATTCCGATGCGCAGTTCCTTCATCGTCGTCTCCTCACCCGTATTTCTCAACCAGCGCATCCACGGCTTTCTTACACTGCTGCGTCGCGTTCCAGGCATCGGGCCAGAAACACAGGTCGATCGTCCACCAGTCGTGAGAAAGCCGCGCCGCTTTGTTCAGTTCCGGCAGGATTTCGTCGAAATTCAACACCCCCAATCCGAAAGGCGGGTGGCTCGACGTCTCATCGTTGCCCTGCGCGTCCTTGTGGCACCCGTTGTCGGAATCGATCAGGTGAATGTGATTGATGCGCCCGGACAGCAATCGTATGAACTCGATCTGGCTCGGGAACGTTTCCTTCTCGCCTTCCTGCCGCGCGCCGTTGACGCCCACCATCTGCCCGTGGCAGGTGTCGTACTGCAGCCCGAAGTTCGGCTTGTCTACCGCGTCGTGGATACGCACAATGTCGCCCGGCTTGTTGAACGCAAAGCCGGGCTCAAACTCCCACGTCACGTACTGCCCGTTGCCGGCCGCGATATCGGCGCAGGTCTTCCACGTACTGCTCACGCGCCGCAACGCCGTCTCGTAATCAACCTCGCGGTGGATGGACGGCGGCTGCACGCAGTCTACGCGGATGCCCTGTATGCCCAGGTCTTTCGCGAACTCGGAATTCTTGTGGAACTCCGCGATGTACTTGCTCTGATCGGAGGTGTTGATCAGTTTCTCGCCCCACAGGTTGGCGGCGATTCCGGAAAACGCCATGCCCATGGACTTCATCTTCGACGCCAGTTCAGCCCGCTGCGATTTCTCGGGCATCGCCCCGGGCCAGGAGTCGGCGCCGCCGCTTGGATTTCCCGGGTTCGGATGGGGCGGAAACGCACCCAGCTCGACGCCTTGAAAACCGTACTCCTTCAGTTTCTGAAGGACCGTGTCGAAATCGATGGGATGCGAAGCATACGGGCCGATTGTGTAGGCCCAGGAGCCGATAGAGATTCTCTTGCTCATAGC
Organism: Bryobacterales bacterium; assembly: GCA_020851655.1. Taxonomy (GTDB): domain Bacteria; phylum Acidobacteriota; class Terriglobia; order Bryobacterales; family Bryobacteraceae; genus JADZCI01. The sequence continues at coordinate 3,687 of JADZCI010000103.1, forward strand.
GCTCACGTATTCTATCGGAGAGCGAGGGCGCGTGGGCATCGGAGGCGGCGGCCGGAGCCCCGCCCGGGGCGTCAGCCTTTCCGCAACACGTCCATCACCGGCTTGCCCTTGCCGTCCTTGGTGACGTACACCGGCCGTTTTTCCACCACGTAGTTGGTTGTCGGCGCGATGCCCATCGCGTGGTAAATCGTGGCGTGCAGGCTCTCGATGTTGACTGGATTCTCGATGGTCTTGCACGGCCGCTCATCGGCCGTCTTGCCGTACAGGAAACCCTTCTTCACCCCGCCGCCGAACATCAGCACGCTGCCCGCTTCCGTGTAGTGCCGGTGCATCCCGTAGTGCTTGGTCTCCGTCATCTTGTCCGGCACCACCACTTGGTTCTTCACCGTCTTGTCCGGGCGGCCTTCCACCATCATGTCGCGCCCAAACTCGCTGGCCAGCACGATCAGTGTGCGGTCCAGCAATCCGCGCTCTTCCAGGTCGAGCACAAGCTGCGCCACCGGCGCGTCAATCTGCCGCTTCATGCCAACCGTGCGCTCATGGCCGCTCTCGTGCGTATCCCAGTTGCGGAACGGAATGTACTCGGTGGTCAGTTCGATGAACCGCGCGCCGGCTTCCACCAGGCGCCGCACCAGCAGGCACCCCACGCCGAACCGCCCCGTGTTGTACACGTCGTAGCGGGCTTTCGGCTCCAGCGACAGATCGAACGCCTTGGCCGATTCCGACGTGAGCAGGCGGTGCGCCGCGTCCACGCTGCGCTCAATCGATTCCTTCTGGTAGTTGCCCGCCACCTGCGCCAGCGGACCCGCCTTTAGCAGGTCGTGATACAAGCGCCGCCGGTTGGCGAAGCGTGTTTCGCTCAAACCCGCCGGCGGGCGGACCGCCGCCGAGGCGTCCGCCGGGTTGGTGATGAAAAACGGGCCGTACTCCGTCCCCAGAAATCCCGCCGTGTGGAACGCCTTGAGTCCCGCGCTTTCGGCGCCGATCTCCAGATCCTGCCCGATATCGATAAACGCCGGCATGTCCGGATTCCGCGCGCCAAGCGTTCTGGCGATCAACGAACCCATGTGCGGCATCGCCACCGACTGCGGCGGCGCATAGCCCGTGTGCCAGTGATATTGATGGCGCGCGTGCAGGATGAACCCGAGGTCCGCCGCCTGGTAAGAGCGGATCAGCGTGCCCCGGTCCATCACCGAAGCGATGCGTTCCAGCCCCTCGCTCAGCTTGATGTTGTCGGCCTTTGTATCAATCGCTCGAAACGTGCTCAATACGCGGTTCGAGGCGAGGCCCGATTCATACGCGGTGAAGCGTTTGGGGTCGAACGTCTCGGTCTGCGCCATGCCGCCCGCCATCCACAGGATCACAAGGCAATCGGCCGACGGCTCGATCTTCGGCGCATCCGCGCCTTGCGCCGGCGCCGCCCCATGCAGCGCGGCCAGAGTCGCCGAAGCCGAAGCCCCCAGAAATCCGCGCCGTGTCAGGCGCCGGGCAATCTGACGTTCCTCTTGGTTCATAAGACGAGTTGAAACTCCGGACTGAGAGCGATGACCCACAGCAGGTCGGCCAGCCCCTCGGCCGTGCCAGCGGCTCGCACAGCCAGCGAGGCTTCCCCCGGAGTTGCCTCCCGGCCATACGCCTGCCGGTACAGCCGCTTCACCAGGACAGGCGCGGGAAAAGGTCCTTCCGGCGCGGGCGCCGGCATTTCCGGCGCAACCGGCAGCAACCTCTCCGGATCGGGCTGGCTTCCGAATACGAAAAAGCGAACCGAAGGATTAATGTCGCTTCTCAAGGTGTCTTCGGCGTGAGTGACGGTGGCGCGAAACCGTGTGTAACC
>JADZCI010000104.1 GCA_020851655.1 Bryobacterales bacterium
AGCCTGGAGTTCGGCCAGTTTCTTGCCGGTTTCCGACTGGCTCTTACCGCACCCGGCGGCGCCCAGCAAGATGACCACGCAGATGCCGGCGGCGAGTTTGGATCTTTGTCTCACAAGTCCTCCTACGAATGCTTGAGCAATGGCATTTGCCCAGCGATGCTCATATTTTACCGTGTGAGCGCGCGGCTACAGTTCAACGCGGTCCATGGCCAGGAATTCTTTGATGTGGGGATGGGGGCTCGACGGCAAGTCCTTGACCGGGCCAAAGTAGATTGCCTGGCCTTCGTAAAGGAAGACAACATGGTCGGCCACTTTGCGCATGAGGTCGAGGTCGTGCGTCACCACGATGGACGTTAAACCCAACTGGCGTTTGAGCCGCACCATGAGGTTCCCGAGATGATCGGACATGATGGGATCCACCATGGTGGTTGGCTCGTCGTAGAGGATACATTCGGGCTGAGCGGCCAAGGCTCGAGCGATGGCGACCGCGCGGCGGTGCCCGGTGGACAGGTCTGTCGGATACATGTCCTCGCAGTCGGCCAAGTCCACCATCTGGAGGAGGCCGCGGACGACGTCGGCTTTGTTCTGCTGGTCGTAGTCGTCGCGCAGTTCAAGCGAAAACAAGATGTTCTCACCCACGGTGAGGGAGTCGAACAGGGCGCCCGATTGGAAGACCATGGTGACTTTCTTGCGGATTTCGCGAAGCTCGGCCTCGGTCATGTCCGTGATATCGCGGTAACCGACGATGATGCGGCCGGAATCCGGCTTGAGGAAACCCATGATGTGACCCAGGCTCACGGATTTGCCGACGCCGCTGCGGCCGATGATGGCGAGCGTCTGGCCGGCATCCAAGTAGAAGTTGATGTCGACTAAAACGGGGTAATCGAACGTCTTATAAACATGGCGGAACTCGATGTAATGAGGAAAGTTTTCAGCCAAGATCGCCTCCCGCCGCAGCCCATTCGGCAGGGGTATTGGCGTTGATGAAGTCGGCTTCCCGGGTGATTGGCCACAGGGTTAAATCGAGTTTTGACAATAACTTTTGCATGCTGAACTCACGATTTGCGAGAGCCTGCTCGGCCACAGGAAGGACACCGCGGTGGTAGGCGGCGCAGAGCGGTTCAAGCCTGCCGCCGGGGTGAACGGGCACGACCGCGGATTTCCCCATTTGTTCACTGAAGGCCATCAGTTCCTGAAGCAGAGGCACGTTGATGCCGGGCATGTCGCATGCGAGAATCAAATTCCAGGCGGCCGTGGTGGATCGCAGAGCGGCGACGAGGCCGCCGAGCGGACCGATTCCGGCAGCCGCATCCGGGAGCACGGGTATGCCCCAGTCGCGATGTTCGCCACCAACGAGAGTCACATTGCCGGCGGAGGCTTCGACCTGACGCGCGACCCAGAGGGCGAGGGGCTGGCCTCGAAAGGCGAGTCCGGCTTTGTCGCGCCCCATTCTTGTGCTGTGTCCGCCGGCCAGGACAAAGCCCGCCCATGTCATGAGCCGATGATAGCAACCAAGGCCGGGGGCGCCCAACGGCGTGCGGCCAGCTATACTAGAGGAAACATTTCCCTAATGAAATGTTTAGTTTTAATGTTGGGATTGACGGGCCTTGCAACGGCGGGAGAGCGTCTCACGTCGACGGTCAAGGCCGATGCGCGCACCGGGCGGCTGGTGCGGACGGTAACGCTGGTCCGGCCGGTTGCGCCACAGCAGGGAAAGACCGGGAAGAACGTGAACGGACTGCATAGCGTGATTGAGGAAGCCGCGCGGCGGCACGACGTCGATCCGCTACTGGTGCGCTCGATTGTCGAGGTGGAGAGCGCCTACAACCCGTACGCGATTTCGCCGAAGGGCGCGCAAGGACTGATGCAGCTTATCCCATCGACGGCGCGGCGCTACGGGGTGGGAGACGCGTTCGACGTCCGGCAAAACGTGGAGGGTGGAGTGAAGTACTTCCGCTATCTCAAGGATCTGTTTGGCGAAGACCACCTGGCGATTGCCGCCTACAACGCGGGCGAGAACGCGGTCTTGAAGTATGGCAAGGTACCGCCTTATCCGGAGACCGAGCAGTACGTGCGCAAGGTGGGGCGGCGCTACGAGGACGCCAAGGCTCGCGCGCCGCGGCAGGCCGCTTCGGCCGAAGGGACGGCGGCGCGGGAATCGCGGCTGAGGTCGCTTGAAGTGGTGACGGGAGACGACGGCAGGATTTACTTGCGGACGAAGTGATATGGAGCTGGCGGCGCGTTGCCAACTGACACTGATTGTGGCGGCGATGCCCCTGGCGGCACAACTGAACGCTCCAGTTTCGGTGATCACCTCAGTGCGGCACTGGTCGCTCGATGCGGCGACGCGGGTGGCGATCGAGGTATCGGAGGAGACCAAGTTCCGGGTTGAAGCGCTGCAAAATCCCGACCGGCTATACATTGATGTGGACAACGCCGAATGCCGGATCAACGGCAAGCGGTTCGCGGTGTTTCCGGTGGAGGATCACCTGGTGCGGCAGCTTCGCCTGGCGCAGAGCCAGCCGAGCGTGGTGCGGGTGGTGCTCGATTTGGCCGCGCCGGTGGACTACGAGATTTCGCACCTGACGGCGCCGCACCGTTTGATGATCGAGGTTCGGGCGAAGCGGACGAACAAGCCGCTGGCGAGCGCATCGCCCGCGGCGCCGCCCGTGAGTCCGCCCACGAGCGAGGCGGTATCGAAGCCCGGCGGCGTGACGGCGGCGGCGGGTGCGGCGAGGACGAGTCCGGTACGCACCAGCGCGCCCGAGGCTCCGCCGCGTACTGAACCGCCGGCGCCGCTTCCGGCCAAGAGGAACCGGGACGGCAGCCGGAGTCTGACGCGGACGCTGGGTCTGAAGCTGGGGCGGATCGTGATCGATCCGGGTCACGGGGGAACCGATCATGGGACGACCGGCGTAACCGGGCTACGCGAGAAGGACCTGGTGCTGGACGTGGCGCAGCGGCTGGGCAGCCTGCTGGAGCAGAAGCTTTCGGCGCAGGTGATCTATACGCGAACCGACGACAGCTACATCGCGCTAGAGGAACGCACGGCGATTGCGAACCGCGAGAAGGCCGACCTGTTTCTGTCGATCCACGCCAACTCGTCACCGGCGAGCCAAGCCTACGGGACCGAGACGTACTACCTGCGGTTTACGACGTCGAAGGCGGAGTTGGAGACCGCGGCGCGCGAGAATGCCAGCACGTCGAAGTCGCTGTACGAATTGCAGGACCTGGTGAAGAGAATCACGCTGCAAGACAAGATGGAGGAGTCGCGGGAGTTTGCCGGACGGGTGCAGAGTTCGCTGTACGGGGTGTGGTCGCGGAGCGGCAACCCGGCGCGGAATCGCGGGTTGAAGAAGGCGCCGTTTGTGGTGCTGATCGGGGCGACGATGCCATCGGTGCTGACGGAGATCGGGTTTTTGAGCAATCCGCGGGAAGAGGGGCAGTTGAAGAAGGCGGAATACCGGCAGAAGATCGCCGAAGCGCTGTACCGGGGCATTGCGCAATACGTGGAATCGCTGAGCCACCCGGCGCTGGCGAGCGCGGCGCAGGAAGATTAGTCGAGGGCGGAAGCTCCGGCTCCGGTTTCGAGGTAGACGACGCGGTTCCGGCCCTGGCGTTTGGCTTCGTAGAGGGCGTCGTCGGCCATGTCGAGCAACTGTTCGGGGGTGACGTAGACGTCGGGCTGGACGCAGGTGGCGCCGACACTGATGGTAAGGTTGAGTTCCTTGTCCTTGGCGACGATGGACTCGCCGGCGACGGAGGCGACGAGGCGCTCGGCGTGGCTGATGGCGCAGGCTTCGTCGCAACCGGGGAGGACGACCACGAATTCCTCACCTCCGTAGCGGCCGAGTGCGTCATAGGGCCGCATGCACATTTTCATGCGGAGAACGGACTCCCGCAGCGCGGCGTCTCCCACGGCGTGGCCGTGCTGGTCGTTGATCTGCTTGAAGTGGTCGAGGTCGACCATGAGGACCGAGAAGCTCTTCCTTTCGCGGCCGGCGCGGGCCATTTCGCGGTCGAGGAGGCCGAGGATGGCGGCACGGTTCCAGCAGCCGGTGAGGGCGTCGGTCATGGCCTGTTCGCGGAGCGCGTCCTGGGTTCGCAGCAATTCGGTTTGCAATTCGACGATACGGCGGCCGGCGCGGACGCGCATCTCGAGTTCGTACAGGTCGAAGGGTTTGGTGAGGTAGTCGTCGGCTCCGGCGCGCAGTCCCTCGACGACGTCGTCCTGCTGGTCTCTGGCGCTGAGCAGGATCAGGTAGGTGTAGCGTCCGGAGCGCCGGGCGCGGACGCGGCGGCAAAGTTCGGGGCCGGAGAAGACGGGCATGACCCAGTCCAGGATGGCGATTTCGGGCGCATCGACCGAGCTGAGGATCGAAAGAGTCTCGGCTCCGTCGGTGGCGGTCATGACCTCATAGCCCCAGGTTTCGAGGGAGGCCTCGAGGAGCCTGAGGATGGTCGAACTGTCGTCTGCGATTAATACTCTCAACTTTTTCTTGGCCTATCGTACAGCAGCCTTAACCTCTAATCCTATCAGGCGAATACCTGAGTCCGTTCCTAATGAGTAACGCGGATTGGTGCGGGAAAACGGATCATGGATACGGCGATTCCGGTCTGGCAAGCCCACTTTCCGGTGGGTGTCCTCCGGGGCGGCGGTTTGGGAGAGGACGTTCCAGGGATTGGGTGCTATTCTGATAACGGAAGGAGGGGGCGTAACGGATTCGACGGGATGGATTCGATGTGATGAGGCGTGCCGGGTTCCGAGCTCCCGTAAAACGATCGGAAAACCAACAACTGCCAATCAGCAGTTTGCATACGCCGCCTAAGTAATTAGGTAGCCGCTCCGGTTCGCAGGCCTGCATACGGGCTAGTGAGCGTCATGTGGCAGGATAGGTCGAGGGTCTCCGCCTGGGGCCCGCAAAGCCGAAACCCAATCAGGCTGGGCGGCGCCGTTTCTGGCCGGTTCCAAGCGCGCCGCTGAGATTATGAGCCGGATACGCACGTAGGCTTGTTGCGGCGGGCCATTTCGGACGGGGGTTCAACTCCCCCCGCCTCCACCATGAGTTTCTTGGAGCCGGTTCGGTATGCCGCCTCCGGGCACCCTTCGATCGAACAGTTGATGGCGGAGTAAGGCACGGGGCCTATCACCGATGTGTCCGTGCTCCATGGGGACTTCTGGCCGGAAGATGAGCCGGTGGAGGAGTTTGTGGCGACGATTCGAGAATGGCGGGGCACAGACGGACTGCCGCAGTGTCCGAATGACCGGCATTGTCGTCGATACTGACGTCGTCTCCTGGGGACGCGACGACCTCTCTACTTCAGGGCTTCGTTGATTTCGATGTCGCGTTTCAAGACTTCGGTCAGTAGATCCGACAGTTGAATTCCCCTCTCCTCGGCTTTGCTCGAAAAGTATGTCCAGACACTTTTCTCGATGGAAGCGGGCATGAATACCCTCGCGTCAGACGGAATGTGGTGTAGGCCGCGGACTCCCTGGGTAAAATCGATTTCGGGCGGCATGTCGCTGTTTTCCATTGGTTGATCGCTCATAAGCCCTCCCGGTAACGGCGACTCTCTGTCAGGGTAGCACGGCGGGCAGAGATCAGCCGAATCTTGGTTCCGACTGGGCCGGCGTCAGACCAAAGGTACGCCACCGACAGGATCGCACCGTTGCCGGCGCATCCAACTGAGAACCAGCGCTCTTCTGATTCGCTGTGTTCGAGATCGGCCACGGTGAGCAGGTGCGGGTCATGGAAAACCGTGGTGGCCATTTCGAATGTCACACCATGCTTGCGGGCGTTGGCGTTTGCCTACGTTCCACTCGAACTGGAATAGCCGCTCACTCACCGCTCACTCTCTCATGACGCTATCGCAGGCCGCGCATTGGGGGCGCGCATCCGCCTTGCGCGTGTGACTTCGGTCACCGCGAGGAGGCGGGGCGATGGCTCAGAATCGGGTTGAGGGGACGCTGACATGAGCAGTTGGGGTTGTCCGCACGAAGCCAATGGCCTTTGCCAGAAAGTGAACCAGCTTCCTTGCGATCCGGGGATGAAGGGGTGCGTGCTGTACGGGCGGTTCGAGTTCAGCAACCCGGATAAGAACAAGCCTGCGCGGAAGGCGCCGCGAGTCCAGGCGGGGAAGGCCGAGCAGCCGAAACCACCGGTGGGCAGCCGTTAGGGAGTCAGGCGCGGCGGGCGCGGAAGCAGAATGTTCTGCCGCGGAGTTCCACGGCGGTTTGCGGGAACCCGGCGGTGCGCAGGCGTTGGGGCAAGGACTCGGGGTCAACCGGGTTACAGGTATCGCCGGCATGGGCCAGGCGGAATAGGAGTCCACGGAAGTCATCCGTGCCGATGAAGAGCGCGCCGGGGCGCAGCACGCGCGCGATTTCAGCCAGCAGGAGATCCTGGCGGGCGGCGGTGGGGACGTGGTGCAGCATGGTGAAGCAGACGGCTGCGCTGAAAGTCCCGTCGGGGAATGGCAAGCGCGCGGCATCAGCCTGGACAACGCCGACGTTAGCGCCGGCCATGCGGACCGAGAGGCCGCGGGCGAGAGAGGCGTCGATCTCGACGCAGGTTAAGCGGTCCACGAGCCGGCTGAGCGCGCCGGTGGCCGCGCCATAGCCGGGACCCACTTCGAGGACGCTCGAACCCAGGCCGGCGCCTTTCAGCGCCCAGGGCAGCAAGCCTTCGGCGATGTTTTTCCGCCAGAATGCGGAGCGGCAGATCCAATGATGCGCGCGGTTCATGGGATGGACGATGTCAGGCGCACGAGCAGGCTGGCGGCGAGGGTGCGGCAGAGTCCCCAGAAGGTGATGAGCCAAGCCGCCAGGGCGACGTACATGAAGAAACGGGGAACGGCGTACAGGAAGTCGAGGTGCATGGCCTGGGCCATCTGGTAGGTACCGGCGGTATACATGCCCAGGGGAAAGACAGCGCCCCAATACAAGGGGTCGTATTCAAGCGGGAAGCGTTTGTAGATGTGCCGCCAGGCGGCCAGGATGGCGAGCATAGGAATCCACCAGGTGCCGGTGGCCCAATAGAAAACGGTAAAGCCCTTGAGAAACGGAAGCAGCGAGTTCAGGAAGGGGGCGTCGGGCGTGTTCATGATGAGCCGCGCTCCGGCCAGGGTAGAGATGGCCATGGCGCCCATGTTGATCCAGTAGGGCGGCGAGAGGTCGCCGGGCGAGAAGCGGAAGAACGTGTAGCGATAGAAGATGAGCGAGATCATCCAGATGTAGAGCATTCCGCCCCAGAGCCACATGGAGAGGGCGAAGTAATTGATGACGAGGCGGTAGGGCTGGTCCCAATGCAGGGCGACCAGGGCGCTGAGGCTGGCGACCGACTGGGTGGCGACGACGGCGAGGAGCCAGGCGCCGGAGATTCCTTCGTACAGGCTGGGCTTGTCTTCTTTGATGGTGAAGGCGGTGAGGACGGTGTAGATGAGCACCACCCACAAGACGATGGCCAGCACCCAGAGCACGGCGGCGGTGTGGTAGTCGCCCTCGATGAGCACGAACTGTCCGCCGAGGATTCCGGACGCGGCCACCGAGGTGAAGAAGCCGGGACCGCGCTGGTGGTCAGTCATGTCGCGGAGGACGTCGCGGCCGAACCAGCAGATGCGCAGGACGTAGAGCACCCAGATAATCGTGTAGGCCGCGACATTCAGAACGAACAACGCGGAGGCCAGCCAGCCGATGCCGAGCATGTGCGCGGACAACGACACGATGCCGGTAGCCATCACCATGGCGAAATAGGCGGGAGACAGCCCGGCGGCCATGCCGGCCAGGACGCCGCGCCGAGGATTGCTCACGGGCGTAGCCACGGCATGCAATTTTACGATGAACAGGTCAGTTATGGTAGCTCAGGCTTTGAGCGAGCAGGGGATCGCGCACGGGCGTTTGGGGCGCCCGGCGGAAGCCGGCGAGAAAAGCCATGACGAACAGCGCCATTGCGCCGAGCATCATGCCCATTTCCATCCAGGGCAGCGTGACTTTGCCGTGCGTGACCGGCGGCAGGATCATCAGGTAGAGATCGAGCCAGCGGCCGACCAGGATGAGCGCGGCCATGGAGGTGAGGACCACGGGGCTCCGCTTGGCGGGGATCGACAGCAGGACCAGGAAGGGCACGCCCCAATTCAGGACCACGTTGGCGATGAACAGGATGCCCAGCACGCCTTGCTGGCGGAGGATGTAGTAGACGCTTTCTTCCGTCATGTTGGCGTACCAGATGAGCATGTACTGGCTGAAGAAGATGTACATCCAGAAGGTGCTGAAGGCGAAGAGGAGTTTGCCGAGGTCGTGCAGGTGTTCCTGGTTGACGAAGTCGCGCATGGGCGCGGACTGCTTGAGCCAGAGCAACAGGAGAATGATGGCGGCGAGTCCGGCGACGAACATGCCGGAGAAGTTGTAGATGCCGAAGATGGTGCTGACCCATTCCGGTTCGAGGGACATGATCCAGTCGACGCTGGCGAGCCAGTAGGTGAGGGCGAAGACGAACATGTAGACGACCGAGAGGTTGATGTTGCGGCGCGAGTGCAGCATGGCGCCGTCCTCGTCCTGGCGGCGCGAGTTGCGGTTGAGCAGGGCTGAAAAAGTGAGCCAGATGGCGAAGTAGGCGACGGCGCGGAAGAGGAAGAAGGGGCGGTTGAGCCAGAAGGCATGGAAGCCTTTCAATTCCTCGTGGCCGGCGGCCCAGGGGTACATTTCGGGGTGGAACAGAAGGACGGCCAAGACGCCGATGGCGCCGGCGGGGAGGGCGGCGCTCATGGCTTCCGGAACGCGGCGGAAGGCGACGGCCCAACCGGCGCCGCAGGCGTACATCAGGCCGACGAAGAGGCTGCCGGTCAGGCCCATCGAGACGAGCCAGAAGGAGACCATCATGAGGCTGGCCCACGCGCGGTCGGGCGCGGTGAGCAGGCCGGCGACCCAGGCCAGGACGCCGACGCCGCAGGCGGCGAGCAGCCAGCGTCCGAGCGACCGCGGAGGATGGTAGGTGAATTCGAAGTGGTTCATTTGGGGGCCTCCGGGACAGGCGCCGGAGCGGCGGACTGATTCTGAGCGGCCTTGACGAAGGCGATCACGCTCCAGCGGTCTTCGGGCGTCAATTGCACGGCGTAGGACGGCATCTTTTTCTGGCCGAAGGTGAGGATGTGGAACATCTGGCCTTCGGTGAGTTTCATGCTTTTGTCGCCCTTGAGATTGGGGGGCGCGGGGTAGCCGTGCAGGGCGACGGCGCCGTCGCCGCGCAACTGGCCGCCGTGGCAAGGCGTGCAGAAGTTCTGGTAGACCACGGTGCCGCGCGCCATGGCCTTTTCCGGATCGAGGGGATTTTTCAGCTCGGCGGCGGCGCGGAGCGCTTCAGCCTCGGTGCCCTGGTAGTGGAGCGGCTGGAAGCCGCGCGGGAGCGTTCCCGGGACGGGCAGTTGCATGGTCTTGCCCTCGGGCAGCACGGGGTTGGGGGTGAAGGATGCGTAAGCGGCCGAGTGCACCATGTTGGGGAGGATCTCGAGGGTTGGCACGCTCGGATCGGGCCGCAGGGTGAAGTTGGCCAGCATGGTCAGGGCGAACAGGAAGGCCAGGGTCCAGTTGACTTTCGCCATCATGCGGGCACCTCCTCGACGAGCCGTTCGCTCACTTCGACGGCGCCGTGGGATTGCAGCAGGCCGCGCACCCGGCCGACATCGAAAGCCGCGTCGGTTTCCTGGATCAGCAGCGCGAAGCGGTCGTTGGTGACGCGCGGATGGATGAGGTCGGGCTTTTTGCCGGGGCGGAGGCGCGAGACCATGAAGAACGCGCCCACGGTGGCGAGTCCGGCAAACAGGACCATGACTTCGAAGGTGATGGGGACGAAGGCGGGCAGGGAGTTCCAGGGTTTTCCGCCGACGTCAACGGGCCAGTCGATGGCGGCGGTCCAGATTTCGAACCACATCTTTAAGACGGCTCCGAGACCGCCGGCGGCGACGCAGACCAGCGACAGGCGGGAGCGCTTCAGCCCCAGGACGCGATCCAACCCGTGGACGGCATACGGCGTGTAGACCTCGACGATGCGAAGGCGCTGCTGGCGGGCGGCCTTGATGGCGCCGACCATGCCGCTCTCGTCGTCGAATATGCCGAGCAACTGAAACTGGCTCATCAGTGCGCCTCCCGATTATGAACGCCGTGTTTCAGCACGCCCTTGATTTCGGCCATGGCGATGACCGGCAGAACGCGGCAGAACACGAGGAACAGGGTGAAGAACAGACCGAAGCTGCCGATGAGGGTGGCGATTTCAACCGACGTGGGGCGGTAGCTGGCCCAACTGGCCGGAAGGTAATCGCGGTGCAGCGAGGTGACGATAATGACGAAGCGTTCGAACCACATGCCGATGTTGACAAAGATGGTGATGAGGAAGACGGCTGTCCAACTGTGCCGGATTTTGCGGAACCAGAGCAACTGCGGCGTGAGCACGTTGCAGCTCACCATGGTCCAGTAGGCCCAGGCGAAGGGTCCGGCGGCGCGGTTGAGGAAGACGAACTGCTCGTAGCGGTTGCTGCCGTACTGGGCGATGAAGAACTCGGTGAGGTAGGCCAGGCCGACGATGCTGCCGGTGGTGATGATGAGCTTGGACATGACGTCGAGATGACGCTGGTTGACGTAAGCTTCGAGGCCCATCGCTTTGCGGGCGATGATCATCAGGGTCAGGACCATGGCCATGCCGGAGAAGATGGCGCCGGCGACAAAGTAGGGCGGGAAGATGGTGGCGTGCCAGCCGGGGATGACGGCGGTGGCGAAGTCCCAACTGACGATGGTGTGGACGGAGACGACCAGCGGGGTGGCGAGTCCGGCCAGCAGCAGGTACACCATTTCGTAGCGGTTCCAGGTTTTGTAGGCGCCGTCCCAGCCGAGGCTGAAGATGGAGAACAGGGTCTTGCGCAGGCCGGGTTTGGCGCGGTCGCGGACGGTGGCCAAGTCGGGGATGAGGCCGACATACCAGAAGGTGGCCGAGATGATGAAGTAGGTGGAGATGGCGAAGGCGTCCCAGGCGAGCGGCGAGCGGAAGTTGATCCACAGCGAACCGCGGAAGTTGGGGTAGGGGAAGATCCAGTAGCCGAACCAGGGGCGGCCCATGTGAATGACCGGGAAGATGCCGGCGCACATGACGGCGAACAGGGTCATGGCTTCGGCGGCGCGGTTGACGCCGGTGCGCCAGCGCTGCCGGAAGAGGAACAGGATGGCCGAGATGAGGGTTCCGGCGTGGCCGATACCGATCCAGAAGACGAAGTTGGTGATATCGAAGGCCCAGCCGACGGTGGTGTTGAGACCCCAGGTGCCGATGCCTGTGGCGATCTGGTAGGTGACGGAGACGACGCCGGCAAGGAGCATGGAAAAGGCCACGGCGAAAGCGGCCCACCAGGCCGCTCCCGGCCGCTGCTCCATGGGACGGCAGACGTCCTCGGTCACATCCGTTAAGTTCTTGTACCCTGTCACCAGGGGAGGGCTCAGCGCGATATCAGCCATTTTCTTTCTCCCCGCCGGCCGCTGAATCGGGCCGGACAATCTTGAGATATCCGACCCCTGGCCGTACGTTAATTTCTTCGAGGACCCGGTAGCGCCGGACGTTGGCCATGAGGCGCGACACTTCGCTTTGCGAGTCGTTCAAATCGCCGAAGGCGATGGCCTTGGCCGGACAGGTCTGCTGGCAGGCCGTTTGCACGTCGCCGTCCCGCACGGGCCGTCCGGTGCGTTTGGCCTCGATCTTGGCATCCTGAATCCGCTGCACGCAGAAGGTGCATTTTTCCATGGTGCCGCGGCTGCGCACGGTGACATCGGGATTGAGCACGAGGTTGGCCGTGCGGTCATCGCGCGCATACTCGAACCAGTTGAAGCGCCGCACCTTGTAAGGACAGTTGTTGGCGCAGTAGCGGGTTCCGACGCAGCGGTTGTAGGTTTGCTGGTTGAGACCTTCGTCGCTGTGCGAGGTGGCGAGCACGGGGCAAACGGTCTCACAGGGAGCGTGGTCGCACTGCTGGCAGAACATCGGCTGGTGTGCGACGCGCGGGTTATCGGGCTCGCCGGAGTAGTAGCGGTCGATGCGCATCCAATGCATCTCGCGTTTGCGGCGCATTTCGTCTTTACCGACGACCGGAATGTTGTTCTCGACCTGGCAGGCGACGATACAGGCGGTGCACCCGGTGCAGGCGTTGAGGTCGACCACCATGGCCCAGTGATGGACCGGGTAGGGGTGATCGGGCGGCCACAGTTCGGGGACCGGCGCATCCTTGGGCCGGGCTTCGCGGCTGGCGGCGAGGGTGGTTTCCCGCACGATGGGACGGGCGCCTCCGGCGGCGGGTCTGAGCCGCTCGGGCACGGTGAGGGTGTGATGTTCCTGGGTGCAGGCGAGGTCCACGCGTTTACCGGTGCGGGCGAGGCTGGCGCCCGCGCGGGAGTAGCGCAGGGCGCCGCGCTCGAGAGCGAGCAACGGCGCGGCGTTGGCTCCGACGAGTCCTTTCTCGTTCAGGGTTGGACGGCCTTCAATCCACTCGGGGCCGGCTTTGGCGAAGCGCGCCGAGAGCCGGCTGCCGTAGCCGAGGGCGACGGCTACGGTTGATTCGTGTTGTCCGGGTTGAACGACGGCGGGGAGTTCGAGAGTCTGGCCGGCGCACTCGAGGCGCACGACGTCTCCGGAGGCGACGCCCAGTTTGGAGGCGGCCGCCGGGGCGAGGCTGGCATAGTTGTCCCAGGCGATTTTGGTGACCGGGTCGGGAACTTCCTGAAGCCACGGGTTGTAGGCGTGGCGGCCATCGAGCAGCGCCGCCTTGGCATAGAGGACCACTTCAAAGCCTTCGGGCGGCTTGGATTGTTGCGGGGGCGCGGTCTCGCGCTGGGGCGCGGCGGACTTGGCGCGCGCCGGCGGCTCATATTCAACGAAGCCGTCTTGCAGGGCTTTTTCCCAGAAGCGGTCGAAGGCGAGGTCCGTTTTGGTCTTGGGGAAAATCGACTGCCGCCAATGCTCGCGCAGCAGGTCCAGAGCAGGGCCGGCATGGCCGGACCAGGCAGCCAGGGTCTCGAGCCAGGAGCGTGTCTGGAACAGCGGGCGGATGCAAGGCTGGGTGATGCTGGCGGCGCCTTCGACGGGCTCGGCGTCGCCCCAGGATTCCAGCGTGTGGGAGGCGGCGGAAATGACGTGCGCTTTGGCGGCGGTTTCGTCGAGGCGTTCGGCGTGGACCGCCAGGAAGCGGGCTTTGGAGACGGCGTCTCCGCCCGGCAGATCGAAGACGGGGTTGGCGCCGGCGACAATGAGCATGTCCACGCGGCCGGCGTTCAACTCTTCGAGGAGGGTTTCCAGGGCGCGGTCGTCGCCGCGGCGCTGGCGGCTGGCGCGGCTGGTCTCGATGGTGGCGCCGTAGTTGCCGAGAGTCTCATTGATGCGGTTGACGGCCACCTGGGTATCGAGGTCCTGGCTGCCGGAGACGACGAGGCCACGGCCGCGGGCTGCGCGCAAATGCGAGGCGAGTTCTGCGATTTCCGGACGGTTTGAACCGCCGGTGCGCACGGCTTCGGCGAGAGCATGGACGAAGGGCGTGGTTTCGGCCGGACTGATGATCACGCGGCGGTCGGCTTTCGTGCCGCTGAGCGACATCCGAGGCTCGACCTGCGCGTGCCAGGCGTAGCGCGTGGCGCCGGGGTCGCGCGAGACGGCGTAGCCCCGGGCGAACTCGACCGGTGAAATCCAGGAGCCGAGGAAGTCGGCGTCGATCGACACGATAACATCGGCCTTGTCGAAGCGGTAGCGGGGCAGGATGCGGGCGCCGTGGGTGGCCTGATGGGCGTCGAGGATGGCCGAAGCCGACAGCGCGTCATACTCGACATGGCGGCTGTTACGGAAGCCTTCGAGGAAGCGGCGGATCCACGCCGCCTCCGACGGGCTGTGGACGGTGGGGGTGAGCAGGCGCAGGGCGCCGCCGCCGCGCCGGACCTCATCGAGGCGGGCGGCGACAAGCGCATCGGCCTGGGTCCAAGCGGCGGGTTTGCCGCCGATGGCGGGCTGAGTGACGCGCAGGCTGTCGTACAGTCCGAGGATGGAGGCCTGTCCGACGGCGCACAAACCGCCGTGCGAGACCGGATGATCGGGGTTGCCTTCGAGCTTGATAGGCCGTCCGTCGCGCACCTTGACCAGAGTTCCGCAGCCGGCGCTGCAAGCGCCGCAGGTGGAGGCATAGTAGACCGGCCGTCCGGGGGTGAAGCCCTCGGGCTGAACGAGGTTGGGCACGATCTTCTGAACCGTGCGTCCGCAACCGGCGAGCATCGCGGCTCCAAAACTGAACCCGGCGGCCTTCAAGAATCCGCGGCGATCGGGACCGCCGCCGATTCCGATAGGGCTCTCGTGGAACTCCGCCTCATCCGGTTGGGAAACCGTATGCCATTCATCCAAGCTGCGCCAAAGTTTCTCGGGCATCATCGATTCCTTCTAGAAATGACAAGTCGAGCAGTCCGTCGACGCATTCACACGGGCGCCGCCGATGCCATCCCGGGTCGCCTGCCGGTGGCAGTTGACGCACCAGCCCATGCTCAGATCGGAGAACTGGCTGACGCGTTCCATGGTTTCCACCGGCCCGTGGCATTGCTGGCAAGCAACGCCCACGCGCACGTGAGCGCGGTGGTCGAAATAGACGAAAGAGGGCAACGAATGGATGCGATTCCATTCGATCGGCCGCAGTTGCTTGGCGGGGTCCGGCTGCAGGTTGGGGCCGAGGGCGAGCGCGTCGTAGAGTTTCTGCAACTCGGGGGAGACAACCTGCCGCGGTTTGCGTTTTTCGTGGGTGGCGAGTTCGTCTTCGGCATGGAGGGCGCCGAGGGACGAGGTGACATCGCGGTGGCAGTTCATGCAGAGGTTGGCCGGTGGAACGCCGGCGTGGCGGCTGGTCTGCGCGGCGTAATGGCAATAGATGCAGGGGATCTGCATTTCGCCGGCGTGCAAGCGGTGGGAATAGGCGATCGGCTGCGCCGGGGAATACCCTTGCTGGTTGCCGGGCAAATGAAATTGCCCGATGCGCGACGCGAGCAGGACGCAGGAGATGCCGAGTCCGACGGCAAGAACGATGGTAACGATGCGGCTTTTCATGATTGGCTCGCCAGCGGTTCCGCGATTTGATTAGAACGGGACGGCGGAGCGGGCTCCGGTTCGCCCGGATACTTGAGAATCCAAGTCATGGTGAGAGACAGAAGCGTGAGGAAAACGAATACGATGAAGCCGATGGCGTAGCCGGCCTGGCCGAGGTCGCGGACGGCGAACGCCAGCACGGGCGGAATAACGAATCCGCCGAAGGCGCCCAATCCGCCGACCCAGCCGGAAGCGCCGCCGACGGCGTGGGGAACGGCTTGCGGCACCATCTTGAAAACGGCCGCGTTGGCGACGCCCATACCGAACGCCATGAGGACCTCGCCGGGAAGCGCGAGTTCGTAGCGGTTGGCGCTGATCATGACGAGGGTGCCGGACAGGAGAATCAGCAGGGCCAGGGTGGCGGTGTTTTCACCGCCTTCGCGGAGCCGGTCGGCGAGCACGCCGCCGCCGACGCGGATGAGCGAACAAAGCAGGGAGAACAAGCCGGCGAGGCCGCCCGCCAACTGCGGGGAGAGTCCGTAGAACTGCGTGTAGTAGGTGGGGAGCCAGGCGGTGAGGGCGATGAAGCCGCCGAAGGTGGTGAAGTAGATGCAGACCAGCGCCCAGGTTTTGGGGCAGCGCGCCGACTCGCGCAGGCTCTCGATGAGGTTGCGGGCGGGAAACAGTTCCTGGCCGAGGGTGGAGGCGTCGCGGCGGGCCTGCTCGTCGGAAATACCTTGCTGGCGCAACTGGAAATACCAGGAGTTGCGGCCGACCATGGCGTAGAGAACGGTGCCGGCCAGCAACATGATGAACCAGGCGACGTAGGAGGTGGCCAGACCCCACTGAGCGAGCGCGAACGGCAGGATGAAGGTGAAGATGCCGGGCGCCACGTTGCCAAAGCCGGCGTAGATGGCCAGCGCGCGCCCTTGCTGGCGCTGGCGGTGCCAGTATGAGACTTGGCCGATACCGACCGAGAAGGTGGCGATTCCGCAGCCGCAGAACAGGCCGAGGAGGAGAAGCGCCGGGTACCAGGCGGCGGTCAGCCGCTCGGGGTAGATAAAGAGCGATACAGCGGTGAGCCCCGCCATGCCGAGGATGGAGAGGGCGAGCAGCACCAGGAACGGTTTGCGTCCGCCAGTGGTTTCCACCCAGGCGGCAAACGGAATACGCAAGAGCGATCCGGAAAGCGACGGCATGGCCACCAGGAAGCCGACGGCCATGGGGCTTAAGCCCATCACTTCCTGAAACCGCGCGGCGGTGGGACCGAACAAGGCGACAGCGGCGAAGCCGATGGAGAAGCCTAGCGTCGCTCCCCACAGTCCTTGCGCAGGGGTACCTTTGAGGGGCCGGCTCATGGGACGTCCTCTTATCTGCCGGCCGCCGCCGGACGCCGGTACCAGCGAACCACCTGAGGCCTGCGCCACAGGTACGGGTTAGGCGCCACCAGGATGTGGACCAAGCGGGTGAACGGGAAGAAACCAATCACCAGGAATGCATTGATGACGTGCCACTTGACCATCCACGGCATGACGGAGACCACCGCGAGGTTGGGGTTGAGGGTGGCCACCGAGTACAGGTAGGGGGTGACGGCGAGCGCAAACCACGACGATCCCCAGGGATGCATCATGGCGACGCCAAGACCGGTCAGCACCTGGATGAGAAGAAGCGCAAGGATGACCCAGTCGGAAGCCGTGGTGACGACCGCGATCTTGTGGTTGGCGCGGCGGCGCACCATGGCCGCGACGAGGCCCACGAGGGTCAACAATCCGGCCGCGAGCATTCCGATCTCCATGATCCAGAGCCGGAGCGGCACGCTGCTCCACCAGGCCACCTGGCGCGGGACGAGGAAGGCGAGGATGTGCATGCCCAGCACGGTGAGGATGCCGTAGTGAAACGGCATGAGCGCCCAGAAATGCTGGCGGTTCTCGAGAAACTGGCTGGAGAGGCTCGAGTAGGTGAACCCGTGCGTACGGTAGCGCACGATGGTCATCAGGAAGAACGTGAACACGGACACGTAGGGCAGGCCGATGAAGAATAGGGCGTTGAAGTAGGTGTTATTCATGGTTCACTCCGCTGGAGGGGACGGCTTCGGGGACCAGTGCGGCAACCTGGCGGCGGACCGCGATTGCGAGCGGCAAGAACGGGCTCTCCGCTTTGGCCAGGCCGTCACGCAACTTGTCGAGGGCGGGCAAGACGAATTTTGCCGCAAATTCAGCGCGTTCGTCCTCGGGCAGGCGGTCAAGGAGCGGGAGGACGTGGGAGAGGTGATCGGGCAGTTCCTGCGATTCGGCCAGCCCGTGGGTTTTGAGGGCGCCGCGGAGTTTCACCAGGAAGTCTCCGCGGTCATAGTTTTCGCCGAACAGGTGCCAGCCGATATCGAGGGTTGTTTCGGGATTCCAATCGAAGGTCTGGGTGTAGAGTTCCTGAAGCGCTTCGAAGGGGAGTCCGCCGATGGTTTGGGCGAACTCCGTCATTTCGGGTGAAGGCGAGGCGGTGGCGCAGGCGCGGACGCCGGCGTGGTAGCCGGGTCCAGGATAGGACAGCAGCGTAGCCCAGGGAGACAGGCTCATAAGCCTCTCCTTGGGCCTTCGATGAAGCCGAATCCGACGCCTTGTTTGTGCGACATGGGATCGGCGAGCATTTCGATGGCCTCCTCACGGTGCATGGGCGGGATGACGAAGCGTTCTTCGAAGGTGCAAAGCGACGTCAATTTATAGATGGCTTCGGCCTCGGCGGCTGAGCAATCGGCTTCGCGCAGCATGCGGTCCGCGGTAGCCATGTCCACGTCGCCGACGGTCAAAGCGCGGCGGTACCAGCGGACGGCCTTCTGTTTGCGGAGGGCATAGCGGACCTTGCCCGAGTTGCCGGCGCCGAACATGGCAGCCATGTATTCGATCGGCGCGCGGGCCTCGTCGATGTCGTGGAAGAGGTCTTCGGAGATATTTTCCACGGTCGTTCCGGTCTTCTGCGCCATGACCGGGGCCATGGGCGGGACGTAGAAGAGCATCGGCAGGGTGCGATGCTCGGCGTGCAGCGGCAGCGCGATCTTCCATTCCTTGACAAAGCGGTAGGTGGGCGAATTGCAGGCCGAATCGACGACTGAATCATGAACGCCGTTGCGGCGCGCGGCGGCCGCGACGGCGGGATCGCGCGGATCGAGGATCAAGGAGCGCTGAGCCTCGATCAGTTCGTCCTGCGGCAGGCCGGCGACTTCGCGAATCCGGTCCGCGTCGTACAGCACGACGCCGAGGTAGCGAATGCGGCCGACACAGGAATGGAAGCAGGCCGGGGCCTGGCCGGTTTCCAGGCGCGGGTAGCAGAGGATGCACTTCTCGGACTTGCCCGTGTTCCAGTTGTAGTACATCTTCTTGTACGGGCAGGCCGGGATGCAGGCGCGCCAGCCGCGGCAGCGGTTCTGGTCCACGAGCACGATGCCGTCCTCGCCGCGCTTGTGCAGCGCCCCGGAGGGGCACGCGGCGACGCAAGCCGGGTTCAGGCAGTGGTTGCAGATGCGCGGCAGGTAGAAGAACATGAGGCGTTCGACGGCGAACATCTGCGCGCGCTGATCCGGATTGAGCTGGGCGAGGTTGGGATCGTTTTCGGCATAGACGGGCGACCCGCCCATGTCGTCGTCCCAGTTGGGTCCGGCTTTGATCTGGATCAGGTCGCCGGTGACCATCGAGATGGGCACGGCGGTGGGCTGGTCCGGCCCTTCGGGCGCGTTGAACAGGTGTTGATAGTCGTAAGTCCAGGGCTCGTAGTAGTCGTCCATGGACGGCTGGTGCGGGTGGTGGAAGATATTGAAGACCGTCTTGGTCTTGCTGGTGGAGCGGAGCCGCAACTCGCCGTCTTCACACTCCCAGCCGCCCCGGTACTTATCCTGGTCTTCCCAGGCGGTGGGGTAGCCTGTGCCGGGCTTGGTCTCGACGTTGTTCCACCACATGTAGTCGGTGCCCTTGCGGTCGGTCCAAATGTTTTTGCAGGCGATGCTGCACGTGTGACACCCGATGCACTTATCCAGGTGGAACACCATCGACATTTGCGCGCGAACGTCCATTGTTCTTCCTTTCCTCTACCAGCGCAGATCCGGCAATTTGCGCACCAGCACGTGGGTGTCGCGGTTGACCCCGGTGGGGCCCCAATAGTTGAGATGGAACGTGAACTGCCCGTAGCCGCCGAGCATGAGATTGGGTTTGAGGCGGACGCGGGTCAAGCTGTTGTGGCCGCCGGCGCGGCGGTATCCGCGCAGGGGCGATTTCGGCACCGAGTAGGTGCGTTCAGGCGAGTGGTACTGGATGCAGATGCCGCGCGGGATGCGGGCGCTGACGGCGGCGCGGGTGACCACCACGCCGTGATCGTTGTGCACCTCCACCCAATCGTTGTCGACGATGCCGATCATGGCCGCGTCGTGGTCGTTCATCCAGAACGGTTCGACACCGCGCGAGAGCGTGGTCATGCGCTGGTTGTCGCCGTAGGTGGAGTGGATGTGCCACTTGCCGTGCGGGGTCAAGTAGTTCAACATGAGCGTTTCGGGCTTGTCACTGGCGGCGGCGGCGCCGTTGCCGTTGGAGTTGGTGAAGCGCAGGTCGGCGTAATCCTGGGGCAGCGGTTTGGGCTTGTAGCACGGCAGATGTTCGCCGAAGTCGATGTAGCCGGGGTGATCCAGATAGAAGTGCTGGCGGCCGGTGAGCGTGCGCCACGGCACCATGCACTCGACGTTGTAGGTGAACGGGGAATAGGCCCGTCCGTCCTCGGTAAGGCCGGACCACATGGGGCTGTTGAGCAGGCGGAAGGGCCGGGTCTGGAGCGTCTTATAATCGGCCCGGAGCGCGCGCGCCTTTTCGACCAGATGGGCCAGCGGCAGCCCGGTGCGCTGCTCCATGTTCTGGTAAGAGCGGTAGGACAGTTCGCCGTTGGTGACCGAGGCGAAACGCAGGACGGCATTGGCGGCGTTCTCGTCTTCGTAGATGGAGATGTAGCGGTCGCCGTCGAATTCGACGGTGGCGACTTCGCCGAGCGCTTTTTCGTAGGCGTCCTTGATGGCGTAGTGGGTGCCGTGGGCGCCGAGACCGTTGTCGCGGGCCAGCGGGCCGAAAGAGATGTACTGGTTATAGATGTTGCGGTAGTCGCGGCGGACGATTTTCATCCCCGGCATGGTCTTGCCGGGGATGGCCTCGACTTCGCCCTTGCTCCAGTCGGCGATGCGCGGCTGTGCGATTTCAGCGGCTGAGTCGTGCGCCAGGGGACTGGTGACCAGGTCTTCGACAAGTCCGGGAAAGTGGTTGGGTGCGAGCTCGGAGAATTTTCGCGCGATGGCGCGGAAGATCTGCCAGTCGCTCTTCGATTCCCAGCAGGGCGGTACGGCGGCCGACAGCGGGTGAATGAAGCTGTGCATGTCGGTCGAGTTGAGGTCGGCCTTTTCGTACCAGGTCGCCGCTGGCAGGACGATGTCGGAGTACAGCGCCGAGGTATCCATGCGGAAGTTCAGGTCGACAACCAGGTCCATTTTGCCGAGCGGTGCGGTCTTGTGCCATTCGATTTCGTTGACCGATCCTTCGGCGAGTTCCTCTGCGATGGCGTTGTTGTGAGTGCCGAGGTAGTGCTTGAGGAAGTACTCGTGGCCCTTGGAGGAGGCCATCAGCGCGTTGCCGCGCCAGATGTACCACATGCGGGGCCAGTTCTCCTCGGCATCGGGGTCTTCCACCGAGAAGCGTAACCGGCGGCGCTTCAACTCTTCGACGGTCCAGGAGACGACGTCTTCGTCGGTCTTGGCGCCTGAGGCGCGGGCTTCGGCGGGCAGTTCGATTGAGTTGCGGTTGAACTGCGGGTAGAACGGCAGCCAGCCGTTGCGGACGGCTCTGACCTGCAAGTCCGCGGTGTGGCCTTTGGCTACCGAATCCGGGCGCTGATGCTGGGGCACGGTGTGGTAGTCGGTGAACTGGCGTTCGTAGCGCCACTGGTCGGTGTTGATGTAGTGCCAGCTCGGGGCGTTCTGCAAGCGCGCCGCCGGATGCCAGTCGCGGCCAAAGGCGATGGAGGCCCACGACTCACCGGGGGCGAGTTTTTCCTGGCCGACGTAGTGAGCCAAGCCGCCGCCGTTGACGCCGACGCAACCGCAGAACATGAGGGCGTAGATCGGGGCGCGATACATCAGATTGTTGTGGTACCAGTGATTGATGCCGGCGCCGATGATGACCGTGCACTTGCCCTTGGTGAGGCGAGCGGTGTTGCCCCACTCGCGGGCAAAGCGGATGAGCGTTTCGCGGCCCATGCCCGTATAGCGCTCGCTCCAGGCGGGGGTGTAGGGCTGGTCCTCGTCATCGTAGGAATTCGGGTACGCGCCGTCGAGCCCGCGGGGGACGCCGAACTGCGCCATGAGCAGGTCGTAGACGGTGGTGACGGTGGCGGTTCCGCCATCGGCGAGGGCGATACGGCGGACGGGCACGCCGCGCTCGAGCGAGCGCGCGGCGCCGAAGTCGTCAAAGACCACCTGGACGCTCTCGCCGCCGAGGAAGGTCAGCGCCGGTTGAATGTCGCTGCCATCGATGCCGTCGCGCAGCAGCAGGTTCCATTTCCCTTTTTCCTGACCCCAGCGGAACCCGCTCGAGCCCAGGGGCATTTTGGGACGCTGCTCGGCTTCGTCCCACATGAGGAACTTCCAGTCGCCGTTGTCGACGCCCGCGTAGCTGGCCAGGCGGTTGGCCCGCAACATCTGGCCGGCGCGCCATGCTCCGCCTTCGTGCTTCAGTTCGACGAGGTAGGGCGCATCGGTGTACTTCTTTGTGTAATCGATGAAGTAGGGTTCGGGCTTGTCGTGGTGGAACTCTTTGAGCAGGACGTGATTGGCGGCCATCCACCACGCGGCGTCCTGGCCGGCGTTGAGCGGGATCCACTCGTCGGCATACTTGGCCACCTGGTTGAAGTCCGGCGCAAAGACCCACATCTTGGTGCCGTTGTGGCGGGACTCGGCGGCAAAGTGGCAGTCCGGAGTCCGGGTCATGTTGAGATTGGATCCCATGACGGCCAGCAGTTTGGCGTTGTACCAGTCGGCCGACTCGTGCGCGTCGGTCTGCTCGCCCCAGACTTCCGGAGAAGCGGGAGGCAGATCGCTGTACCAGTCGTAGAAGGACAGCAGGGTTCCGCCGATGAGCTGGAGGTAACGGGAGCCGGAGGCGAAGCTGATCATCGACATGGCCGGGATGGGCGAGAATCCGGCGATGCGATCGGGGCCGTACTTTTTGGCGGTGTAGACGTTGGAGGCGGCGATGATTTCGAGGGCGGTATCCCAGTCGAAGCGGCGGAATCCGCCTTTGCCGCGCGCTTTTTGCCAGCGTTGGCGCTTTTCGGGGTCTTCGACCAGGCTGCGCCAGGCCTCGACGGGATCCTCGTGCGCCGCGCGGGCGCTCTTCCAGAGGTCGAGCAACGCGCCGCGCACGTAGGGATATTTCACGCGCAGCGGGCTGTACAGGTACCAGGAATAGGAGATTCCGCGCTGGCAGCCGCGAGGCTCATAAGGCGGAATGCCGGATTCCAGCAACGGGTAATCGAGCGCCTGCATTTCCCAGGTGACGATCCCGTCCTTGACGTAGATGTTCCAGGAGCATCCGCCGGTGCAGTTGACGCCGTGGGTGCTGCGGATGACCTTGTCGTGCTGCCAGCGGTTGCGGTAAAACTGCTCCCATCCGCGCTGCGCGGGGTTGCTCTCGTCTTTAATCCAGACCAGCGAGCCGTTGCTCTTCACTATCGGCCTCCCAATACTTTTCGAGCGCTCGTTTCGACCAGCGGATCGCGAACCGCGCGGAAGCGAGCCTTCCAAATGACTGCGAACAACCCCAGACACGCGACCGCCGCCAGGAACCCGGTGGCGAAGAAAGCGGAGGTTCCGGCCCGATCGTCTTCAACACCTTTCTGAGCCGTGCTTTCGAACAACGCAAGGAGGGGCAGAATTTCCTCGTTGGCTTTGAGGGCGGTGTTCTTGAAGGTGAGATTCATGGTCGGCGTGGCGGGGGAATAGAGCCAGGCGCCCATGGATTTGCGGCCTTGCAGGCGTTCGTAGGCTTTCGAGAGGTCGGGCCCGAGGCGTCCGCCGCCGAATCCGCCGGCGCCGGCGACGGTATGACACTCCACGCAAGGCGGCCCGCCGTTAGCCAGTTTCCGATGTCCCATGAAGATGGCCATGCCCTGCTGGACATCCTGCTCGGTGAACGGCCGGTCGCTGATCTGCAAGCCGGCAAACTGCGATTTCTCGAGTTTCGATTCGGCGTCGATCAGGGTCAGCAGCGTTTCGGCCCGGGCCGGCGACATGCCGCTGATGACCGGCATGATCACGTCGCGGGATTCCTGCTTGATTTGCAGGGCGTAAGCGTCGCCGCGGTCGATCATGGCCTGCGGCGATTGCATGAACTGGATGAGCCAGGCGCGGTCCTTGCGCTGAGTCACGTTCTTCAGGTCGGGTCCGGTGAGCCGGCCGCCGCCAATGGTGTGGCAACTGGTGCAGTTGGAGCGGAAGAAGTCCGCCGCGTCCTGCGCCTGGATGGCCGGCGGGCCGGCGGCGATGATCATGAGGATAGGAAGCGCCGGCCCGATCGGATGAAGCAGCCGTTTGATGGTCATATACTTGAGCCTCGGTCGTCTGAGACGTGATGGGCCGCGAAGTCGGCCAGCGTCGTCGTTTCTAAGAAATGGTCCATGGCCTCGGTCACCTGCCGCCACGCCCGGTGCGCGGGGCAAGTTTCCACATCCGTACAGGTTTTCGCCGCATCGAGGATACAGGTGCGGTTGTTCCGGTGGCGCTCGAACAGGTCAACGATCTCCACCAGCCGGATGGTTTCCGGAGCGCGTTGCAGCCTGTATCCACCACCACTGCCCCGGGTTGCGTCGATAAAACCGGCGCCGCCCAGGGTCCAGAGGATCTTGGCAAGGTAGTTTGCCGGGATGTTGGATTGCTTCGCCAAATCACGACCGAGGATGTAGGAGCCCTCGGGTAATCCAGCCAGCATTGAAAGCGCTTTAAATGCGTGCTGGACGGTCACCGAGAGCATTTCTTGATCTCTTCATGAACAAGTATACTCAATGGTCCCGGCTTGTCAAGAGCGCAGCAAAATTAAATCAACTTTCAGTTGGGAGGCGCGGGCGGAAGGGGGTGGGGTCAGTTCTTGATTTTGTAGGTGCCGTCGGGAAGGCGCTCGCGGTGGACGTCGTGGCAACTTTTGCAGGTGCCGCCCATCTTGGAGACGCCTTCGCTCACCTTCTCCCAATGCCCATCGCTCACGCCAGCCTGAGCGAGGCGGGCGCCGGTGATGGCGGAATCGGACCAGTCCAGGGCATCCTTGGTTTGTCTTGCGGCCCAGTATTTGCGGGTTTCTGAAAAAGCCGCTTCCACTTTCTTGGCGGCCTCGGCCGCCTCGGCGACGTTCTTGGTTTCAAGGGACGCCTTGAGCATCTTCATCGATGCGTTAATGGTTTTCATGTTCGGCGGATGGTCCTTTTCGTCCTGTGCCTGGAGCGGGGCCAGGCACACAACCAATCCGGCTGCCCAAATCAGCTTCATCTTGTTGGAAGTTCCTTTCGTGTAGTTGGGGATGATACCCAGGGTGAATATAGGCTAGCAGCTATCAGCTATCAGCTTTCAGCTTTCAGCTTTCAGCTTTC
The DNA here is from genome assembly GCA_020851655.1 of Bryobacterales bacterium. Classification (GTDB taxonomy): domain Bacteria; phylum Acidobacteriota; class Terriglobia; order Bryobacterales; family Bryobacteraceae; genus JADZCI01. The sequence continues at coordinate 24,732 of JADZCI010000104.1, forward strand.
AGCTTTCGGCTTTCGGCTATCATCGGCTATCAGTTATGAAGGATTTTCGGGAGCTGCAGGTTTGGCAGAAGGCTCACCAGTTGACTTTGGCTGTTTATCAGGTTACGGCTGGGTTTCCTCGCGAGGAACGGTATGGGTTGACGTCGCAAATCCGGCGATCTTGTTCGTCGATTCCGGCGAATGTGGCGGAGGGGTGCGGCCGCCGGGGCGACGCCGAGTTCGCCCGCTTCTGTTCGATCGCCATGGGGTCCGCAAGTGAGCTCGAATATCATCTGTTGCTGTCCAGGGACTTGAAGCTGATCAAGCCTGCGGATCATGTGGAGTTGGCGCAGCGTACGATCGAAGTCAAACGTATGCTGAGCGTGCTTATGCAGAAGTTGAGTGCGTAGCTTTCAGCGGTCAGCTATCAGCTATTTAGCCATGAAGGATTTTCGCGACCCTGCGCGAGGTGCGCAAAGCTGAGCGCTGAAAGCTGATAGCTGATAGCTAATTCAACTCCGGCTGATTGTGGCGAGGCGTTCGCGGAGGAAGGCCAGGGTGGCGGCGGCGTCGAGAGGGGGCAGGGGGAGGCGCAGGACGCCGGCTGGGGTGAACTGGGCGCCTTCGGTTTCGCCGACGAGGCGCATGAGTTTGCGGGGGTCGACGCGGGACTCGGGGTGGAACTTGATGTTGACGCCGCCGC
>JADZCI010000105.1 GCA_020851655.1 Bryobacterales bacterium
CGGGCAAGGTCGTTTGGGACCTCAACGGCCGCGCCTCGCAGGACTGGGAACAATTCCCATACCAGAAACAGTCCTGGAGGCAGCGGAAGTAACCCGCCTCTTACTCCACCGGCAGGCTCAAGTAAGTTCCCCGGTACACCCGCTGTGTGGCCTTCTGAAAATCCTCCGGCTGCGCTTCAAAGATATTCGGAACAAACTTCTGTGGGTTGCGGTCAATCAGCGGGAACCACGTGCTCTGCACCTGCACCATGATCCGGTGCCCCTTCCGGAATGTGTGGTTGGCCCAGTGCAGCCCGATCTTGTACTCCTCCGGCATGTCCGCCCGCAGAGGTTCCGGCCGCTCAAAGCTCTTGCGGTACCGGCCGCGGAACACATCGTTCGCCACCATCAGTTGATACCCAGACATCGCCGCATCGCCGCCGTCGTCGTCCGGATAGACATCGATCAGCTTCACCACCCAGTCGCTGTCCGTCCCGCTGGTCGCCGCGAGTAAGTGCGCGGTGATCTCACCCGCCACCGTGATATCGTCCGCCAGCGGCCCGGTTTGCCAGCTTGCGACGTCCGGGCGGCGGTGGACAAACCGCTGGTCCTCGACGAGCCATGTGCTCCATCGCGAACCCGGTCCGTAGGTCTCTTCCACGGGGCGTGTCCGGTACGGCACTGGGTTATCGGGATCGGACAGATAAGCGTCGAAAGTCTGGCTCTCGACCGCATCCGGCGCGTCGAAGCTCAGCCTTCCTCCGGCTCGCAGGTACAACTTGCGCGGCGCCCGCCGTGGAGGCCACTCGTCGTAGGACATCCAGCGGTTCAAGCCGGTCCGGAAAAGATACGCTTCCGGCAGTTCCCACTTGCCTTTGCCCTTTAAGTGGTGTGCAAACCACGGCGCTTGCACCTTCTCACGGAAATACTCCGCCGTGTTGCTCCCAAACTGAATCCGGCCCAGCGATTCACCGCTTCCACGCGACCACCCGCCGTGATTCCACGGCCCTACCACCACAAAGTTCTCATGCTTGCGGTCGTTCGCCTCCAACGTGCGATAGATCTCCAGGGGGCCGTAGTAATCTTCCTGGTCCCACCAGCCGGCGACGTTCAGCGTGGGAACGGTCACTCGCTTCAGCATCGGGCCCACTGCCTGCGACTGCCAGAATGAGTCGTAATCCGGATGGCTCACGAAGTGGTTCCAGGTCGGAATCTTGTTCTTCAGGTAGTCCCGGTTCACGTTGCCGAGCGGTCCCAGCCGCCAGTACCACTCATAGGTGTCGCGCGCCGTGAATTGGAACCGCCGGTTCTCCTTCTCGGTCTCCATCATCGCCGCATACTCAAAGCCATAGCTCAAGCGGAATGCCCCGTTGTGATGGAAGTCGTCGCCCAGATACATGTCCGCGGGCGACGCCTGCGGCGAAGTGGCCTTCAATGCGGGATGCGGGTCCAGTTGGCCCATCACCGTGAGCCATCCGTCGTAGGACACCCCCAGCATTCCCACCCGCCCGTTGTTCCCCGGAATGTTTTTCACCAGCCAGTCGATGCTGTCCCAGGTGTCGGAACTTTCATCGGCCGACTTGGGGTTGGAACGGTCGCGCAGCGGGCGCAGCATGACAAACTCGCCCTCGCTCTTGAATTTCCCCCGGATGTCCTGGACGGCGAAAATGTATCCTTCCTGCGCCAGTTCGGCGAAGTACGCCATCGTTTCCGGGTCCCGGTTCTCCGCGTTATACGGAGTTCGCAGCAGCACCACGGGCCATTTCTGGCCGTGATCCTTCGGCGTGAGAATCAGCGTATGCAACCGCACGCCGTCCCGCATCGGGATGTTGACACTGCGGCGGTCATAGCCGCCGGCGGCGGTGACGCACGGCGCCACGAGCAGACAAACGAGGATTCGCATGGCAGAATTGGAATATCTTCTCAAGAACCGCATGCGCACCGCTATCCTCCTTCTCATGACCACCTCAATGTTCGCCCAGCCGAAAGTCATCGTCCCCTCTGGCGCCGCCAAGCCGGTCGGCCCTTACAGCCCCGGTCTGGACGCGGGCGGCTTTGTCTGGGCCTCCGGACAGGGAGCCCTCGACAGTGCCGGCAAGATGCCCGCCGGAATCGAGGCCCAGACCCGTCAATGCCTGGAGAATGTCAAAGCCATACTCTCGGCGGGCAGTGTGACCATGGAGCACGTCGTCGCCTCTCAAGTCTACATGCTGGACCTCGCCAATCAAGCCGCGATCGACAAAGTCTACAACGAGTACTTCACCCACAATCCTCCGGCGCGCGTCACCTTGGGCGTGTCTCGCATGCCTGTGGGAACCACGGTGGAAATCACCGTCGTCGCCGTCAAGGACCTCGCGCGCAAGAAACCCGTCGCGGGCGGAATTGAGGCCGGCGGACTGCTGTTCCTCAACGCCGTGTACGGCGCCTCGCCGGACGACGCCATGGGAAAGCTCAAGTCCGCCCTCAAAGGCTCGGGACATTCGGCGAAAGATCTCGTTTACGTCAACACCTATGTGACAGGCGCCAGCCAGCCGGGGCAGATACCAGCCGTCCTTCCTTCGGGCGCTCAAGCCGGCCTTTTCGCTATCGCCCACAAGGGAGCAAAGAAGCGCGCCGGCGAATGCGCCGTTGCCGGAAACATCGCCTTCTGCCAGGTGCGCGCCGCCTCCGGCGCCGCACCCGTTGAGGACCAGACCGCCGCCGTGTTTGACGAGACCAGCAAGGGCCTCGCCGGAGCGGGCTTCTCGCTCGCCAACGCCGTCGCTACCAACGTCTACTTGGGTAACATCGACGAGTTCCAGAAGATGAACGCGAAATACGCCTCCTACTTCTCGTCCGCGCCGCCCACGCGCACCACCGTACAGCCCGGTCCCGCCGGGTCCGGTCCCGGATTCCGTCTGTCTGTCATCGCGGTCAAGTAAGGGCTCCCGCCGCTACACTGTATGTAGGAATGATTGTCGCGGCATACTGCTGGCTGCTGCTCGCCGCACAGCCTCCGGTGACCGATCTGCTCGCCGAAGGCGCCAAGGCGATTGACGCCGGACGTTACGCCGACGCGGTCAAGGCGCTCCAGGAGGCCGTGCAAAAGTCGCCCCGCGACATCGCCGCGCAGTTCCAACTCGGCCTCGCTTACAGCCTCGCCGGCCAGGACCCAGCCGCCATCGAAGCCTTCCGCAAGACCCTGGAGTTGAAACCCGGCCTCTACGAAGCCCAAGTCAACCTCGGACACCTCTATGTCCGCAACCAGGATTTCGCCGCCGCCGAACCTTTGCTCAAACTCGCCGTCACGGAGAAACCCAAGGCGGAACGCGCCAGCTACCTCTATGGCCAGGCGCTGTTGGGACAGAACAAAGCCGTCGAGGCCGAACCCGTCTTCCGCGGCTTGCTTGAGACCAATCCGAAATCTGTCGACGCGATGATCGGTTTAGGCCGGTCGCTGGCCCGGCAGAAAAAGCCCGCAGAAGCCGCCCAGGTTTTCCAGCAAGCCCTCGCCATCGAGCCCGCCAATCGTGACTTACTCCTGGAAACCGCCGCGCTTCTCGAAGCGTCCGGGAATAAGAAAGAAGCCATCGCCTTGTACTCCCAGGTCACTGGCGACGCCGCCGTGAACGAGCGCCTCGGTAACCTTCTCATCGAGGACCACCGTCCCGAGGAGGCCATTCCGCATCTGGAAGCGGCCCAGCGGCAATCGCCGACTCCGGCCAACCGCTATGCTCTGGCGGTCGCCTACCTGCGGGTCAAGAAGCCGGAAGCCGCGCTTCCGCTGGTCGCCAAGATCCTCGAATCGGACCCGTCCAACACGGACGCGCGCATGTTCTACGGCCGCCTGCTGCGGGACCAGCGTAAGTTTCTGGCCGCCGCCGGACAGTTTCAGGCGGTCACGAAAATCCAACCCGATGCCGCCGAGGCCTGGAGCGAACTCGCCGCCGCGCTCATCCTCGCCGAACTGTATCCCGACGCGCTACAAGCGCTCGAGCAGGTCCGCCGCCTAAAAGGAGAGAACCCCGCCTATTACTACTTCCGCGCCCTCAGCCTCGACCATCTCAAGCAGTACAAGCCGGCGCTCGAAAGCTACAAACGCTTCCTCGAACTGAGCGAGAACAAGAGCCCGGACGAGGAATTCAAAGCCCGCCAGCGCGTCATCGTGATTCAGAAGGTGCTATCCAAGTGACCCGGGCGGCCTTGCTCCTGAGCCTTTTCGCATTCACCAGCGGCTTCGCATCCGACGATCTTGAGGCTGCCAAAAAGGAGACCTCGCCCGACCGCCGCCAGCGCCGCGCCCTCGACCTGATGGATGCCAGTTTTCACCAGGCCCAGGATGCCCTCCGCGAAAACAGCCCGCCGGACAAGGTGCAGGCGCTGCTCGACCAGATGGCGGATGCCGCCGAATACTCTCTCGCAGCCTTGCGCGAAACCGGCCAAAAGCCCGGCAAAATGACCAAGCAGTACAAACGCGGAGACCTGCGGACGCGCGAACTGATCCGCAAGCTCGAAAGTTTCATCAATGCGATGGCGTACGGCGACCGCCCCGCGGCCGTGAAGACCAAGGTGAGGATACAGGTGGTGGCCGAAGAGTACCTGCTCGGAGCCATGAGCAGGAAGTGAGGTGGCTCATGAAGCGTCTGGCGTTCTTTCTCCTGCTGTCCATCCCGGCTTGGGCGCAGCGCGACTTTCTCACCGCCGACGAAGCGGACCAGGTCCGCGAGGCTCAGGAACCCGGCGCCCGCCTCATGCTCTATGTCAAGTTCGCCCAGCAGCGCGTCGACTTGATCGAGCAGGCGCTGGCAAGAGAGAAGAGCGGCCGCAGCGGGCTGATTCACGACACCCTCGAACAATACACATCGATCATCGAAGCAATTGATGTCGTCGCCGACGAGGCGCTCCACAAAGGCAAGGAAGTTCTTGTGCTCGGTGACGTGGCCAAACTGCAGCGGGAAATGCAGGCCAAGCTGGAAAACATCCTCGCCTCCGCCCCCAAGGACCTCCCACGCTACAAGTTCGTTCTCGACCAGGCCATCGAAACCACGCGCGATAGCGCCACCACTTCCGAGCAGGACCTCAAGGAGCGCATCCGCAACGTGGAGACACGCGAAAAGGCCATCGAAGAAGAGCGCAAGACAATGGCTGCGCCGCCCGAAAAACCAAAGACCGAAGATACCAAAGCCGCGGAAACCCCGGGCGCCGCGCCCGCCAAG
>JADZCI010000106.1 GCA_020851655.1 Bryobacterales bacterium
CCTTCGGGTTGTTCTTCGCCAGCGTCTTGGTGATCGCCGCCGTCAAGGTCGTCTTGCCGTGATCGATGTGCCCGATCGTCCCCACGTTCACGTGCGGCTTACTACGGTCAAATTTCTCTTTCGCCATGCGACTGACTCCCTGCTGCCTTCTGTTTTGCCGGAAAAACTGAAGCGGCTCTCCGCCGCCAGGATTCTTCGGAAGGATCCAGCTTGAAAAATCTCTGGAGCCGATGACCAGGATTGAACTGGTGACCTCGTCCTTACCAAGGACGCGCTCTACCAACTGAGCTACATCGGCCCGCTATTACAAAATAACGCAACTCTCTTGACCCCGGCCTGAAGCAAATGGTGGACAGGGGAGGATTCGAACCTCCGTAGCTCGCAAGGAGCGGCAGATTTACAGTCTGCTGCCATTAACCACTCGGCCACCTGTCCAGACGATTTGCACTCAAGCGCACACTCCACCTTCAGGTGGCGTGCGCAAGGGGCAACGCTAACATTGTACCAAAGAAGACTTGCTCCATCAGCCCGTCACAAACGGGTCGATAGTAGAAGCCCTGAAAAGGGAGTACGATGATCGATAGACTTGCCGCCATGGAGCGGCGCGCCTGGGAAGGGTGCGATTTGAGAAACGTCACTGGGGCTCAATTCAGTTCCAAAAAGGAACACGTTTGCGTATTGGTTTGAAGATTTTCCGCCCGGGGTGAAAACGGCGGAAACCAACGGATTTGCGCCGTGTTACACCGCTAGACGGACCTCAGGCGAGGGCCTTCGATCTTTGAGGTACCAACCCGCCAGGAGGACGGGGCAATGCCGCACAACACGGAACAAAGCGCATCGCGAGCCAACCGCAAGTCCGAACTGATTCGCGCCGCACAAATCGATCTGCTCTATGCCAACGCGTCCACCGGAACCGCCGTAACAGTCGTCGCCACGCTAGTCCTGTCGTATTTTCAGTGCCAGATCACCCAAGCCGGAGTGGTCTGGGGCTGGACCCTCTACATGCTCGCCATCGCGGCGTTCCGGTTCTTCCTGCAGCGGCGCTATGAGCACTCTTCCGCCCGGCCCTTGGAGGTATTGCGGTGGGGTACCGCCTTTGCGGTTGGAGCGGGACTCGCAGGGGCGGGATGGGGCGCGGCGGGAGTGCTCTTTTATTCCGAGACCAACCTGATGGGCCAGGTCTTCGTGGTCTTTGTGCTCGGGGGCATGATGCTGGGTGGCGCCTCGCTGCTCGCCCCCCGTCCCGAGGCTTTTCTCGCCTTCCTGATTCCGGCGGGTATCATGCCGTCTCTACGCCTGGCGGTGGACGGCGACAAGGGACACCTGGCCATGGGCCTGCTGGCCGCTGTCTTCACGATCGCGATCATTCTGGCCACCTCGCGATTCCAGCGGAACATCGAATCGTCTCTCAATCTCCAATTTGAGAACCAGGACCTGGTTCACGATCTCGATGAAGCGCGTCATCAGGCCGAAACGCTGAATCAGCAACTCGAAGCGCGCGTTGAGGAACGGAGCGCCGCCCTGGAAGAGTCCTCCTCGCTGTTGCGGTCGGAAATCGAGCAGCGCCAACAAGTCGAGCACGAACTGGTGCAGGCTCGAAAACTGGAATCTCTGGGAGTACTGGCCGGCGGCATCGCGCACGACTTCAATAACTTTCTCACCGTAATTCAGGGCAATGTCGAACTTGCCAGACTCCAGTTGGAACCGGACGCTCCGGCGCAGGAACCTCTTGAACACACCCTCGCCATTTGTGAACGCGCGGCCTTTCTGTCTTCGCAGTTATTGACTTTCGCCAAAGGGGGCGCCCCGGTGCGCCGCATCAGTTCGGTGGCGAAAATCGTCCAGGATGCGGTTCGGTTGGCGCGGGCTGGGGCGCCGACCAGCATCAGCGTTAGCATTGCAAAGGACCTGTGGCCCGCCGAGGTCGACAGCGCGCAAATCGGCCAGGTTCTGCACAACATTCTTCTCAACTCAAAACAGGCCATGCCGGAAGGCGGCATCATCGAGGTCCGCGCCGAGAATGCCGTAGTCAAGACGGACAAGGACGCCGGATCGGGATCCTATGTCCGGATCTCCATACAGGATTATGGATGCGGCATCGCCGAAGACATCCTGCCCCGCATCTTCGATCCCTACTTCACGACCAAGGTGGGCTGGAGCGGTCTGGGCCTGGCTACCGCCTACGCGATCGTGTCCAAGCACGGCGGGCACATAGGTGTGAACTCAAAGGAAGGTGGCGGCACGACCTTCGTGGTCGACCTTCCCGCGTCGCCCGAGAGCCGCTCGCAAGCGGTGTTGACGGCGCGAGCCGGAGAGGCTCGCGTTGCCCAGCCGCGCGCCGGGGCGGGCAGGCTTCTCGTAATGGACGACGAAGAACAATTGAGAATTCTCCTCGAACGTGTGCTCACCACTCTGGGTTATGAGGTCGAGACCGCCGCCGATGGAGCCGAGGCGGTCTCTCTATATGAAGCAGCCAAAGCCGCAGGACGGAGCTTTGATGCGGTGCTTCTCGATGTAACGGTTGCCGGGGGCATGGGCGGTATTGAGGCCGCCGAACAAATCAAACAATGCGATCCATCGGCCAGACTGATTGTTTCGAGCGGATACTCCGACTCGCCCGTCATGTCGCAATACCAGCACTATGGCTTTGACGCCGTGCTTCCCAAGCCCTGGAAGGCGGTGGAACTGCGCGAGGTCTTCCGCCGGGTCCTCGTCTAAAAGAGCTTGCGGCCGGCTCCGAAGTTCCGTCAGCCGCCCTTCAGTTCGACGATCGTCGCCCCTGTTCCACCCTCCTGCGGGGAAGCGGGATAGAACTTCTCAACAGCCGGGTGCTTGGCCAACCAGCCACCCAGGGCCTTGCGGAGAACTCCGTGCCCGTGGCCGTGGACGACTCGAATCCGGGCCACTTCGGCAAGCAGGGCGGTGTCGAGAAACTTGTCCACGACGTCAATCGCCTCGTCGGCGGTCTTGCCGATGACATTGATCTCGCGCGTGAGCGTGTCCCATCGCGGACCCGCTGTAAACGTCACGCCCGCCGGCAGCCGGGGGCCCTGCCTCTGGCCTTGAAGAATCTCCACGACATCGGACGCCTGAATCTGCATCGTCAGCATACCCAGGTCGACATCCAGCCGCCCGTTGGGATGGACCCGGCGGACCACGGCGGCTTCCCGCACATCGCGCAAACGGACGCGAACGCCTTCTCGAATCTCGGGCAGCGCGGGTGGTGGAGCCTTGGGCTTCGCCGCACCCTGAACCGACTCTTCAAACTCGCGTTTGATGCGCGCCGCCTGGCGCTGGAGTTTCTCGGCATCCTTGCGCTTTTCGGCAGTGGCCGCCAGGGCTTCCATCATCTGCCGGGTCTGGGCCTCGAATTGTGCGACGGCTTCGGCGGCGCGTTGCTCCATTTCCTTTAACTTCTGCGCCTGCTGCCGCTGAGCCTCCTTTTCCAGGGCTTGCTCGCGTTCCACCAGTTTCATGCTGGCGCGCGCGTTTTCGGCCACCTGCGCGGCCGCTTCGGTTAGGCGCTGCTCCAGTTGGTTGAGCAGCCGGGCGAGGTCCCGTTCCCGCGTCGACATCGCGTTGCGAGCCCGTTCGATCATGTGCGCCGGTAGACCCAAACGGGTGGCAATGTCGAGCCCCGCGGACTTGCCCGGCATCCCTGTGCGAAGGACATAGGTGGGCGCCAATGTATCCTCGTTGAAGCCCATGGACGCGTTCAGCACGCCCGGCGTGCCGGCGCCGTATACCTTGAGCGGCAACAGGTGAGTGGAGGCGAGAGTAAACGCTCCAAATTGGCGGAACTCCTCCAGCGCGGCAACGCCCAGCGCGCCACCTTCCTCGGGATCGGTCGCGCGGCCCAATTCATCCAGCAGCACAAGCGAACGCGGAGTCACCGACTCGACCATCTCCTTCAGCCGCACGATATGGGCCGAAAAGGAACTGAGGCTCTGCTCGATCGATTGCTCGTCTCCGATGTCGGCCAGAACTTCGTCAAAGACCGGAAACTCGGCCTCTTCGGCGGGCACAGGCAAGGCGGATTGGGCCATCAGCGCAAGTAACCCGGCAGTCTTCATCGCCACCGTCTTGCCGCCGGTGTTGGGCCCGCTGATCAGCAGCGTCCTGGCATCTGAGTCTAGTAAGAGACTGATTGGAACGATCGGTTTGTTCTGCCGCCGGAGGACGTCTTGAAGCAGCGGATGACGGGCGCGCCGCAGCGCCAGACGAGGCTGCTCGCCGTTGCTGAAACGGGGGATCACGGCGTCAAAGTCGACGGCAAACCGGGCTTTGGCAAACGCATAGTCAAGCTCGCCAAGCACGCGGGCCGCCTCGCGAATGGCGCCGGCATGTTCCCGCAGCCGCGCGGTCATTTCACGCAGAATGCGGTGAACCTCGCGCATCTCCTCTTCGTTCAATCGAACCAGGTCGTTATTGAGTTCGATCGTCTCCATCGGTTCGAGGAAGAGCGTGTGGCCGCTGCCGCTTGCGCCATGAATCACCCCTGGGACGCGCTTCTTGGCGCCGGGAATCACTGGGATCACGAAACGGTCGTTCCGGACGGTGACAAATTCTTCTTGTAGAACGCCATCTTCACGGTGAGTGCGCACGAAGCGGTCCAGTGATTCCTCGATCTGCTTGCGCTGGCGCTCGATGTCGCGGCGAATGCGCGCCAGCGCCACGCTGGCGTCGTCCGCCACGGAACCGTCGGGCAGGATCTTCCCCGCCAGATCTCGCAGCAGCGGCCGGAATTCTCCGATCCGCGCCGCCCGTTCCGAAAGGCGCGGGTAAGCTTCCGCCGCCGGAAGCAGCGCGCCGCGAATCTCGGATGCCCGCTCCAGGAGCGCAATCAACGAGTAGATTTCAAGCGAATCGAGGACCGAGCCTTCGATCCGCAGGCGCTCCGCCGCCCCTCCGGTATCGGGCAGGTCCGTAAATCGCAGTCGCGCCGGGCCATCGCGCGAGCCTGTGGCGCGGTCGGCCGAGCGTGTGTAATCGAGGGCCTCGGTTGCGGCGGCGAGTTCCGAGTCAAGCCACTGGCGATCGCTGGATGGCCGGGCCTGTTCAACAAGCTGACGGCCAAGGGGACTTCCCGTATAGCGCGCCAGCAACCGCAGCAGCGACTCATACTCGAGTAGTTCCAGGCTGTGAGGATTCATTGGCACTGGCGGAAGCCTCTTTCGATGACGGGAAGCGTCCCCGCGGTCAGCCGGTAATTGACGAGATCGGCTGGCGCGGCCCACGCGACGTTGCTGACATCGCTGGCGGCGCAAAGTTTTCCACCTGTCACCTGACACACGTAATCGATCAGCACGTAGTGGTATTCGGCCTTGCCTTGTTCATCGGGGATGATCCGCTCGAAAATCTCCAGTAAGGAAAGCGGCCGCACCACGAGCCCGGTCTCTTCCAGTACTTCGCGGCACACGGCGGATTCGAGACGTTCGCCCGCTTCCACCAACCCCCCGGGCAGACTCCAGAATCCCTTGAGAGGCTCCCTGCCCCTCTCGATCAATAGAATCCGTCCGGCGTCGAAAATCAGGGCGCCCACACCGAGTAGCGGGTGCGATGGATAGCGGCGGTCGTCTGGCGTGGCGCTCACTCAGGTCCTTTCCCAAGAGATTGTAATGTAGTTGAAGTTTCAGGCGGCGAGTGTTTGCCCTGCTCAAGCTTCGCGTTCATGGGATCAGGTGCGGCGCCACGATGTCGATGAACTCGTGTGACGTGATGACCTTCGTCTTCTTCCAGAACTTCGGGAAATGCTTCTGGTTGCCAGTGATGAGGTAATCGGCTCGCGCGGCGTCAGCGCACTCCAGGAACTTATTGTCGTCTGGGTCCGTGGTCACCTGGAGCGGGCGCGAAGGCGTGACCGCTTGGGAGCGGTTTTCGATGAGCTGTAAAAGCTGTTGGCGGTGTCCTTTGGCGATGTTCATCTTCCGTCGCCCGAGCACCTCCCGGTACTCGTCCATAATCGCCTTGCTGACGTAGAGCCGCACCGGTTTGCTGAGAGCGAGCAGGAGAACGGTGCGCTGGAGTCCGTCCGGCTTCAGCGCTGCTGAAACAACGATGTTGGTGTCGATCACCAGCCGGAGCGGTATCATCCGCGCTTGCGCCTGGCGGCGCGCGCCGCCCTGATCTCCTGGTCTATTTCGCGGGAAGTGAGCTTATCCGTACCCTTGCGCTTCGATTCCTCGCCGATCACACGGAGGATTTCCGGCTCGGGGGCGGCAAGTTTCACGTAGTCGCCGATGCTGAGGAGCACTGCCCTTGGCGTACCGCGCTTTTCGATCACCAGCGAGCGGTGTTCGTCTTCCACGCGGCGCAGGAGCTTGCCAAAGCCGGTGCGTGCAGTCAGCGCGGACACGACGATACTTTGATTCTTGCCGGTGGGTTGCATGTCAAGTCTCCAGTTCAATCATATGAACTGTACAGTTTGTGCGCAACTCGGCCAAGGCTCGTGTAGCCGGCTGGCGCCTCACGTTCCCTGCCTACGCGACGGCTAGCCTTTCGCGTCCGAGACCGCTTCAATATTGGATCGCGCCTTTGACGTTGAGCCGGATTCGATATAGCGACGTTCGCGCCGTGACGTAGAGACTCTGCAGATCCGCATCGCCGAAGGCGCAGTTGGCCGGCGTTTCGGGCATTTCGATCATGCGGATCAGCTTGCCCGCTGAGCTATAGATCGCCACGCCGCGGCAGGTGACGTAGATGTTGCCTTTCTCATCGACTTTGATGCCATCTGGCACGCCTTCGATCCCGGTGATCACCACACGCTCGTTCGAGGCCGTGCCCGACCGGTCCACGTCGTAGGCGCGAATGTTCCGTTCGTCGGAGTTCGCCACGTAGAGCACCCGTCCGTTGGGCGAAAGGGCGATGCCGTTGGGGCGAGTCTGTAGCCGCGACACGGCGCTGACGTCCCCCTTGGGCGTGACATGGTAAACACCGAAGAACGGGATCTGTTTGGAGTCCGCCTGGTTTCCAAAGGCGGGGTCAGTAAAGTAGATGTGGCCATCCTTGGACACCACAATGTCGTTCGGCGCGGTAAAAGGTTTACCTTCGAACTGGCTGGCCACGGTTTCCACCTTACCCTTGATGTCCGTCCTGGTGATGCGGTGATTTGCGCCTTCGCACGTGTACAGGTTTCCCTTGGAATCGAATGTGTTGCCGTTGGCCGCCCCGGAGCCGTCGCGGAATGTGGACGTGGCTGCAGGCGGCGTGAGCTTGACGATACGATTGTCCGGAACGTCGCTAAAAAGAACGAACCCTTCTCGCGACCACACGGGCCCTTCGGTAAAGCGGTAACCCGTCGCCACCCGCTCCACCTTGACCTCGGAGAAATCCTGCGCGGCGGCCGCAAGGCCGAGTAGTAGAAACAACGCGGGCGCTCTCATCTCCCCAAGTATGCCACCGGAGGGCCGCCGGGGTGCTCGCTACTCGCTCAGGTAGTCCGCCAGCGTGATGCGGCGGAATCCGGCGGGCGTCGCCTCTCCCGGCTTGGCGGCCAGCACTCGCAAGGGGCGATGCTCGTATGGCCGCGCCAGCCGGGTCCAGTCATGCAGAAAGATCTTCTCGAAATACCTGGCGATCTGCGTATTGAAAAGAATCAGGCTGGCGTCGCGATTTCGTGAAACGCCGTCGCCCGACCAATTCTGGCTTCCCACCACCGCGATCTTCGAGTCGACCACCATGCCCTTGTTGTGTATGCCCGGCTGAACACGAAACACGCTCGTGTCGAACCCTGTTGTCTGCAGCCGTTCGATCCAGTCGCCTCTCGCTTCGCGTTCGTGAACAATGATCCGGACATCGACGCCCGCCTCGATGCGTTCCTGAATCGCCTCCACCAGCGATTTCAGAACCTGCGGGCTGGACTGCTGCGCGTGTACGTACTGCGTCTGCATGTAGAACTTCTTCTTGGCGGACCGGATCAACGCCAGAATATGAGGACCGTAGTTGTCCGGCGTGAGCAGCGGCTGGATCCGGACCTGCTTGTCTTTTAGCAGGAATGGCTTGAAGAACTGCCGGGGAAGCGCCGCGGCCGGCTCCAGGTCCGAATCAACTTCTTCAACAAAGAGTTCGATTCCCGCCGCGGGTGCGGCGAAGGACGCTCCGGCTCTTTGAAGGGGAAGCGCCTGCTTCAAGTCGTGCTCGAGGTACGTTTCGTAAAGCGAGGAGAGGCCCTCATGATCCACAATGACGTGCCATTCGCGATTCCGCCTTCCGGCTTGCGACCGATCGGCGGCATTCTGAACCGGGTTGATGTCCGGCTGGTTGGAATCCATCCAGTTGCCGCTGGACAGCCACATCACCTTACCGTCCCGTACCACGACCTTGATGTGGTAAGCGTTCGGAAAGATCGCCGTGGTGATGTCGCGGCTCGTGGCCTCCGGCGCCCATGCGAACTTGAATTTCGCACCCAATTCCTGCTCGAGCGCTTTCTGAAGCGGATGTTCGTTGGGCCCCGCGGGATTAGAATCAAGCACCATCGTCAGGTGCTTGTCCTGAACCGATTGCTTAAAGGTGTCGATGACGTGCTGCGATCCGATGTCGTACATGCCGACCGTCAGGCGTTCCTGAGTACCTTCCAGAAACGGCTTGAGATTGGGCCACCCGCAATCCGGGCTTGCGTGACAGTTGATGGTAAGCTTGCTATCCACCTGATCGAGCGGGACCGAAGCGGGTTGGTAGGGTATCGTCGGCACGGCTTTGGCCAGAAACTGCGCCGAGAACGCCAACTCGCCGTACTCAAACTCCCACGTTGGCGTCTCGAACTCGGGCGCGCGCTCCAATGCGGATGCCGACTGGGGGTCAGCCACCCTGATTTGCTCGATCGGCGAGGCCTGGCGAACGTCAACGGGAAAGCCCTCAACCGATCGGGGCAGTTGAGCGCCGGCCGGCAGGTTCGGATTCTTGTCCAGAACTTTGACGACGATCGCGGGCTGCCCGGTGGGCTGCCCCGCGGCCACGCGGTATCCCGCCCGGACTTGAATTACGTCCTTTAGCATGAGTTCGTGCAGATGCTTTTGGATGACGCGATTGACCCGTTCCAGCGGCGAGAGAGGACGCGCGGCCGCCGGCAGTACCGCTGCCGTGCCTACGCTCACGTAGAGGCCGGAAGGATTTTCCATTGAGGCGACGTTGGCCGCGGCCGGCATGGTGGCGCCGCCGTGTGTCTCCAGTGTGGCCGCGGACTCTTGCCACAGCCCGGCAAACGGAATGCCGGAGTCGCCGGGATGGCTCGCTGCCCGGTTGAAGACCGCCGGGCCGCCACGCACCCAAAACAGCGGTGCGTTGGCCGCCGGCGGGTAGTTGTCCAGCGCCATCTCACGCAGCGCGATGGCGTGTTTCGCATCGCATCGCAGGGATGGCGTGTAGCCTGCCTGAAGTACTTCGGCAAACCAGCCGCGTACGTAATCCTTGACGGACGAATCAATGGATTCGAGAGGCTCCATATCCAGGAAGATCACGGCGCCCGGCGGAAATCCCTCCCGTTCCGCGCGGGCGGCCGCATCGGTCCCGTTCTCCGCGCCGCGATCGTGTTCCCCTCCGGAATAGACGACGGCGAAGCTCCACCCCATCTGCTCGAGCCGTTCCCGGACGCCCACCCAGGATGCGTTGAGATGGCCGGGCGACGGCAGATAGTAGGCGGTGTGGGAGTACGGAGAAGAGGCCTTCCAGATCCTCATCTTTTCGTCGCCGGGATAGATGGCGGTGTCAAATCCCGCAAATGAGTGGGCCGGCCTGGCCGCGGCCGCCGCGGTTCCTTGACCGGCAGGTGTAGATTCATTGGGTTTCATAAAAGCCTTACGATGATGATCTCCGTCTTGTGCACGTCCCCTTATACGGCAAGGCGCAAATCCGAAGGCGGAAGGGACATCCTCCAGCTCAACGCGCCCATTGTACCTGCCGGTACCGCCACGGGTAAGCAGCGTCGCCGGATCAAAGGGTATGATCGGTCCCAAGTATGGCTATTCGAGCCTTGGCTGAGCGCTACCGGCGCCATCTGCTGGAATCCGTGATCCCGTTTTGGATGAGGTACTCCGTCGACACCGAATACGGCGGGTTCTTCACCTGTCTTGACCGGGATGGTACGGTCTTCGATACCAGGAAATACGTCTGGCTTCAAGGGCGCCAGATTTGGACTTTGAGCAAGTTGTACCGGGAACTGGAACCGCGGGACGAGTGGCTTCGAGCGGCGCGCGGCGGCGTCGAGTTCCTGGAGAAACATGTATTCGACCCCCAGGGCCGTTGCTACTTCAGCCTGACGCGCGAAGGCGCCCCGGCGTCCTATCAGAGAAAACCCTACGGCGCGGTCTTCGTCATGCTTGGCTTCCTGGAATACTCGAAAGCCACCGGCGACGCGGCGTACCGCACCCGGGCGGCCGATCTGTTTAGGCAGGTTGAAAAGTGGATCGCGGAGCCGGGGTTGTTGGGGCGTCCCGCGCTGGCTGGCGCGCCGCCAGCTACACAGTTGGCCGACGTGTACGTGACCGCATCCATGGCCCTCGAACTGTTTCACGCCACTAACAACGATGCCTGGCGGACTCCGATGAAGCAGTCGCTGGCCAACATCCTTCCGCATTTCGATCCACACTCGGGATTGCTTACCGAAATGGCGGGACCGGGGCTGAGGCAGTACCCGGAAGGGCGTTTGGTCTGTGCCGGAAGCATTTTCGAAGTCGCCTGGATTCTGTTCCGGATCCTGGAAATCGAGCCCGATCCCACGTTAAAGGAGAAGTTGCTCGCCAGCGTCGAGGCCGCCCTGGAGTTTGGTTGGGACCGGGAGTATGACGGGTTCTACTACTTTCAAGATCTCGAGGACAAGCCGACCTTGCAACTGGAAGCGTCGATGAAGCTATGGTGGGTGCACGCCGAAGCGCTCTGTTGCCTGGCGCACTGCTATGCGATGACCAGAGACGAGAAATGGCGGCGCTGGCTCGACCGGGTGGACAAGTACGTTTTCGAGCGCTTTGCGGATCCGGAGTACGGTGAGTGGTTCGGCTATCTGGACCGCCGGGGCAACTCGGTCCTGACCTTGAAGGGGAACAACTATAAAGGTTGCTTTCATATCCCGAGAGCCCTGCTGCTGAGCGCGCAAAAGATCGAGGAGATCGGCTAGGCCTTAAGGCTGAGAGCGGTGACCGCCGATAGGGGAGCGTGAGCTCTACCTTCAGAAGATGGGGATCCTCCCGGTCATGGGTTCCGATATTCCTGCTGTTGCTGGCAGTTGTCCCGCTATTCGCCCAGAGCGGTCAAGTCCCTCCAGATCTTTCAGAAGCAAGCATCGAGCAGTTGTTAAGCCTTGAAGTCGTCTCGGCGGGGCGCAAGCAGCAGCCACTCTCACAGACTCCCGCGGCAATCTTTGTCCTGAGCGGCGAAGAAATACGGCGTTCCGGCGCCCAGACCATTCCGGAAGCCCTGCGGCTGGCGCCGGGCATGCAAGTGGCCCGGCTGGACACCAGTACCTGGGCGGTTTCGGCTCGCGGGCCGAACGGCGAATTCGCCAACAAACTATTGGTGATGATCGACGGCCGCAGCGTGTACACACCGGTCTTCGGCGGCGTCTACTGGGACAGCGTCGCCGTGCCCATCGAGGATATCGACCGGATCGAGATCATTCGCGGACCGGGCGGCACGATGTGGGGCGCCAACGCCACCAATGGCGTCGTCAATATCATCACCAAGCCGTCCAGAGAGACCCTGGGCAGTTCGGTTGTTCTGGGAACGGGTTCCAGCGAGGCCGGGGTGGCGCGGTTTCGCTACGGCGCGCGGGCGGGCACGCAAACGACTTTCCGGCTTTTCGGAACGGCGGGCGTCACGCTCCCGCTCCGCTATCCGAACGGAATCGGGATCGATTCATGGAACAGGGGCCGAATCGGCTTCCGCTCCGACACGCAACTAAGTCCGGCCAGCAGCCTGGTGCTGGAAGGCGACGTATACGCCGGCAACCACGAACAGGTCCTGCGCATGCCCCAGACCCAGCCGCCGTATGCCCGCGACATTGTCAACGGGACAGACACAACGGGTGGATTCCTGCTGGCCCGGCTGACGCGCGGAAACGCCAACGCCGCCAACAGTGCGTACCAGGTCTACTTCGATCGCCAAGTGAGAAGCAGCGCAATGATGTCGCCCGCGGTCTCCACGCTGGATGGTGAATACCAGCGGCGGAAACCGCTCGGCCGGCATGACGTTCTGTGGGGCGGCGGCGCCCGCCTGTGGTATAGCGCCGTGCCTTCGTCGCATTTGGGATCTACCTTGGCCGCGCCGCAAAGCACGGGACTATTGAACGGGTTCATGCAGGACGAAGTCTCGCTCACTGACACCCTTCGCCTGACGGCGGGAGGCAAGTTGGAATACAGCAGTTACGCCGGGACACAGTTTCAGCCGGGGGCGCAACTTCTCTGGACCCCGTCGCCCAGGCGTTCGATCTGGACTTCCTTTTCACGCGCCGTCCGGGCTCCCAGCCGTCTGGAGCGTGAGGTGGATGCCTTGGCGGGCTACAGCGCCGGGCAAGGTATTCCAAGGGAAACGAGGTTGACCATGGACCCTGGCTTCGGATACGAGAAGATGTGGGCGCTCGAAGCCGGCTGGCGCGGGCATTTGACAAAGACCCTGACGGCCGACGTGTCCTTGTTCCAGAATTGGTACTCCAGCATAGGATTTCTGGCTCTTCTGGATCCATTTCTTGCGTCCGGGCCCCGTCGCATAGTGCTCCCGGTTTCGTACCGAAACGGCGAAAGAGGGCTGTCGAGAGGAGTCGAGTCCTGGCTGAGTTGGAATCCGAAACCCACGGTCCGGATCCATGCCAACTATACCTGGATGAACCTCAGCCTGGCGCCCGAATCGCGGCAGTACGTCGTTGCGCGCGAACTGGCCAATGGCACAAACCCTACCCAGCATGGCTCATTGCAGGTGCGGCTCAACCTTCCTCGCCGCGTCGAGTTCGATACGGCGGTGTACGCTGTGTCCAGAATTGCCAGGGACCGGGTTCCAGGGTATGTCCGGATTGACGCGCGCCTGGGATGGCGGCCGGCCGAGCACTGGGAGTTCTCCGTGGCAGGTCAGGATCTGGCTCAAGATGGCCGGCGCGAATTTGCCTCCGCGTTCGCCACGCAAAGCGCCCTGGTGAGCCGCCGCGTGTTTGGGATGGTCCTGTGGCGCCGCTGAGAAGGGCTGCCAAAGCGATTCTCAGGAGTGCTTGCGCGCTGGCGCCGTTCTGGATCTTTGTCTGTTCGCCGCGGCTTTCCGGCCAACCTTCGGAGCACGAGGTGAAGGCTGCCTTCGTATTGAACTTCATCCGGTTCGTGAACTGGCCAAGCACCCAGCGGGAGCTGATCGTGTGCCAGCCTGAAGAGTCTGAGTTAGGCCAGGCCGCCGGGAAGATGATGGCCAACAAGCTGGTGAGTGGCCGTCCGGTGAAACTGCTGACCGCCACCCTCGACTCGCTGCCAGCCTGCTCCGTATTGTTGATTGGCGGGGACCACACCAGAAAGTTGACGCAGGCTCTGGCCGCCGTGGACGGAAAACCGGTGCTGACGGTCGGAGAGAGTTCGGCTTTCCTGGCCGGCGGCGGAATGCTGGCCCTGTTGGTCGAAGATCGCAGAGTCGTATTCGAGGCCAACGTCGCCGCCATTCGGCGTTCGGGGCTGGACATCAGTTCCAACCTCCTCCAGCTTGCGCGAAAGGCCCACGCGGGAGGACAACCGTGATCCATCGCTGGACACGAGATATCTCCCTTCGCGTGAAGCTCACCGCCTTGGGAGTGCTGGGCAGCGGTATCGCGGTTACGCTGATGGGGTTCGGACTGCTGCTGTTTGAGCTGAACTGGTACCGCGCCCAAATGATGCGCCACGCGGTGAATGTCGCCGATATCGTGGGAGGCAACGTCAAGGCCTCGCTGGCCTTCGGAAACCGGCGGGAAGCGGCCGAAAGTCTGGCCTCGCTGGCCAGCGACGACACAATCCTGCGGGCGTTTGTTTTCGAGCCGAACGGCCAGTTGTTCGCGGCATTTCAGAGGGAGGGGAGGCGCCGGGACATTCCTGCGCCGCGGCGGCCCGGCGCCTACACCGACCGCGATCACCTGTCGCTGGTTCGCTCCATTGAACTCAGCGGCGACGTGATCGGCTACCTGGTGATCGAGTCCGACTGGCACAAGTTCTACGCCAGGGTCCTGAACTACAGCGGAATTCTCTGGCTTGTCGCGATGATCGCGGTTTTTGCCGCGTTCGGAGTTTCCAGTTGGTTGCAGCGGCTGATTTCCGCTCCGCTGACCGGGTTGGCGTTGACCGCTCGCGCGATTTCCGGCCAACGCGACTTCAGCATTCGCGCCCTTCCCGCGGGACGCGACGAAATTGGCGGTGTAATCGATGCGTTTAACGGAATGCTCGAGGAGATTGAGAGGCGCGACGGCCAGTTGACGCTCCACAGGCAGGAACTGGAAGAAAAGGTTGAATCCCGCACCAAGGACCTGATTCGAACTAACGAGGAGCTTCGGTTCGCCAAGGACAAGGCCGAGGAAGGGGCGCGGCTGAAGAGTGAGTTCCTCGCCAACATGAGTCACGAGATTCGAACGCCCATGAACGGGATCGTCGGCATGCTGGAAGCGATTCGCGGTTCGGAAGCAACGCCCGAATTGCGTGAGGCGCACGAGATCATCCGGGTTTCTGCCGAGTCTCTGGTGACCATCGTGAACGACATCCTCGACTTCTCCAAGCTCGAGGCCGGAAAACTGGAACTGGATTGCACAGCCTTTGACTTGCGCGCGCATGTCGGCCAGATCGTCAGGATGCTGCAAGTACGAGCCCAGGAAAAGGGCCTAGCGCTGGAACTGGCCGTCGCGTCCGATGTGCCAAGGATTGTCGTAGCGGACCCTGTACGGCTGGGGCAGGTTCTGACTAATTTGCTCGGCAATGCCGTGAAGTTCACCGGCCGGGGAAGCGTCACCCTCCGGGCGCAACTCCTGCAAGG
>JADZCI010000107.1 GCA_020851655.1 Bryobacterales bacterium
GCGAAACTCCTGTTCGAGCCGTTCGGCCTCCAGCGTCAACTCGGCGCGCCGCTGCGCCGAGTTTTCCAGCGCCGATAGCTGGCGCGTCACCCCTGCCAGGAATTCGAGGACTTCCTCGATCGTCGCGCCGTACTTCTTCTTCAGCCGGTCGATCAGGGCCAGCCGCGACTCGACGTGCTCCAGGCGTCCGGGATCGGCTTCGAGGCTGCCCAGGTAATGGCGCAACTCGTGAGAGACGTCGTCGATGGCGATCTGGGCCGGGCGCAGCGTCTCGAGCAGCGCCTTCAGGTTCGCGTCGATCCTGGCCAGTTCCTCGATCCGTTTCAGCGCGGCGCGAAGGTTGGCGGCCGCCGATTCCGGCGCGTCGGAGAGCGCCTCGAATGCCGCCGAGGCATTCTCCTGAAGCTTGGCGACATTCTTCAGCACGCGGCGCTCATTCTCAAGCGAAGCGTCTTCGCCGGGCGCCGGACTGGCGCCCTCGATTTCGTTGCGCTGCATGTTCCACAGGTCCGCGAGGCGCAGCTTGTCCTTTTCATTCCGGTCGAGTTCGTTCAACCGGGCCACCGCATCGCGCCAGGCTCGGAACCGAGAACGGACTTCCTCCCGCGCAATCGAACCGCTCTCATCGAGAATGCCAAGTTGCGAGCCCGGGTCAAACAACTGCTGCTGGTCATGCTGCCCGTGAATGTCTCCCAGGTGAGGCGCAAGGCCTCTCAGAAACGCCGCCGTAACGGGCCGTCCGCCGGCGAAGGCGCGCGATTTTCCGTTGGCCAGAATCTCGCGTTCAATGAGCAACTCGCCATCTTCCGCGGTAATGCTGTTTTCCTCCAGCCAGCCGGAAAAATGAGTTCCGGATGGCAGCTCGAAAATCCCGCCGACGAAAGCTCGCGGCGCTCCCGTGCGGATCAGGTCAGTGGACCCGCGTCCCCCCAGCAGCAATCCCAAGGCATCGACTACCAGCGACTTGCCGCTGCCCGTTTCGCCGGTCAGCACGTTGAGCCCTTCGTGGAATCGCAGGCGCAATTTCTCGACCACGGCGAAGTTCTCGACAACGAGTTCCAGCAGCACTGCTGCTCATTATACGAACTGGCTCCTGGATCCCGGTTTACAGGCGCGCACGCGCGCCGCGACTCGTCTTTGCGCCGCTACAAAGCGTCTAATGAGCAGCTTCGATATCATGAAGTTTCTAGCCCTCACATTAGGAGAAGCCTTGAATCTGCCCTACTTGGGAGCCTTGCTCCAGGTTTCGCTATGGGATCTGGTCACCCAGGCAACATTTATATCCCAAATTGTTTTGATCATCCTCGTGCTCGTGTCCTTGTTGAGCTGGACCATCATCTTCTCCAAGTGGTCCACCTTCAACAAGGCGCAGCTTGCGAACACCAGTTTTCTGCGGGCGTTCCGCAAAGCGCCCAACCTCGACGCGGTGGCGGTCGCCAGCGAGCAGTTTCGCGCGGCGCCGCTCGTTCCCGTGTTCGATTTCGGCTACCAGGAGGTAGCGCGCCAGGTCAAGACTCGCGGCACCATGGTGAACAAGGAATCTCTCGAGCGGTCGCTCCAACTCGGGATCAGCGAGGAACTGACGCATCTCAAGCGCAACATGAGCTGGCTGGCTACGGCGGCGACGGTCTCACCGTTTATCGGCCTGTTTGGAACCGTGCTCGGCATCATTGACGCTTTTCAGGGATTAGGGACGGCGGGCAGCGCCAGCCTGCGCGCCGTGGCGCCGGGGATTTCGCAAGCTCTCATCGCGACCGCAATGGGGTTGGCCGCGGCCATTCCCGCCGCGGTCGCCTACAACCATTTCGGACATGTGCTGGATGAGATCGGCGCGCGCATGGATGACTTCTCCCTGGAATTCCTCAACCTGACCGATCGAAGCTTCGGAGGGTAGCGGCGTGGCCTTCTCAGTTCGCAATAACGGCGGGCGGCGCGGGCGGTCCAGCGGCGCGCTGGCCGAGATCAATATTGTTCCGCTGGTCGACGTCGTGCTGGTGCTGCTGGTCATCTTCATGCTGACGGCGCACGTCATGGAATTCGGCCTGGAAGTCGAAGTCCCCAAGGTCAGGCAGTCCCGCGACAGCACCAAGGAACTGCCGGTGGTCAGCATCACGAAGTCCGGCGAACTCTATCTGAACGAATCGCCCGTCAACATCAATGAACTTGGCGCGGCGGTCCGTAAGCGGTACGGCAAGGCTCAGTCGGTCTACCTGCGCGCGGATTCACGCACGGTGTGGGATCCGATTGCGCACGTCATCAGCGCGCTGGGCGAAGCCAAACTCGGTGTGCAGGTGGTCACACAGCCGGAGGACATGGCGGACCGTCCACGGAAATAGCGATGCCGCGGCAAACCGACATACTGGACGAACGCGAACCACTCAGGCAGCCCTTTGCCGGCTCCATCCTGCTGCACGCGGCGGTATTCAGTGGAATCGCGTTGTCCGGGTTGATCACGGCCCGCTCGCGCGAATCCTGGGGAGATCCGAACTCTCTGGGCGGCGGCGTGGTCGGTATCACCGCCGTCCGGCAGATTCCACTTCTGGCGACGCAGGGTCCGCGCAACCCGGTGGCCAACGACACCGAATCGCAGGTGCCCGCACCCCCGCCCAAGCCGGTGGCGAAGACGGCCGCCAAGGAAGATCCTGACGCGATTTCGCTGAAGTCGAAATCGAAGAAGTCCAGGCCTCAACCTGTCCGTTATGACGAGCGCAAGATGCCGAAGCGCGACTACTCGGACAATCAACTGACCAGCCGCGTGGGCCAGGCGGCGTCATCGCAAATGTACGGGATGACGCCCGGCTCGGGCGGCGTCGGCGTGGGAACGGGGGCGCCGTTTGGCACGCGCTTTGGCGCTTATGCCGGCATCGTGCGAGACCGCGTGGCGCAGAAATGGCGCACCGATGAAGTCGACCCGCGCATGAATTCCGCGCCACCGGTGGTGGTTGTCTTCGAGATCGCTCGCGACGGCAGCGTGCGTGGCGTGCGGGTCGCGCAGAGTTCCAGCCTGATGGCATTGGACAATTCGGCCCGGCGGGCCATTATCGAGGCGGGACCCTTCCCACCCCTTCCCGCGCAGTACGACGGCAATTCGGCAACGATTGAATTCTGGTTCCAACTGAAACGATGAGAACGACCCTAACGACCCTGCTCCTCGTGTGTGCGGCCTGGGCACAACAAAGCGACATTCTGATCAAACTCGAAGGCGGCACTAAGCGCGTGATTGCGGCGCCCGATTTTCGCGGTGCGGGCGGAGCGCAGCCGCTGGCCGCCACTTTCAACCAAACTGTCTTCGAGGATTTGCAGCAATCGGGTCTGCTCTCGATGGCGGCCAAGAGCTTTTATCCGCTGGACCCGCCGCAACAGGCTTCCGATTTGCGGGCGCCCGCCCCCCCGGCGCCAGCCCGGCGCAATGCGCCTCCGGCCCCCGCCAATTGCAATGGGCGCTGCCTCATTGACTGGTCGGGCCCCCCCGTTAACGCAAATTACCTGGCTTTCGGCTATGCCGCCGAACAGAACGGGCAGTTTGTGGCCTTTGGACATCTGTTCAACGTCAATGTCGCCGATCTGAGCGGCGCCCAAGTGTTCCGCAAACTGTATCTCGCTTCCCTGGATGAAGCCGGAGCGCGGAAAGCCGCCCATGAATTCGCCGCCGACATCCTGGCTCAGTTCGGCGCCAAGACGCTGGCCGGCACCAGTATCTACTTCGTTTCGGACCGGGGAGGCCGCGGGACCAAGGACATCTGGGCCATGGACTTCGATGGGGGCAATCCTCGCCGCATCACCTCTTATAATTCGATTTCCACCACGCCTGCCGTGTCGGCAGACGGCACGAAACTGGCCTTCACCACCTACGCCAAGGGAGAGCCCCGGATTTTCATCCACCTGCTCGAAACCAACCGCTATCTGCCCTTCCTGAATCCGAGGGCTTCGATGAACGCGACCCCGGAGTTCACACCCGACGGCAAGAGCCTGCTCTTTTCGTCGACGCTCACCGGATACGCACAAATTTATATCGCCGATATCGATGGCGGCAACATGCGGCGGCTCTCCAGCTCGCGCGCCATTGAGGTCGAACCCAAGGTCAATCCCAAGACCGGCGCGGAAATTGTTTTTGTTTCCGGACGCAGCGGTCCGCAACAAATATATAAGATGAATATGGACGGCGCGGACGTAGTTCGGTTGACCACCGGCGAGGGCGAAGCCGGCAACCCCGGCTGGCACCCTGACGGGCAACACATCGCGTTCGCGTGGACTCGCGGCTATGCACCGGGAAACTGGAACATCTTTATCATGGACGTCGCTTCCCGGGAGACGGTTCAGTTGACTTATGGACAAGGAAGGAATGAGAACCCCACCTGGGCGCCGGACGGACGTCACCTGGTGTTTTCTTCCAATCGCAGCGGGCGGTCTCAGATCTATTCGATGCTGGCCAACGGCCAGGAACTGCGGCAGCTTACGACCGCGGGCAATAACTGGATGCCCGTGTGGAGCAAGTAAGTCATGCGCCTGGATGCGCCGGACGACACAGGAGTGAACAGAAGGATTCCATGAAGCTACGAACTCTCACCGTACTCTCGCTTTCGATTTTGATCTTTGCTGGCGCGGGCTGCAAGAAGAAGCCGCCGGTCACCCCGCCGGCGCCAACTCCCCAACCCGCGTTGCAGGAGCGGCAGGGCCCGCCGACGGTTATCAGTTTCACCGCCGAGCCCTCCACCGTATTGCGGGGCGAATCTTCGACTTTGCGCTGGAACGTCATGGGCGCCACCGAGATCACCATTGACAATGGTGTCGGCACGGTCGAGGCCACCGGCACGCGGCGCATCACGCCCGCGGGCAACACCACCTACGGCCTGGTGGCCAAAGGCCCGGGCGGCACAGCCAACGCTTCGGTCCAGGTGGTCGTCAATACTCCGCCTCCGCCGCCTCCGCCGGCGCCGCCACCCGCAACTCCAACCAAGACCTTGCAGGAACGGCTCAGCACTGATGTCCAGGACGTGTACTTCGATTACGACAAGAGCGAGATCCGCGAGGACGCGCGCGCGACGCTACACCGCGACATTGAAGGCTTGCGTGCGATTCTCCGCGATTTCCCCAACGCCGTCATCAACGTTGAAGGCCACTGCGACGAGCGCGGATCAGCCGAGTACAACCTGGGATTGGGCGATCGCCGCGCCACGTCGGCCAAGGAATTTCTGACGCAGGCCGGCGTTCCGGGTGATCGCCTGCGAACCATCAGCTACGGCAAAGAGAAGCCGCAATGCACGGAGTCCACTGAATCCTGCTGGCAGAAGAACCGGCGGGTTCATTTCTCCGCGCAATAGAGCAACTGAACACAAACTCGCTCCGGGCGCGCCGGTTGTCCACGCTCGCGCCCGGAGCGGGACTGAATTACCGGTCGAGGGGCCAACATGAAACGCTTGTTCCTGATTGCATTGCCATTGAGCCTGATGGCTCAAAAACCGGAAGTGATTTTGAAAGGCATGGTGCGCGATGTCGGCTTCCTTCAAGATCAGGTGAAGCTCATGCAAGCGGATATTGCGGAGATGAAATCGACCCTCCAGCAGGTGCTGGATCAGGCGAAGGCCAATGCCACGTCCATGGCGAAGATGGACGCCACGTTCCGCGACCGCCTCAGCGAGCAGCAAAAGATGGTGTCGGCCCCGGTATCGAACCTCGGCGTCAAAGTCGACACCATGACCGATGAATTCCGGTTCGTCAAGGAATCGATCGCCGCGCTGTCGGAACGCATGGGAAAGTTGGATCAGAAAGTCACCGACGCCAACAACGCAATCCGCGTCCTGCAAGCGCCACCCGCTCCGCCCCCTGGGACCGCGGCGCCCGACAGTCCGCCGCAGGGCGTCTCGGCGGCCAGCCTTTTCAAGGATGCCAGCCGGGACAAGAGCACCGGCAACTTCGACCTGGCGTTGGACGAGTACACGAGTTACTTGAAATGGTTTGGCTCCACCGACGACGCTCCGCTGGCCGAGTATTACATCGGAGAGATTCACTACAACCGGAAGTCGTATGAGAACGCGCTGAAGTCGTTCGACGCGGTGTTGGAGAAGTATCCGAGAAATCCGAAGACGATGGACGCGATGTTCATGAAAGGGCAGTCGCTGGTGAAATTGGGACAGCGTGACGATGCCGTCGCGGTGTTTCGCGAAATCATCAAGGTCGCGCCAAACACCGATCAGGCTGGACGCGCGCGCCAGGAACTGCGCGGCCTCGGCATGAGCACCTCGGCCGCGCCGCCTTCCACCAAAAAGAAGAGGTAGACGCGAGCCCTCTAAACTACGCGTTGCGAACGGTGATTCCGGTGGTCGGCGCGGGCAGCGTGTCGGCGACCTCGCGAATGGTCCGGTTGGTGTCGAAATATACCTGCCAGTAGTGCTCGTTCGCGCAGTAGGGGCGAACCGCGAGAACCGGACCGTAAGGCGTGAAGGTGAGGATCTCAACATCGGCCGCGGGCGAAGGAACCACGTTCGGAATTTTCGCCAGGCGCTCCTTCAGCATCTGGATGGCCTGGCGATGATCGGCCCCGCCGGCGATCTGCGCGGTGCAGTCCACTCTCCGCCATGGATTCGTCGTGTAGTTTTGGATGTTGTCCGACAGTAGCTTGTTGTTTCCGACAAACGTGCGAATGTTGTCCACTGTATTGACTGTGGTGACAAACATTCCGATCTCTTCGACCGTACCCGTCACGCCGCCGCCCGAGATCATGTCTCCCACCTTGAAGGGCCGCAGCACGACCAGAAACGCGCCCGCGGCGAAATTCGCCAGCAACCCGCTCCATGCCGTACCGATAGCCAAGCCGCCCGCCGCCAGCAACGCGGCGAAAGTCGTGGTCTGCACGCCGAAGTAGCCCAGAATCGCCACGATCAGCGTGATATTGAGAAGGACCGCGACCGTATTGACGATGTACGACGTGACCGTCGGCTCGACCTTGTTCTTCAGCGCCCGGGCGACAACGGCGGAAGCAATGCTGATGAGCCAGCGTCCAACCAGCCAAAGGATGAGCGCGCCGACAATCTTGAGACCGATTTCAGTTATTGTGGTCTGAATCGTGCCGAGTATCGTGTCAGGGTTCATTCGCCGCAAAATCTCCTTCAAGGGATTGTACCCTTGTTGGGATTTTCAGGGGTGAGAGAACTCGTGTACGCGCGGTATCAGTTCCTGGTACAGTTCATTCGGAATCGGCGAGTGCCAGTGTCCGGTGATGCGAGCCACGGCAACGATTCCCACAAAAATTGCCACAACACCGGCCGCCATAACCCACGGCCGTACTTTCCAGCGGCGTGAGACGGCCATGTCGAGCGCGCCTTCGGCCGGGCAGACCGCTACGCACTCCATGCAACCCAGGCACTCGGCGGAACGGATTTGCACCAGCACATCCACGGGGAGCCGCGACGGGCAAGCCTTGGCGCACTTGGCGCAGTCGATACACGCGTCCGGAACCCGGGTGATTCGCAGCGGGCTGAGCAGCGCGGCCAACCCTTGCAGCGCTCCGTAGGGGCACAGATAGCGGCACCAGAAATTCTGGACAAAGATCGAAGCAATGGCCAGAATGCCGATGGTGATTGCCGCCCCGACCCCCATGTAGCGGAAGAAGTCCAGCATCTTGACGTCCGCCACCAGGCCGTAGGGAGACTCCAGAAACTCGCTGATCGCCACCGGCGGCATGGACGCCACCGCATAGGCGAACAGACCCATCAAGACGTACTTCAGACTGCGCAATCCGATATCGAGCCAGCGTGGCAGGAAAAAGACGCGCCGGAACGTGCCGCGTCCGAACTTCCACAAGTACTCCGACAGCGTTCCCACCGGGCAGAGCCATCCGCAAAACGCCTTGCGGAACACAAACGAGGACAGCAGGAAGGCGATGAACAGAACCATCGTCGCCGGATGCACCTTCGGAACCTGCCCGGTGAGCAGAAAGAATTTCGTGTTCATCATCCCGGCAATCGGCAACCATCCTTCGACTCCCGGCGGACGGCTGACGTTGAAGACGGCGCCGCCGCTCTCAAACTGGCGCACGAAGTAATAGAACTCGACCCCGATCCAGATGTTGAGCGCGAGAAACGCGAACTGTACCGTTCTCCGGAGCGCCTGGCTGCGATCGCGCGACGTACGGCGCTCCCATTGTTTAGCCGGCTCTTGCGGGCTGTCCGGAAGCACGGGCGCGGGCGCACTCACCATACCCCTCACTGTATGCAGGTTCCGCGCCTCAAGCAGTGACGCAAGTCACACTAGATTGCCGTGTTGGCCTCAGCCTGAAGTCCTTGCTTGTCAATAATTTCCACATCTCGACGGACCAGCCGGATCAACCCCTCGGTCTGGAACCGGCTGAGGTTGCGCGAAACGACTTCACGCACGGTTCCCAGGCGCACCGCGAGTTGCTCCTGCGTCTCGGGCATGGCGAACGTGTTGGCTCCAGCCAGTTCGGCAAAATCGAGCAGCGACTGGGCCAGGCGCTGCCGCAGGTTGCCGAACGTGATGCGCTCCACCAGGTTCACCAGCGTCCGGAGCCGCTTGCCGAAAATCTCCAGGAACCGCAGCGGCAATTCCGGATTCCGCCGGCACAGCGCGTGAAAGTCGGCGCGCAGGATCAGCAGCGATTCGGTCGGCTGAACGGCGACGACCGTCGCCGGGTAGTCCCCGCCGTCGAACACCGGAACTTCCGCTACGGTAGCCGGAGCTCGCTCGCCCGCCAGAACAATCTGCCGGCCCGCGGGCGTCGTCTTCAGAATCTTGACCGCCCCCTGGGCGATCACATGGATGCCCACGCACGGCGTGCCCTCGTGGAACAGGGTCTCACCTTTTTCGTAAGACTTGCTTATGGCGATCGTTGCGAGAGCGTCCAACTCGGCGGGTTCCAGCCGCCGGAACGGCTCGATCAGTGAGAAGACTCGGGCTTTGGGATGGGGCAAATCGTATTGATTTTCCCATGCTTCGCTCAGCGGTAGTGAGACCGTATCCAATCGGGGTAACGGTACTTCAACAAGTAGGTGATCCACAACCCCTGCGCGGTCGGATGCGCGGACGAATTCTCCTCCGGGAGCCTGATCTGAAACGCCTGCGGGCCCCAGCCATGCCACGCCCACGTCCACCCGCCGTCGTCTTGCTGCCCGTTCAGGGCGCGCTCCACCCAGCTTGGACGGATCAAGTCGGGATGTCCGGCGTCCAGGACAAACGCGATCCGTTGCAGGTATTGGTCGGTGATGCGAACGTCGACGGCGGATTCCTCCACGGCTCTTTCACAGAGGTGGCGGATCAGCCGGTCGTGCTCCGGGGTGGCGCCGTGCAAGCGGCGGTGGAGATTCCAGGCAAAGATCTGGTGAGTCAGGCGCCCGCGGTGCATCCCCTCGGGGGAATCGAGGTCCGCCTTCTCGTCCGGCGCCAGTCTTACCCGGTCCGGCGCCATTGCCCACAAGAACCAGCGCTGATAATCAAGCAACCGGTCGAACTCACCCTTGCCGGGGTCCACAAACGGTTTGGCGGGATCCACCATTCGCGTCCACGAACTGCGCGCGCCGGCGTTCTCAAAGTACAGCCGGACCAGCGGGGCGTACGTATCGGAGGCGGCAAGCCGGTCGCAATCGGCAAGCATGTACATCAGCGCCGAGTTTCCCAGGAGTTCTCTCAGGCGCGTCTTTTGGACGTCCGGCGCCGCCAGGTCCTTGATGAGGACCCAGTCCCGCGCGGCCTCCCGCGCATGTTCGAGATGCCGCTCAAAATCCGCCCGGCTCGACGCGGACACGCGTACGTTGTTAATCAACAACAGACTGCCGGCGATCAGGACTGGCGCCGTCGCGGCAACGGGAAGGACAAGCTTCCAGCGCACCTCGTTAAGCGTAACAGTTACTTCTTGCCGGAATTCATCGCCAGCGTAGCCTTGCGGTCGCGTAGCGCAATCTGGCCCTTGCGGCAGTAATCGACGGCTTCGGTCAGGATGCGCAGTTCTTCACCCGGCGCGTGAAAGCCGGTGGAATTCTCAGCTTCAACGAGATCGATGAAGAACTGAGCTTTCCTTTGCATGGCCCAGGCGCCGGCAAGCTGCTTGTCATCGGCTCCCGCGTCCCGCGCCTTCTTGGTGTCGGCGATCAGGTCCATCAGGGCATCCATGGCGACATCCCGGGCGCGGTGAAAGCGATCCTGAATCTGCTCGGCGCGGTGCTTCATTTCGTCTTCAGAAAAATGGTGGCACCCCTGGCAGGCGCGGTTAATATTCAGCAGCGGGCTCTGGACGTGATGGTCGCTGATCTTGACCCCGCCTTCCCGCTTATAGGGCATATGGCAGTCCGCGCACGCGACGCCCGAACGGGCGTGGACGCCCTGGTTGTAGGTTTCAAATTCCGGATGCTGCGCTTTCAGGACTGGCGCGCCCGTATCCTTGTGAACCCAGTCCTTGTGCCCCACTTCCTCGTAGTAGTCGTACATGTTCTCCGCCTTCAGGCCCTTGGACCACGGGAACGTCAGGCGCTTTTCGGGTCCCTTGAAGTAGTACTCCACGTGGCACTGCCCGCACACGTAGCTGCGCATCTCCTGGGCCGAAGCCATGGTATTGGGATCGTAGTTGGCCACCCCCTGAGAGGCTTTGTACGCTCGAATCCCCTCGAGAAACGCCGGCCGCGTCACGCGCAACTGCATGGACTTGGGGTCGTGGCAATCGATGCACCCGACCGGATGCTTGACACCCTTGGTGGCCTCGGCGTACGTCATGCGGTTCATCTGGTCGAAGCCCTTGAAGATGTCGCCTCCCCCCAGTTTCTTCATGTAGACATAGGTGGACGCGTGGCAATTCAGGCACGTGCCCGGCTGCGGAAAATTGAGGACGCGTTCGGTATAGCGCTGGTCGACCAGCATGTAGGCGTGACCGCGCTCTTCACGGAAATCGACGGAAAACGGATAGCCCGCCCACATGGTCTTGAGCCGCGGATCGACCTCCAACCGGCTCTGTGACACAACCGCGCGCGGGTCCGCCTTGGTCGGCGGATGAGGCAGCGCTTCGGAACCGCCGTAGCGTGTGCGCGTCTGATCGACAGTCTTTTTGTAGGCGTCGTATTGCAATGGGAAGTTGTTTCCCCACACGGCGGGGTCGTCGGTGTCGTCGGTCACCTCGACCACGTGAAAGTACGTGCTCCGGGCTTCCTGCTTGCGCTCGAAGATGTTAACCAGCAAAGCCGTCAGTCCGACGGTGACTGCCGCGGTGGCGGCGACCGCCAGCAGGAGCTTTTGATTGGAAGATTGGATGGCCATTAGTGTGCGTGACCTACGTTTCTATGACAGTTCAGGCAGGAAATCTGGGAGCTATGCGCGCGTGTCGCGCGAATCCCCATTGTGATCTCCTCGTGGCACTTCAGGCAGGCCTCTTCAGCCACCTTGAAGTTTCTGGAAGTAATTTGAATAACGTCGGGAAAGCGGCCGGTCGTGAACGCGAACGAGTGGAAAAATCCGTTGAGAGCCTTGGTGCCGTACTTCGGCGCCAACCCATGCGGTGTGTGGCAATCGTTGCAAACGGCGGCCTTGCGGTGGCTCCCTTTGAGCCATCCATTGAATTGCTCCTGCATCACATGGCAGTTGGCGCACGCCGCCGGATCGTCCGAAAGATAGGAAGCCCCGCGGGCGTAGCCGAAGGTGAAGAACCCGACCCCCAAGGCGGCGCCGAGGGCCACCGCCAGAACCATGAACCCTGCCGATCCCTTCATCACAATCAGTATCAAACAATTTGCGCGAATCGTATGGCGGACTCCCGCCGTTACAATATGCGGTTATGAAGCTGTTGTTCGCCGCCCTCGCCCTGGTTCCTCTGCTATCGCAAACGCCCGCCGGATCAGAGGAGGGGTGGACGTCCTTATTCGACGGCAAGACGTTTGCCGGGTGGCGCGACCCGGCCAAGATGAATCCCCCGGGTACGGCTTGGGTCATCGCGGACGGATGCTTGAAGACCGTCCCCCACGCCACCATGCGCGAAGATCTGATTTCCGCGCGGGAATACGGCGATTTCGAACTCACCTTCGAATGGAAGATCTCGCCCGGCGGCAACAGCGGCGTCAAGTACCGTATTCAGGACGCGGCGCTTCTGGTCCTCGACGGACGCGCCGCCAATAAGCTGCCTTTTGAAAAACAGGTGGACTTCGAACTGCGCAACCGGACCAACAGGCGCGAGGGGATCGATCCGGCCAAGAAGTTCGAGTTGTATACGGTGGCTTTCGAGTTCCAGACCATCGACGACCAGCGCCATCCCGACGCGCTCAGGAAACCTGTTAGCACTTCGGGAGCCCTCTACAGCTTGATCCCACCGTCCAGGCACATGGCAAAGCCAGCGGGAGAATTCAACCAGGGGCGAATCGTTCTCAAGGGCAACCACGTCGAGCACTGGCTCAACGGTGAGAAGGTGGTCGACGTCAGCCTGAATGACCCGCGGATCACCGAAGGTCTGGCAAAACGTTGGGGGACGGACTCGCCGGTTTACCG
The DNA here is from genome assembly GCA_020851655.1 of Bryobacterales bacterium. GTDB lineage: Bacteria > Acidobacteriota > Terriglobia > Bryobacterales > Bryobacteraceae > JADZCI01. Next base: position 12,475 of record JADZCI010000107.1, read on the forward strand.
GTTGCTCACCGTGCAGCCGAAGAAGACCGCGCCCATCGCCTTGCAGCACCACGCCGATGAAGCCTGGTTCCGCAACATCAGGATCCGCCCCCTGTAGGGAGCTACTGTCATGACCCCGGAACTGAACGAGAAGATCTGGCTGAACTTCATCGCCTGGCTGCCCTCGGCGCCGCCAAGCGACAACCCGCTCACGTTGATGCAGGCATACCGGGATACGCTCTTTGCCGCCGGACTCTCGCGCGAAGACATACACGGCCATCTGGACACCATCAAACGCGAGATGCGCGTCCGGACGGACGGCTGGCGCGCGATCTTCAACAACATCTTCACAGCCGGTGGCGGCGGGTTCAGCACCGCTCCCAACGCTCTTCTCGTCTCCGCCATCGTGGGGCGACGCGCGGGGCGCGCTTTAGACGCCGGCATGGGTCAGGGCAGGAATTCCCTCTTTCTGGCGCGCAGCGGGTGGGAGGTGACAGGCTTCGATGTGTCGGACGAAGGTCTTGCCGCGGCCAGGCGCAACGCCTCGGAGGCCGGCCTGAAGATCGCGGCCATCCAGTGCGGCGAATCCGGTTTCGATTACGGCGCCGCGCACTGGGACCTCATGGTATTCACCTACGTCCCCTTCCGGGTCGAAGATCCAGGTTTTGCCGCGCGGCTCGGAAACGCTCTGCGCCCCGGCGGCATCGTCGTGGTCGAAAGTTTTGCGTCCGAAACCACGAGCGCCGGCCGGCGTCCCGTCGACATCGATCCCGCCGCTTTACGCACGGCCTTCGCAGGCTTCCGCATTCTCCACTTCGACGACGTCAGCGGCACGCCGGAGTGGACGCGCGAACCCGCCAGGCTCGTCCGGATGATCGCCGAGCGGCCAGCCTGACAGGAGGCTTGCAGCGGGCGCGGTAGGATGAGGTTCTATGATGGCGCGCATTGTCACGCTGTTCGCAGTTACCCTCCTTGTTCACGCACAGTCAAAAGATAGGGGCGTGACCCATGGTTTGGACACCCGCACAATCGGCGAAGTGGTCAAAGAGGCGTTCGATAAGAACCTGGGCTTGATCGCGGAAAAGTACAACCTGCCCATCGCCGATGCCCGGCTGATAACGGCGCGGCTGAGGCCAAACCCCGTGCTCACCGCCGGCGCGGATCACCTTGATCTACTCGGCACCGGGTACAGCACGTCGAACAATGCGGGCCCCGCGGAGTACAGCTTGCGCACCGACTTCATACTGGAGCGCGGGGGAAAGCGCGCCAGCCGCATCGATACCGCCGAGAATGCCAAGGGTGTGGCGGAATTTCAGTTCCTGAACGCCGTGCGGTCGCTCACCGTGGACGTTCAGTCGGCCGCCGTCGAGGTCCTCACCGCGAAAGCCAGCGTGGCGCTGGCTAACGAGAACCTCTCGGCCCTTCAGGAGATCGTCAAGGTGAACGAGCTGAAGGTCAAAGCCGGCGACCTGGCCGAAGTGGAACTTCTGCGCGTCCAGTTGGCCGAACTGCAGTTTGAGAATGTGGTTCGACAGGCGCAGCTCCGGCTGAACACCGCTCGCGCGCGCCTATCGGCGCTGGCCGGCCGCCGCCGCGGCGAGAACTTCATCGATATCCAAGATCAACTGCGAGGCGATCCCGGTTCGCTGGCGCTCGAAACCCTTCAACGCGACGCGGGGGAATTCCGGCCCGACCTGCGGGCTCTTCAACGCGACCAGGCCCGTTCTCTCGCTGAAGTCAGGCTACAGATCGCGCAAGGCAAAGTCGACTACACGGTGGGTACCGAATACCGCCGCCAGCAAGGGATTGCAGGGACAGGAAACTCGCTGGGATTCTTCTTCAGCACCAACCTGCCGGTTTTCAACCGGAACCAGGGCGAGATTGCCCGCGCACAACAGGAGCAGAGGCAGATCGAGGCTCGATTACGCCAGGCGCAGCTCAGCGTGGAAAATGAGGTGGAGGTGGCGTTCCTGCAGTATGAAACCGCCAAGGCACTGGTGGACCGTATCGAAGACACGATGCTCACCAAGGCCCGCGACGTCCGGCAGATCACCGAGTTCTCCTACCGCAGGGGTGAGGCTTCGCTCATCGAGTTCCTCGACGCCCAGCGCGTCTACAACGACACCATTCAGAC
>JADZCI010000108.1 GCA_020851655.1 Bryobacterales bacterium
CCGCCAACGGTCACCTCCTGCGCGGCGCCAACGTTGAGCATGTCGTTGACCCCGATGGTGTGGGTACGAGTGAGCGCGATGGTGACCATCTCGTTGGAGCCGACCGTCTCGGTGCGGTTGCTGCCAATGTCGATCTTCTCGTCGGCGCCGACCTTCTCGGTCCGGTTGGCGCCGATCGTGATCGATTCGTTTGACCCCACCTTCTCAGTCCGGTTGACGCCGATCGTAATGTTTTCGTGATTGACCACCTTTTCGGTCCGGTCATGCCCGATTGTGATCTTCTCATCGTTGTCGACCGTTTCCGTCCGGTCGTGCTTCACATGAACGCGTTCGTCGTGCTCAACGACTTTGTCCTTGTCGTATTGGGCGTGCACGCGAACCAGTTCGTTGCCCTTGGTGTCGTCCATCACGATCTCGTTGTAGCCGCCGCCGCCTTTGGTGCTGTTTGACTTCATGCCGCTGATCACGGCGCCGGCCGGCAGACCGTACGGCGGCATGCTCTCGGCGTTATAGACCCGGCCGACGATCAGGGGACGGTCGGGGTCGCCTTCGAGAAAATCGATCACCACTTCCTGCCCGATTCGTGGAATCGCTATGCCTCCCCACCCCTGTCCAGCCCAGGGTTGCGACACACGAACCCAGCACGACGAGTTCTCATCGCGTTTGCCCTCGCGGTCCCAATGGAACTGCACCTTGACACGCCCGTACTGGTCGGTGTGGATCTCTTCTCCGGCCGGGCCAACGACCATGGCGGTCTGGCACCCGCGTACCGTGGGGCGGGGCGTGGCGCGCTCCGGGCGAAACGTCACGCTGGCCGGGATGCAGGTGAACTGGTTCTGGTAGCTGAAACTCTCGTCGTTTCCCGCCAGGGTGCCTGTGCCGTAATCGCCGCCTTGCGAAGCTCTATGCCCGATCCGGGTTACAAGATACTCGGTGTTCAGGTTAGTCCTATAGTGCTCCTCTAACTCGAACTTATATCCCGTCGTCAAGGCCCGGCATGTGCTTTGCCCCGCTCCCTCCAGCCCGGGCGCGGTGTCCTCTTCCAGCCGGATCTTGGTAACCTGGTCGCCGTCAGACCGCGTCCGGTAGTCACCGGGGTAGTCATAGATTTCCAGGGCGTTCGGACCATTCACGGAAACCAGCAAACTCGTGCTCGGCGTCTCGAAGTTGTAGTCGGCTTGCGCCCACGATCCCGGACGGAAGGACTGCTCCAGCCTCCAGTTGGTGATCACGTCGTCCTCCTGCCAGCCACCAGCGCCCGACTCGTACCGGATCTTCGGCTGGCCCGGGCAGGCTTTGATCGCCGCCGGATCGTTGGCGATGATCATTTTGTGCCCCGACTGGGTGTGCTCAAAGAAGTAGAAGATCCCACACTCTTCCATCAGCCGGGAAACGAAATTGAAATCCGTCTCACGGTACTGCACGCAATACTCACGCGGCGCAAAGCCTCCGTAGAGCCGCATGGCGTACTCCTGGAAACCCAGATCCTTGAAGATCTGCTGGATGATCTCGGGTACCGATTTGTTCTGGAAGATGCGGCAGTCCGCCGTGCGCGTCAGAAACCACAGCCACGGCACCATCTCCGCGTGATACGAGGTCAGGACGCCGTCTCGCGCGCCTTGCGAAAAGCGGCAGAGAATGCCGTTGAAGTGGCGCTCCGTGGCATCCGCCAGCAGAATTCGCACGTTCACCTGTTTGCCGACAATCGCCGCAAAATCGATGGCATCGTCCTCGGACAGCAATTCCAGGTGGTATTGAAAAAGGCGCGAAACCGCTTCGGTGCCGCTGATGGAATGAAGGAGCAGCCGGTCTTCGCCTAAAGGCGTGGAGATCGCAATCCGCCTGTTCTTCTGAGTGTAATTTCGCTTCACCACCACGGACCCTCCTCCTTTCAAGCCGCCTCGGCAAAAACCGCGTCGCCCGCGTCTTGCAGCGGAGTACGATCAGCCAGCCATGTGTCCCAACCCAACCGCGGCGCCGCGGCGCCGAGCCTGCATGGCGGGACATCCATGCCCTCCAAGACCAGTTGAACGTCGAACGCCAAGGCCGGCCCGGCCATGAACTTTACGAGTTCCGACAACTCCAACAAAGCCCGGCTTCCCGGCAGGAAATCACAGAATCTCCGGTACGTCAACGGCCCAAGCCGGACGCGAAACCGCCCCTGCGGATCCCAAACCTCGTCACCCGCCACGGCGCCAACGCCAAGCTGGTTGTGAGCGCCGGGTTCGGCAAGGTAACTGCGATCATGGGTCTCGAGTCCATACCAGGCGCCCAGCATTTGCTCGACCTCTACCGGCAAGTGGAAGTAGTCGCGCAGCACGCCCTTGAGCGCCGATGCGGACCGCGGCCGCTGGGCCATCAAGCCCGCGTAGAACAGGAACGTCTCATCCTGGATCGCATGCCGTCCACGGAGTCCGATCGTCCCCAAGCCGGCAAACGCGAAGAGATGGTCGCTCAGCGGGTGTGCCGGGCGGCGTTCCAGGTGCGTCCGCTCGTAGGAGATCCCGAGCCGGTATTTCTCCCAGGCGCGGTAGAACAACGAAATCCAGCGATGGTTGAAGATGTCGAGAAAGGCCGCCATGGCGGTATCCTTGGCGGCCTGGCGCAGCACCATCCACTCCGTATAGTGGATGGGCAGGACGCCATTGACGCCCATGAGCCCCATAAACGCGACGCTCATCCGCCAAGGCGTTTCTTCGCCGTCAACCTGCATTTCGTGGATCGCGCTCGCGGGGAACTCCAGCGAGGCGAGCGACGAGAACCGCGCCACCTCTTCTTCCGGCTTGGCGCGCCCGCCCACCGGCTCGCGCGCCGGCAGGACTCTCATCAGCAGGCGCACGGCCTGGAAGAAGTCAAACTCGCACGCCTTGTCCAGCAGCCGCTCTGCTACTGAACTCTCTGCTCCCCCGCCAAGGGTAGCCATTGTTGAAGCGCTCCTTTGCGCTGCCGGGTTCGAACCACCAGGCGGCTGAACGAATTCACCGCCGCATACAATCCGAGAAACCGTTCCAGGACCGACGCCATCAGGTAAACCCCCGCGCCGGCATACTGTTCTTCGTCAAACTCCAATTCGATTTCCGTTCCGCGGCAAAAGACCACGCCGTTTTCCGAAATCACTCTGCTCACAATCGGCTTGCTGGAGAGACCCACGATGCCGTTGATGTCTCTCCTGCCGGCGGGCTCGTCCTCTCCGGTGGAGAAGTCGTACAGGCGCAGAATCTCGCGGAACGATTCCAGACCCTGCTCGGCGATCGACAGGTGATTGAGCGACAGGTGCGAGATGAGACGCCATTGCAGCCCCCGCCCAAGCGGTGGGCGAACCGCCGGCGCCGGCTTCCTCAGCAGGCGCACGCGCAACAGCCCCTGGCCTTCGGGCGATAGTTCGCCCCACACTCCGGACCATTGCAGGCTCCCCGGCAAGTCACGATTGGTGCAGGTCACCTGCACCGTGAGCATCTCAACCGGTGGCAGCGAAGGCTTAAAGTCCAGATCCACGAGGGTGAGATACATTTCCGTCCCGCTGTCGCCGGCGCGATGCGATGGCCGCCGTTGCGCGATCCAGAAACTGCGCTTCTTCACCTGCGCGTAGTCGTGCTGGAACGAATAAAACGGATAGTATTCGACCGGCTCATCCAGGTAAGTGGTGGTTGATGTAACCCGGTCGACCGAGTACACTTCGGTGGATCGCTGCCGGTGCTGGTCCGCAATCACACGGTACTCGTGGGTAGCCTGTGTCAGCCGTATCGCTTCTGCCGTACGGCTGAAGAGGTTGACGGCCGGCGTGCACCCAAGCTGTAGAGTGTCGCGGGTCAATCCCTGTTCGACCCGGTGAAACTGTTGAGGCCGCTCGGGCGGCTTCAGGTAGAACAGGACCTCAACTTCGGCGCCAAAGCCGCCGCGCCCCAGCGCCTCCAGCCCCGCCAGGTCCACAAACAGAAACTTCTCCGGAAAATGAAAGTATTCCTGTAACAGGCGGTATCCCAGAAAGCTCCGGTCCGAGTAAGGCAGCAGCCC
>JADZCI010000109.1 GCA_020851655.1 Bryobacterales bacterium
CCGTCCAGTGCGGCGAACTGTAGCTGACTCCCGCCGGCGGACCTTTCCAGATGAGATCGCCGGAGTTCAGGTTGTACGCCGCCAGGCGGCCCGATGCGGCGACAATCACCTTGTCGCCGCCGGCCAGCGGCGAACTCGAGATGCCCCAACCCGGAATCTTCGCACCGGTGTCGGTAACGGCATTGCGCGTCCACACCAACGCTCCGCTGGCGGCGTCCAGCGCATTCAGAATCCCGGTGGCGCCCAGCGTATAGACCCGGCCTTGATAAAGCGTTGGGGTGCCCCGGGGGCCCGCGCCGCCGTTCGATTCCCAAAACCGGGCCGCATCCTGGTGCAGCCAGAGTGGCTTGCCCGTGGCGGCGTCATAGCAGGACACCACCTCGAACTCGCCTCGCTGCTCTTGCGTGTAGACACGGCTGCCTTGTACGGCGAATGAAGACCATGCGGCGCCCACGGGACGCCGCCACAACTCGACTGGGGGCGAGGTGTCCCAGCCGGTCTTGATCCGCAGGCCAGACACGGTCCCGTCCCGCCGCGCTCCGCGAAATCCCGGCCAGGCGGCGGCGGTTTCCGGCGCAGCCGGCCTCGTCTTCGGCACAGCGGACTTGGCGGCCGGCCGTTCCGGCGCCGGTGCGCCCGCGGGTGGACCAGGCGGCGCCAAAGGCTCGTTGGCGACTTTAGTCAGCAGCTTCTGCTCATCCGTCTCACTCCACCGCCAGGCCAGTTGCGCGCCGCCTTCTCCCCAGATTCCCTTGGTTCGGAACAGAGCCCAGAATCCGCAGGCCGCCAGAATCGCCAGCGCCAGGGCTACCCGCCTTGGACCTGTGGATAGTTTCGCCGCGAGCGCCGCCCACGCCACCAAGGCCAGGCACAGGCCCGGAACGGCGTAGATGAAGAACATCATGCCCTGCATTCCGCCGGCAATCGACTTGTCCAGAATGCCCGGCGTGACGGCGGCGGCGGCCGCAATCAATGCCAGCCCGCCCCACCGCTCCAGCAGGGGCACGCGGCTGAAGAACAGCCACCATATGAGGATCAGCACGGTGCACAGCGCGGCCCCGATATAGCCGATGCCGATGGCTCCCGCGATGAACGTGGGGATGACGAAGCGCAGCAACCACTGCAAGGCAACGGCGGCCGCGCCCGGCCACAGACGAATCGGCGGCGCATCCTTGCGCTCTCCGTTAACCGTGGGGCTCATAGCCTCTTGATACGTTCCGGACGGCCCCCGTGTTCCCTAAACGGACTCAAGTATTGGCCAGCCAGCCGCGCATCTCGACCACCGCTTCGGTCAGTTGCCCCAGGTACTTGCCGTCGCGCATGACATCGGCGGCAATCGCAAAGCGGGGTCCCGGCGCCGTCCAGTCCTTTGGTATTGATATCGTTACGGTGCTCTTCCCCCGGCTCCCGGCAGCCACTTGCAGTGTGCACGTCTCGGGCGTGATCTTCCACTCCGCCGGTGCGGCCAGCGCCAGGTCCAGCTTCATCGGAGAGGCGCTGTAGTTGCTGGCGTGTATTTCCAGATGTTGCGTTTCGCCCGGCGCGATCAGCACTTGGTAGGGGTACAGACGCACCCAACTCGGATTCATGGCGAAGTCGGTTTCGCCTTCCGGCAGCAGATCGACGAAAAACTGCTGCTGCTTGCGCAGCTTCTGCTCGGTTGCCGTCAGGATCTCGCGTGTTACCGGATACGGCTTGCCGTGACCCGGACAGATCGCCTCCGGCTCGCGCTCCAGCAGGTTCCGCACGCTCTTCAGGTGGCTGTCGCTCTGCACCTCGTTACGGAAGATCAGGTTATGCCGGAGCGTGCCGTCCTGGATCGGGTTTGGAAAAAAGGCGTCGCCCGTGAACGCCGTCTTCCGCCCGTCGATGGTGACAAACAGCGCCATCTGGTAGTTGGTGTGACCCGGCGAGTGCTTGACCTCGAACTCAAACTCCTCCCATTTGAAAGTCTCGCCGTCCCGGAACGCCCGGCCCACCTTCAACGGCTCACCCAGGATGCAACCCAGGTTGTAGCCGCGCGGCTTTTCGAAAACGTCCACCATGTTCTCGTAGCACCAGATCTGAGTTCCGAAGTGGCGCGCCAGGTGTGGAAAGCCGTTCATGTGATCGTCGTGCATATGGCTGGGCATCGCCACGTCCACCGATTTCAGGCCGTAATCGCGCTTCAGCCGGGCGACGCTGTGCTCCACAAAGCGGATGCGGCCGTTCACACCCGTCGCCCGCTCGAAATTCCCGAAGTGCGGGCTGGAAGCGGCGCCGTAGTCGATGAACATGGCCTTGCCGCTGCTGGAAATGATGGCGTAGAAGGACGACGTTGTCGTGTAGTGGGCGACCAGGTGCGGGCTCACGGCGAGCGGCAATCCCTCTTCAACCGGAGCATTTCCGGTCTGGAACCGGTAGTAATCGGTCAGCCTCCGGATGGTCTGCTGGATCGCGCCCGCGGGTTCCGCCACCGGGATGCCGTGCGAAGGGCAGAGCAGCGCCGGAGACTGCTCGGCCAGCCTGGCCAACGAGTAAATGCCGAGATCGATCCCTTCGGCGCCGCCGTAGTTGATCTGTGTGTCGTACAGGTTGACGATCTTGCCGGGCGCGTACATCAGGTCACCGGTGAACGCCACGCGCCGGCCGTCAACCGCCGCCAGCAGGGTAATCGACCCCAATGTGTGTCCCGGCGTCGGCAGCACGAAGAAGTCCGTTTTGCCCCAGCGAAACGTCGAGTAGTCCGCCAGCCGCCGCGACACCTCGATGTCTTCGGTGATCGTGTTGAAATCGTTGCGGACGTAATAGAGGTGGAACACCCGCCGGTTGCGCCAGAAGTTGCGGGCATCGGCGAACTGTTGAATCTCGTGGGCGGGCACGGCCACCGGAATCTTGCGCTCCGCCAGTTTCCAGTCGCCCTGGCATTGGTCGCGGTGGTGGTGTGTGTGGAGCACCCAATCCACGCCTTGAATTCCCAACCCGGACAGGTGGTCCAGCACGGCGCCCGATCCAAAGTCGATCAGGACAGCGCGGCTGCCGTCGCGGACGATGTAAACGTTGCAGGTGTCTTCGAAGACAAACAGGTTGTCGCTGATCTTTTTCGGCGTTGCGCCTTTTGGCGAGAACGGCGTGCGGCGGTAGGCGGGCGCTTTACTGACTGGCGCCGGTGCGGCGGCTTGAGCCGGTGCGGGCGCCTTGAGGCCGGCGGCGAGTCCCGCGGAACGAAGAAAGCGGCGGCGAGTTCGGTCGGGCATGGCCAAATCTTACCTCCCGGCCCGGACGAATGGAATCAGTCGCCGGCGGCCGGCGCCGGGAGCGCCTGAGCCAGTCCCAGCTTTTCCTTGAGCAGGATGGGCAGCGGTCTCATGTTGCCGTTGCCGGTCTTGGCCATCGACAGCAGGACCATCGCCGCGATCACAATCAGCGCGATGATCGCCGCCACAGCTGTGGGCATGGCCTCTTTCATCCCGCCGAACCAGCGCCCGTAGACCAGCTCGATGTGCACCCAGTACACCAATAACGAGGTGCTGCCGAGTTGCTGTAGCAAACTCCAGCGCGCCGGGTTGATGTACCGCGTCCAGACAAATGCCAGCGACAGCAGCATCAGCACAATGCCCATCTTGATGACGATCAGCAGCGGGCTGTCGAGCCAGAAGTCCGACTTGGGGTAGAGCGGATACGGCAGATCCGAAACGTAGCGGCCCACCGCCCACAACGCCATGCCAACAAGTGCCGACCACTGCATCAGCCGCGGCAGGTCCGCCGACGGAACCAGCCTCAGGACGGAACCACCCGCCAAGCCAAACGCCAGAAACGCCGCCCAGGGGAACAGCGAAAAGTAGTTGTAGTCCGGAACGAAATACGCCCGGACATACGGATGCACGGCGGACCAGTCAAGCGCCGAGATCAGCGGCGAGACCACGGCTACCGCCGCCCCGGTGATGGCTGCTAGGCGCGCCCGCCGGGGCGTGTCCAACAGCGCCATCGGCGACAGCAGCAGCACGGCGAGCCCCATGCAGTTCAGCACGTCCACCTTGAACAGCGACGTCCACGGACTCTGCCCCGCCGCAAACAGCCACAACTGGAGCCGGAACAGGAATGCGATGCCGAAGAAGTAACCGGAACGCCGCAGGGCCGTGCGCCAGCGCTCGCCGGGCGTCGCGCCCCGCTTGGCGCGCGAATCCATCATGAAAGCCAGCGTCACGCCGGTGAGAAACAAAAATACCGCCGGGGCAATGCCGCCGACAAACTGCGACAGGACAAACACGCTGCCCTGCTGCTCCGGCTTGGCGGTCAGCGAGTGAAACACGTGTCCTTGCAGCATAATGAGCGCCGCCAGTCCGCGCATCCAGTCCAGGTATGCCAGGCGTGGGCCGCCGGCCTTGGGGGGGTGTGCCATTTTTATGAAGTAAGCCTACTTTTGGGGATATTCCTTCTTGACGCCCTTCGGCGTCTTCAGTTTCACGGCGTCCGGCGCCAATGCCGGGTTCACTTTCATGTTTGTGTAAGTGATAAGTATGTAGTCGCGGGAAGGCTGAAATACTTTCTGTTGAACCGGCTGGCTCGTTGCGTCGGAAATCCAGATTTCCAGCTTCTTGACGTGTTTCAGGGCTTCCTGTGATTTGGGCGTCAGCTCCAGCCGCTGCGCCTTCTCGCCTTCGACCGTATCTTCGCCCAGGTACTTCACCTCGTATGACGCCTTCAAGTCGCTGCCGCGCGTACCGAATCCCATCAAGAGAAACTGATCCACGAGCGAGCCCTGCTTGCCGAGGTCGAACTCCTGCACGGTCCGTATCTTTGGATAGTAAATTTGGAACTTTCGATTCTCGTAAAAGACGCTTTTCACGTCCGGCGAGGTGAACTCCACGAGCATGCGGAGTTCCTTCGGCTTAGTCCGCTCCAACGCGATCGTTCCGGCCGATACCGTCGACTCGTTCAGAACCGCCGTATAGCTGGTCTGCTTGATGTTGGCGGTCATGGCTTTGAACGTCGCCGCGGCGGCGTCCATCCGGCTGATGACCGCTTCCAGGCCCTGGGCTTGCAAGCCGGCGGCCAGTGCGATCAGGGTTCCGGCGCGCAGAATGGGTGTCGGCATCTTCAATTACTTAGAGCGTTCCGGCGGCCTCAAGGCTTCACGTACGCCATGAACCCCCTCAAGTCCTTTTCGTCGTCGTAGATGGGCTCAATCCGCGTGACCGTCCCCCGCGGACCGGTCTTGGCTTTGATCAGCTCCTGTGCGCGCCGGGGCCGCTCGGCGTCGGGGAGGTCCTCCAGCAGGTGGGAATCAATCCAATAGGTGGTCGCGCCGGCTTCAGACGGAAGCTGCACGACGTTCGCACCCCTCGGTTGATCGCGGAAGAAATCCCGTGGAATCAAGAAGATAAAGGAGAGAATCAGAATGACGACGACGTCGTATTGCCAGCTTGCCCGGGGAAAGTCCCAGAGCAGGAATCGCTTCATGTCGGACCTTCATAAGTATATCAATTTCTACGCCGCCTGGGCCAAGCCCTCGGGGGTCACTTCAAAACCGGCCATAGAGGGTCACTTCAAAACTGGCCAACGGACCAGCACCCTGGACGACCCTGTTTTACCCTACTGGCCGGCGGTCTGGCAACTGCATTTTCCGGCTTGGCATTCTCCGGCTCCGGTACCGGTTCTGTAGGACCATGTTCCAGTCCTCCCCTTCCTGCATCAGGAGGTGAGATGTGAAGATCAAGTCGCTCCTGGCCAAGTTCGCCACGACCTGGCAAATGTCGCCCGCCAACCCGCGCCCCGCAGGATCAGCATCGAACGCGGCTACGATTTCAGCCCCCTCCGGCAGCTCGGCGATGGTGGCTTGGAGCAGGCCCATCTGCCGCTTGCCGGGCTTGCCTCCCAAGCTGGCATAGCGGGTTTGATCCTCCGCGTCCGGGAACAGCGCGGCATGCGACAGAGCGTCAACGGCGCTTTCCGTCAAGATCAGATGCCGGTCGTCGCGCCGTGTCTGCGAGAACCAGAACCCCTTTTGGCCTCCGGCGGCAAAGCCGGTGAATCCGCGATTCTTGATTTCGTACCCGCACAACCCGGCCGCGTCGAAATGCGGGAACACCGTGTTGCCGCGGGAGTCCATCCGCATACGGCCCACGAATCGCGCCGATCCGAGCACGCCTGCCGGCACACAGCGATCCTGCTCCAGATATGGATATCGAGAGACGCCGGCCATCCCCCGGTACGCACATTCGATCCGCATCCGATCCGGGCTGGTTGGCTCCAGAGCAGGAAACTGCCTTGGAGTAGCCGGCCTGCCGATCCACCCCCGGAGCACCTTGCGCACCGCGCCGAGACTCAGATTCCGGCGGCCCTGCACAAAATCGATGACCGTGCCGTGGTCATCGTCGTCCCGTACAGAGAAGAACACATAATGGCCGTTCCCATTGCGTTTGACGACGATTTTGTCGGCGCCGCGCCGCAGCACGGCGCTCCCCCGCCAGCTCTCCTGCCGGTCGATCTCATAGCCCAGACTCACGGCAAACTGGCGCAGATCAATCTCGCGCTTGAAGGCCTCGAGTTCGATATCCGAATTCCCCCGCACACCTTTTCCTTCCCTATTGCCCATTTTTCTTTCCCCCGGATCCCTGGCTCTCGGTGGCCGTAGCGGCCGTGAGCTTGGTGCGCCAACTCCGCGGGCCGCATTTGAGCACGTGCCCGTGATGGAGCAGGCGGTCCAGCATGGCAGTGACGGCGGCCGCGTCCCCCAGCAGCTTGCCCCAGTCTTCCACCGGACGATTCGATGTCAGCAGGGTGCTCGCCCGCTCGTAACGCCGCATGATGATTTCCAGCAGATCCTCAGCCGCGGTATGCGGCAGTTTGCGCATGCCGAAATCGTCAATGATGAGCAGCGGCACACTGGACACCGACTCCATGAACTGTTTGCGCGTGCCTTCGACTACCGCCTCGGCCAGATGATCCAGCAGCACGTGCGTCTCGCGATACATCACGCGGTAGTTCTGCTGAATCGCGGCTTGACCGATGGCCTGGGCCAAGTGACTCTTGCCGGTGCCGCCTGGCCCCAGAAACAAGGCGTCTTCCCGCCGGCCGATGAAGGCGCAGGTGGCCAGATCGAAAACCAGACTGCGATTCATTTTGGGGTTGAAGTTGAAGTCAAACTGATCCAGCGTTTTGTGTGGATCCCGGAACTCAGCTTGTTTGCGCCGGCGTTCCAGCAGGCGGTCGCCGCGGCGGTTCAACTCGTCGCTGACCAGACACGACATCAGGTCGATGGGCGCCATGTGCTCGCTCTGGGCCTGGCGCAGCCGGGTTTCCAGCACGGCGGCCATGCCGCCCAGCCGGAGTTGTCGTAAAGCACGTTGTAGTTCCATGAGGTTCATAGCGGGTTCTCCTGGATTTTGCTTTGAATGAAATCACGGTATTCGGTGAGTTCGCGGATGAGCGGATCGACCTGGCGCAGACTCAGCGGCAGTTGCGGCCCCCGTTTCAAATAGCGGCTGACAAAACGGTAGTAGTTCGAGGCGCCGCTCTCCAGGGCCAGATCACAAGCCTCATCCACCACCGCGGGGCCATGTTTCTTGGCCAGCGCCAGCATGCCTTGCATGCGGCGCACGGCCTCTTGCCCCTGTTCTTCATACATCCTGCGGCACACCATCCCGATCTGCCGGCCGGCCCGTCCGGCGCGGAGCAGCAGGTGTTGTACTCCGGGCGGTGTGTGTTGGGGGCGGTCCTCGTCCTTTATGCGGTGCTTGCCGCGCACTTGGGGCAGGTGTTCCCGCAGCAGTTGGCCGGTCTGCGGGTGTAGCAGGCGGATGTAGCGGTCATCCCACTGCACGGGAATCTCCTGGCCGATCCAGCCTGGCGGCGCGCTGTAGTAGGCCGCATCGACTTCCACGCAACCATCGAGATTGACCTTGCGTTTGCCATGTTGGTAGTAGCGGAACGGCTCGATCGGCAGCGGGAGCAAGGCGGGCTTCTCTTCGGCGAACATGGCCGCCACTTGCCGTTTCGTGGTGCCGTGAATGCGCGTGTCGGCCCAGCGCTCTTCCCAGTGATCCAGGTAAGCCTGGGCTTCCTCCAGACTTTCGAAGCGCTTTCCCTTGAGCGGCGTTTTCTTGGCATGGCCCACGCCGGACTCGACCTTCCCCTTGCGGTCCGGATCGTTCACCCGGCAAGCGAGCGCGGTGGCGCCGTAGTGCGCCAGCACGTCACGATAGAGCGGATTGAGCGTGGGATCGTAGATGTCGGGTTGGAGCACGCCCTCGCGCAAGTTGTCCAGCACGACCAGACGCGTCACGCCGCCCAGCCGGCGGAAAGCTCTCTCATGCAATTCCGCCCAAATCCGGGAACTGGAACCGAACCCGAGCAGACGCACGGCTTTACGGCTATACCCCAGCGTCAGCACAAACAGACGAGTGCGGCGATATTTTCCGCTGCCGGAATCACGCACCATGGGCCCCGATCCGTAATCCGCCTGGGCTTCTTCGCCCGGGGCCGTCTCGATCACTGCGCAGGCTTCCGGCGACGACTTTCCCCGGAACTGCCGGATGAAGCGCTTCACGCTTTGATAACCACCGGCGAAGCCGCAGCCATCCACCAGGTCTTGCCAGATGCCCTTGGCGTTGCGGCCCTTGGAGAGTTCCAACTCGATGGTTTCCCGATGCGGCTCGCAGGCACTACGCCCGGCGGATCCGTTCTCTGTGACCGCCGGCGGGGACACCACGGCCGCGCCGTAGTCGGGGGTCACTTCGGCCCCATCGGCCGGTTTTGCCGGCTCAGGGTCGGGGGTCACTTCGTTGGCCGGTTTTGCCGGCAAACTCCGTCCCCAGGCCCCTGGCGGCCGCAAACCGATGCCGGCCGCACGCAGATAATCAGCGGCCGTCTCCCGCCGGACGCCGGTGGTCTTCTGGATCTTCCGCAGCGACCATCCCAGCCGCCCTAATGCGACAACTTGCTGTTTCTTTTCCTCGCTCAAAACATTGCTCACATCGACCGAGGGTAGTTGCCCTCAGCCCGAAATCAATGTCCCGAGTGATGGTTATCGTTGGCCGGTTTTGAAGTGACCCTCTATGGCCGGTTTTGGGTGACCCCCGAGGCCAAGCCACCTATCTAAAGGCATTTGTCACTGGCGCAAGTGCGCGCCGCACTTGCCTACTACTACGCCAACAAGGCCGAGATAGATGCCGATCTGGAAGCCGAAGAACGCGAGTACGACGCGCTCGCACGCCAACGCCCGCGTTAGCCTCCCTTGGACTTGGTCCAGATCTACATCGATGAGGACGCCGCCCACAGAGTGAAGCGAGCGACCCACCCACCTGTAGAGGGGATGCTCATTATCGGAACCAACCTTCAAGACAGGTACATGCTCTCTAATCCTGGCAGTTGTTTTTCCCCGGGCGGAGGTATATGCTCAGCGGCAGAAAGGAGCGAGGCACATGTTCCTGCGCTTACTCCCAGTCCTACTTATTACCTGTTCATCGCCCGCCGTTGCCGAAGGGCCGCAAGTCCGCGCCCTCACGGCAGGCGAAAAGCTGGGCGCCATCGCGATGCGCGACGCCTATCGCTTTGCCCGAGCGCCGATACGATCGGCTGGCGCCATCCGCCCGATGATGGCCGTCTTCACCGGTGATGTGGTCCTTCCTCAGGTTGTGGATGGTGCGAATTGGCAAACCACCCTGATTTTCGTCAACCTCAGGTCTACGCCCAACAAGTTTTCTCTGTGGCTGTTCACTGACAACGGAGGAGACATGTTCCTGGATATCCCCGGGATTGGCCGGACGGATGCCGTCAGCATCACGCTGCCGCCCAACATGTCTGTGACCATAGAGACGCCAGGTACAGCGGGAAGCCTGAATCAAGGATGGGCCTACCTGTTCTCTGAAGAATCCAGCATTGAAATAGGCAGCTTGACCGTGTTCCGGCAAAGAGTAGCAGGCCGGCCGGATTTTGAGGCTTCCGTTCCCTCGGTGAGTGAATTCGACAATCGATTCCTTTTGGCTTACGACAATACAAAAGGATTCACGACGGCCATGGCAATCGCCAACTCCGACACCTCCCCCATCTCGGTGAGTGCGACCATCCGGGATGAGGACGACCACATCTTGGGGAATGAGACTTTCACAATCGGCAAGTTGTCAAAGTTGACCTTCACTTTGCCTTCCAGATGGTCCAGCACATCGAATCGCCGGGGCGTCGTCGAGTTCCGCGCCACGGGTTACGGGGCCAGCGCGGTGGGGCTGCGTTTCAATCCAGGCGGCGCCTTTACTTCGTTTCACACGCTTTCGAACGCAAAGTGGTAGCTTCCGGCTCTGAAGCCGGGGAAATGGAGAACGCGAACGAAATAATTCACCGCCCTCTTCCGTAGACCGTCGTCTTGGGGTTGTATTTCCGCCAATCGAACCAATAATCTCTGATGACCGGAACAGGCTCGAGGCAGGCGCCTTTCGCCTTTCCTGAGACGGCGCATCCTCTGAAGTTCCACTCGCTTCCTGTCGCTTCGTCCATGAGCAGCACACCAGGGTGCGTCGTAAGGCGGTAGAAATCCGGCGCATCGGCAATTCCAGGAATCCGGTTGCGGAAAGCGCGCACGGATTGATTGTCTGAGCCAACGGCCAGCAACACAGGCTCACTTCCGACGTGGTCCTTGACCAGCTTTTCCTTGATGACTTGCTCGTAGAGGAACGCGCGACTCGCTCCGAACGCCTGAATTCCCAACATCAAGTCCCGGTCTTTGAGGCCGTGTTCAGGAAAGCTGATAACCGTCGGAGCTCGCTTCATGCGGACATCCCAGTCCTTGGGAGCGTATTGGGAGACATGCTCCGGTACGTCGCTCAGCACGGCGCCGTCCGGCTCCTCCGATTTCCACGTGGCGAAAGTGAGCTCGTCGGAGTGAACCAGAGCCAGTTGGCTGCCCTTCAGCGGTCCCGAGATGGCGGCGCCGCTGACCTGCTGCCAATAAGTCCCCGTTTGCTCGTCGCGCATGAGGAAGTTCTGGTTGTTGATGCCCGCCAGCCGGAATGTCAGCCGCAGCCCATTGATCTCGCTACTCCACACCAGACCGGTGTGACAGAGCGTTCAATACGTCGCGACGACCGCCTTGCTGTCCACGACGTCATTGACAACGTGGTGATATGAAATGCTCCGTACCGGATAGGCGCGCGCGTGTCCGCCAATCTTGATCGCGATCAGCATCTCATCCTTGTCGAGTTTGACTTCCGAAGCCGCCATAAATGACGGCCTGCCGGCCGGATTGAACATCAGTTCGTAAACGTTCACCCGCGCCAGAATGGCCAGTATGCACACCAGGGCGGCGCCGCCGGCAGCCAGAATCCGGCGCCTGCTTCGTGGTTCCGCACGCCAGTATCCGGCCATTGCCACCAGTGCGGCCAGAGCGGAGATGATGGTGATCACCGGCCGGAAACGCGTCACCGCCAGCGCCGCCGCTAGTTCGCGCTCTCCCTGTGCCCGGAATGGCCGGATGACATAGATCGGGTAGACCACACAGAGGAGGGATACGGCCAGGCAGACGAGGAGCAGAATAAGCGTCCATCGGGTGTGCTGCGAAGAGCTTGCGGTCATAAAGTATGCGTCTTATTGGTTTGGGCAAGCCAGTCTTTGTCGTATTTGAAGGTGGCGCTCTCCCTGTCCTTGCGCATGCGTGTCCATAGCCGCCCCACCAAATGGGGCCTCCCCCGCGGGTCCACGTGAACGAGAACTTCCCGGTCCATCACCCGCCCGTCGCTTCCCGTTTACCGGGTTTCTGCCGGCGTGAGAGCCGGATGCGCTGGGGAAGATACTCCTCCTCAAGCTCAAGTCCCAGCGTGTCATGGCGCGGGTCGGCGATGTCGGCGACTCGCTCGACCATTCCCAGCGCAAAGAGAACGGTTGCATAGTTCCCAAGAGCGGCGTTAGGGTGACCCTTCTCTATCCGGTTCAGAGTCGTCCGGCTGATCGAAGCCCGTTCCGCCAGAATGGAGACGGGTATGCGGCGCCGCCGCCGGGCGTCGCGAATATCCGCACCCAGCTTGCGCAGCGCGCGGAGGACCGGTAAGGGGGTGGCCGGCGATCTGCGGTTCACAGGCATATTAACGTCCACCATAAAGCACGCTACACGCTTTAGCGTATCGTATAACGAACGTTAAGTTCAATTCCTCGCGGACCTTCACCGCCCTGGCCAAACTACCTATCTAAAGGTGGGCCCCCGTGTCTTCTATTGACCCCCAGGCTAATTTGGTTTAATTTCCTTCCACAGCCCTTCAGGGGCACCACAAAGTCCTTCGTCGCCGTTACAAGGAGCCTGCTGTGAACCGAACCCACTCGCGTGCTTTTCCTGTGGCCGTGTTGACACTCGTGGCCGCTTGTCTCCTGTTTCCGGGCCTGCAAGCGCCGGTTGCCCGCGCCCAAGTGCTCTACGGCTCAATCGTCGGAACCGTCACGGACCCCACCGGGGGCGTTGTGCCCAGGGCGGCCGTGACCGCCACCAACACTTCAACCGGTTTTTCCCGCCAAGCCTCGTCCGACGACGCGGGATATTACTCCATCCCGAACCTGCCGCAGGGAACGTACGACCTGTCGGTGAGCGCTTCCGGCTTCAAGCCGCTTAACCAGAAGGGAGTCCTCGTTCAGATCAACAACGTGGCCCGCATTGACCTGAATCTCGAAGTCGGTTCACTGACCGAGTCCGTCACTGTCGAAGCCTCCACCGCCATGCTTCAAACCAGCAAGACGGATGTGAATGTCAACCTGGAAACGCGCGCCATCAACGATATGCCGCTGTCCGGGTACCGCAACTTCCAGAGCTTGATCAACCTCGTGCCGGGGGCCACGCCGGGGCGCTTTCAGAACGCCGTGATCGACACGCCCCAGCGCGATTTCACCTTCAACTTCAACGGGCAGGACCGCGGCGACAACAACACTCGCGTCGATGGCGCGCCCAATGTCCTGGTGACCATGCCGCATCACATGGTTTACGTTCCGCCGGTGGAAAGCATCGAGGAAGTCAACATCTCGACCAACAACTTCGAGGCGGAGCAGGGCATGACGGGAGGCGCCGCCATCACCGTCACCACCAAGTCCGGCACCAACGATTTTCACGGCAGCGCGTTCGGCATGCACACCAACAATGTCCTGCGCACCTCCTGGTGGGACGAGAACCGCGCGGGCGTGACCAAGAAGCCCAAGAACATCCGCAATATCGATGGCGCCAGCCTCGGCGGACCGGTCGTGAGAGGCAAACTCTTCTTCTTTACCGACTGGGAAGGGACCTTTGAGCGCGTCGGCCGCTCGGCGCTGTTCTCGGTACCCGCCGGCGATTTCCGCACGGGAGACTTCAGCCGCAAACTCGGCGCTCCCATAGTCAACTCCGCCGGCAACCCCATCATGGTTCCCACCACCGACGGCGGCCTCACACAACTTCGCCAGGGAATGATCTTCGACCCCTACACTGGAAATCCGGACGGCACGGGCCGGTCCGTCATGTCCAGCAACGGCCGCCTGAATGTGATTCCCACGTCCCGGCTAAACGCCTCAACGATGCAGTTGGCGGCATTGATCCCCCATGCGAACCTGCCCGGCGACGTGAACAACTTCTACAACAGCGGAACCCAGCGCCTGAACCGCAACAACCTCGACGCCAAGATCAACTGGAACCGGAACTCGAAACACCAGCTATGGTTCAAGTACAGCGTCATGAACGCGCTCGTTCATGGCGACTTCGGATTGGGTAAAGCGGGCGGAGGCTGCCTCTGCGATGGCGGCGTGGGTGACGGCCATACGCTCGTCCAGACCGCCGGCATTGGCCACACCTACACCGTCTCGCCCAACATCGTGATCGACGGCACGCTGGGCTGGACTCGTTTCGGCCAGAATGTCCAGTCTCCCGACCTTGGCGTCAACTTCGGTTCCGACGTGCTGAAAATCCCCGGGACCAACGGTCCGGACCCCAAAGAGAGCGGCATGCCGGCCTTCAGTCTCGGCTCCGATTACTCGACCCTCGGCAACACCGAAGGCTGGAATCCGCTGTTCCGCAACGACCAGTCCTATACCTTCAACACCAATGCCAGTTGGATGAAGGGCGCCCATGAAATCCGGTTTGGATTCGACTTTCTGCACCACCTGATGAATCACTGGCAGCCTGAACTCGGCGCGGGTCCGCGCGGCTCGTTCAGTTTCGGCAATGCGATCACGGCACTCAACCCGGCCGCGCTCGGCGCCAGTGGAGGATTTCAAGGCGGAACACCTTCGTTTGAAAACGGTTGGAACGGCCTGGCCGGATTTCTGCTCGGCGCGGCGGGAGGTTCGGGCAAGAGCAGCCAGTTCATCAAGATGAACAGCTTCGAGAACGTGTTCGCGCTGTACGTGCGCGACCGCTGGCGAGTCCACAAGAAGCTCACGCTCAACCTTGGTTTGCGTTGGGAACTCTATCCCACGCGCACGCGCTCGGCCGGCATGGGAATCGAATCCTACGATCCCACCACCAACGAAGTCCTGGTCGGCGGACGCGGCGGAATTCCGCAGGACGTGGGTGTGGGCTACAGCAAGAAGCTCTTTGCGCCGCGCGTGGGCTTCGCCTACCAGGTGTCGGACTCCACCGTCATCCGCAGCGGCTACGGCATCACCTATCACTCCCACCCCTGGGGCGCCCAGGCTTTGCGCGGTTGGTATCCGCTCACCATCGTGGCCGTGTTCGCGGGTGTCAACGGCTATCAGCCGGTGACGACCGACCCCAACTATGTCGCGGCGGGCATCCCCAACCAGCCGCTGGGCGGAAGCGTGGGCATTCCTCCCATCTGCTGTCCGGATATCAGCAAAGGCCGGATTCCGCTGCCTCTGTCGAACGACATGGGCTATCCGGTAGCCAACCGCCAACTGCATCGCGGTTACATACAGTCCTGGAACTTCATCATCGAGCGGAGACTGTCGGCGGCCATGGTGGCCTCGGTGGGATACGTGGGCACCGCGTCGGTTAACGGCTTCGCCTTCCTGGACATCAACGCTTCGCAGATACCCGGTTCCGGCAACGCCGGGCGGCCGCTGTTTGCCAGGTTCAGGCGTACGGTCACCACGCGCGAGTTCGACGGACGGACGCACAGCACGTATCATTCGCTACAGGCCACGCTCAATCGCCGTCTGGCCGCGGGGCTGTTCCTGAAAGCCGCCTACACCTATTCGCACGCCATTGACATGGCCAACTACGGCGACTGGACGTCGTTTAGCTGGAACGCCTCCAGCGTCTTCTACAGAAACAAGGCTTCGGCGGCCAACAACATTCCACACATGTTCCAGGCCGGCTATGTCTATGAGCTGCCTTTCGGCAACGGCAAGAAGTGGGCCACCAGCGGTTTTTCGAGCGCTGTCTTTGGAGGCTGGCAGGCCAACGGGATCTTTGCCGCCTACCAGGGCCGCCAGTACATGATGAGCGCCTCGGGCACGACGTTGAACATGCCCGGCAACGCGCAGACGCCCGACCAGGTGAAACTCGAAGTGAACAAGTTGGGCTTGGTCGGGGACGACGGCACATGGTTTGACACCAGCGCCTTTGCCCGTCCGTCCGGAGTGCGGTTCGGGACCGTGGGCCGCAACTCCATGCGCGGCCCGGGCGTGATCAACGTGGACCTCAGCCTGTTCCGCACGTTCAGGCTGACCGAGCGTTTCAACCTGCAATTCCGCGCCGAATCGTTCAATATCAGCAACACGCCGCATTTCGCCAACCCGAACGGCAACGCCAACAGTTCCGCCTTCGGCCGGATCCTGTCCACCCAGTCGGCTGGCGATGCGGTTGGGCGGTCCCGCGAATTTCGCTTCGGTTTGCGCCTGGGTTTCTGACCGTTTCAGGCGTCCGCTGATAGCGCCCTGGCGCGGCGGGATCGGCCGCCGCGAGCCGTGCGCGATCCCTGCGCTACAATTGGCGTTCGAGTGTTCGACAAGGTCCTAGTCGCCAACCGCGGTGAAATCGCGGTCCGGATCATCCGGGCCCTCCGCGAGCTCGGCGCCAAAAGCGTCGCCGTTTACTCCGAAGTGGACCGCGGCGCGCTACATGTTCGCATGGCTGACGAGGCGCTGCCCATTGGTCCCGCGCCTTCCACGGAAAGCTACCTCCGGATTGACCGGATCATCGACGCCGCCCGGCGGTCGGGCGCGCAAGCCATTCATCCCGGTTACGGCTTCCTCAGCGAGAACGCCGAATTCTGCCAGGCTTGTCAGGACGCTGGAATCCGCTTTGTCGGTCCGCCGCCGGAGGCAGTCGCCAGGATGGGCCTCAAGACCGAGGCGCGGAAGCTCGCCATCGCCGCGGGCGCGCCCGTCGTGCCCGGAACCGAAAATCCCGCCGCCAGTTTCGAGGACGCCCTCAACACCGGGCGCCGCGTGGGTTTCCCGATCCTTCTGAAAGCCGCCGCCGGCGGCGGTGGGAAAGGGATGCGGCTGGTCAACTCGGAAGCCGGGTTCGAAGCCGCCTATCGCGATGCATCGAGCGAAGCCGAGCGCGCCTTCGGCAACGGCGCGCTCTACGTCGAACGCGCCGTCACCGCCGCGCGGCACATCGAGATTCAAGTGCTCGGCGACCATTACGGCCACATGGTGCATCTCGGCGAACGCGAGTGTTCCATCCAGCGCCGCCATCAAAAGGTCATTGAAGAATGTCCGTCCCCGCTCTCAGCCGCGCGCCCCGCGCTGCGCCGCGAGATGGGCGAGGCGGCGCTGCGCATCGCCCGCGCCGCGGGCTATGTGAACGCCGGAACCGTCGAGTTCCTCGTTGACCCCGGCGGCAATTACTACTTCCTGGAAATGAACACGCGGTTGCAGGTCGAGCACCCTATCACCGAACTGGTGACTTCAGTGGACCTCGTCCACTGGCAGTTGCGTATCGCCGCCGGCGAGCGCCTCACTCTCAAGCAGGAAGATATTGCGTGGCGCGGCGCCGCCATCGAATGCCGCATCTGCGCCGAAGACCCCGACAACAACTTTTATCCTTCCCCTGGCCGGATACTCCAGTTGGAGCGCCCCGCCGGACCCGGCATCCGCCTGGACTCCGGCGTCTACGCCGGCTGGACCGTTCCCACCGATTACGACCCGTTGCTCGCCAAAATCGCCGTCTGGGGCGAAACGCGCGAACTGGCCATCAGCCGCATGCTGCGCGCCCTGAGCGAATATTACGTCGCGGGAATCACCACCAATCTCTCGTTCTTCGCCGAAGTTCTGCGCGACAGCGAGTTTGCCGCCGGCCGCCTGCACACGCGCTTTCTGGACGAGTACTTCCAACGGCGCCATGCCGCCTCAGGCGAGCCGGACGGTCTTCTGGGTGTCGCCTCGCTCGTGGCGGCGGTGCACGAAAACCGGATTCAGCCCTCTCAGGGCCGCTCCGGCGCAACGGAGTCCGCGTGGCTGCGCCTCGGGCGGCGGGGACTGCTGCAATGATGCGCTGGATCGAACATGACGGTTCCCAATCCAGCCTGGAGTGGTCCGGCGCGCTGGAGGATTTGCGCTTCGCGTTCACCCGCAACGGCGGCGCTCCCGATGAACGCCCTGCGAGCATTGTCGAAGTGCAGCCCGGCGTCTACTCGGTGCTCTCCAACGGGCGCAGCTACGAGGTCAAGATCGTTCCCGCCGCCGGCGGCTGGGCGGTGGATGTCGATGGGCATCACTTCGTGCTGCGCGTCGCCGACCCTCGGGAAGGCGGGCGCCGCTCGCAACTCGCCGCCCACGGCGGACCGATTCGCCTGTCCGTTCCCATGCCCGGAAAGATTGTGCGCATTCTCGTTGAGCCCGGTGATACCGTCGAGGCGGGGCAGGGCCTGATCGTTGTCGAGGCGATGAAGATGCAGAACGAAGTCAAAGCTCCGCGCGCCGGCCGCATCGTTTCTCTCCCGGCGGCGCCCGGCGCCAGTGTCACGCCCGGTGAAACTCTGGCAATTTTGGAATAGGGGCGCCCAGTACCATGGCCTGCGAAATCTGCGGTGGAACCGGTTGGAAGATCGTCGAGAAGGCCGGCTTTTCGGCCGCCGAACGGTGCCAGTGCGCCAAGGTCAGCTTTGCCGCGCAGGCATGGGCCTCCGCGCGAATCCCGCCGAACTACCAGAACGACTCGCTGGACAATTTCATTTTGCCCAAGCCCGAAGGCAACCCGATCCACTACAACGCCATGGCCGGAACGCTGGTTGCCGTCCGGAACTACGCCAAGCTGTTTCCCGCCGTGGAAAAGCCCGGATTGCTGCTCGCCGGAGACCCGGGAACCGGCAAGACGCACCTTGCCGTCGCCGCCCTTCGCATCCTGATCGAAAACGGCCATGAAGGCCGCTTCTACGACTACCAGCACCTGCTCGACAAAATTCGCGCCAGTTACGATGCCGCCTCGGGCGATAGCGACAAGGAAGCTTATCAGGAGGCGCTCGAGTGCGAAATCCTGTTGCTCGACGACTTAGGCGCGCACCGTGTCACCGAGTGGGTCGAAGATATCGTCACGTCGATCATCACCTACCGGTGCAACCACAACAAAGCCCTCATCGCGACGACCAATTTGCCTGATCCCGACATGGGCGGCGCGCCCATCCCGCGCGCCGGCCTCACACCGGGTCAGATGGAGTATCGCACCACACTGGCTGAGCGGATCGGTTCCAGGGCGCGCTCGCGTCTGTTCGAGATGTGCCGCATCGTGAAGATGCCCAAAGTGGGCGATTATCGCATCGCCCAGCGCTAAGGGAGCACGCAAGAACAACTTTACAGTTGCGGCTTGATCGTGTAGTTCCACTCGGGCAAGGTCTCATGCCGATGGAGGCGGAGGGATGCGATCTGATCCGGGGAGGGCTTGAGACCGCAAGGATAGAAGCGGCGGTCCAGGTAGGCGGTGACCGTGAGGCCGGTCTGGGTTCTGGTGGTGCGGGCGAAGTTGAGGATCTTCTGGTAGGAATCCAAAGGTTCGGCCGCCCAGTTTCGGGATACCTCGGAAAAGAGGCGGTGCTCGATGGGATTCCATTTGGAGGCTCCGGACGGATAGTGGGCTACGGTCACGGACAGGGCAAAAGAGTTGGCCAGTTGCGACTGAAGTTCGGTTTTCCAGGCGTGGCAACGGGCGCTGTTACTGCCCCCGGTGTCGGCCAGAATCAAGAGTTGGCGTGAACCACGATAGCGACGGGAACCTTCCTGCCGCCACCAGTGGGCGATGGCATGAGCGGCGAAAGCGGGGGTATCGTGAGATACGCCGACCACCAGGGCGCCGCGGTTTTCGTGAACGTCGTAAATCCCATACGGGATAGCGACGCCGATGGAATCGCTGCGGAAGTCGTGATCGTAGACGCGGCGCGGAGCGCATTCCCAACGCCGGCCGGGGTTCTTGAAGCTTCCCACGAGTTCGCGTTTCTTACTATCCACGCTGACGATGGGCAGGTGGCGGTGGCGAAAACGGTCTCGCAACTCGGCCAGGTATTCGAACTGGAGATTGCGGTCGGGACTGACGGTGGTGGCGATCTGCTTGTGATTCACGCGTAGGGAGTAGCCCATCTGATGCAGCAGACGGGCGACGGTGTTGGGTGAGACGGGAATGCCGAGATGGACCAACTCCTCGGCGACGGTGGTGGTGGTACGACGGGACCATCGCAGGCCAGTCATGGGATCGCCGGCCGTATCGTGCTCCAGCAGCGAGTGCAGGACGGCGGTTATGTCCGGCGTTTTTTTTCCGTCGCGATGCGGCCGCCGCCGGCCCGGCGGATTCGCCCGCCGACTACGTTACGATCCAGCAGTTGTTGACGGCCCCGGGCGACGGTATGCACGTCCAAGCCCAAGAAGTCACTCAGGAGTGTGTCCCCGCCATGGCCGAGGCGCATCGATTCCAGTCCGGCAAACAAGCGGCGCTGCTGCTCGTCGAGCAGGGAGTAGAACAGGAGGATGGCGGCCTTGAGTTCATCGGGAGACAACTGGAGGGCAGCGGCATGGAGCGCCACCGGAATGGCCTGTGCGCTGCGCCGCTCCAGCGTTTGCTTGCGCCGTGCCGTGCTGCCGATGGCCGTATAGAGGAACTGGCCGCCCATCTCAGTCCGGCTGAGCCGCTGCGCGTGAACCAAGTGGCGCAAGGGTTCCTGGACCTCGGCGTGGAGTGCGTCGGCCAGTTCCGCGGCGTAATAGCCATTGGTGGAAGCGTTGACAAAAGCTTCCACGGTCGCCAGCAACGTACCGTGGCGGGAGAACCAAACGGCTTCATGCGACCACAAGCCCTGATCGTCAAAGCGAGCGATCTCGGCCAGAGTGTAGAAGCGTCCCCGATGGGTGTAGCTGGCGAGGTAATCGAGTTGCTTGAGTTTGCGGAAAACCGTGAGATCAGTATCGGTGCCGAGGATGCGTTTCAGTTCGGGCAGATCAGCGATCTTGCGCTGCCGGAGGTGCTGGCGTACGACGGAGGAATCGAAGGAAGTGGGGCGCATAATGTTAGAGTTCCGACTCAACCACGATCACAACAGGAACTATAACATAATCGAGTGCAGCCGGGATGGCCCGTCCAGCACGCAGAATACTCCATGTTCACAGGGGATCGCAGAGCGTAAGGCCGGAGGGGGCCGCCTGTACCCGCGTCTGTCAAATTGTTTGAGTTCTGATCAACGGTGCGCTGTTATTGTTGCGCGGTCCCTAAGCTGCTGCTTCGAGCTTCAGGCGTCGGCGCTGGGCCCGTAAATCCCGGGCACCTTGGCCCCCATCGGGCGCAGATAGGAAGACAGTTGCCCGCGATGATGCGCCGAGTGCTTCAGCATCAATTGCAGAAACATGAAGGCGGGCGCCTGCCAGACGCCAAAGAAGTCCAGCACTTTGTTGACGGCATCGCCGCCTAGCGTCTTCGCTTTCTCAATCAGCGGAGGAAGCTCGCGGTCGTACCAGGCGACCACATCGGCGGCCGTCTTGATGTCCGCCGGCCTCTCCCCGCCGGGTCCAAACTGCCCGTGAATCACGCCATTCAGGAAGAAGGCTTCCGAACTGGCGATGTGCCAGACCAGATTCAACGCCGTCATGCACTTTTCGCTCGGCTGGTAATCTTCTTTCCCGGCTGGCGCCGCCGCAAGCACACGGCGGGTAAGTTCCCGCTCGCGCGTGTATTCGCCCAGCATGAAAGCAGCTAGAAAATGCGCCTGTTCTGACGTGTATTGCATAAAGATGCGAATCTCCTCAACTGATATAGTAAGGGTTCCAGGAGAAGTGCATATTATGGACCGCCGATCTTTCCTCATGTCCGCCGCGGCTGCCGTCCCCGCCACCGCGTCAAGTCTCGCCAGCCCGAACGATACCGTGCGCGTCGCCTGCGTCGGCGTGCGCGGACAGGGCCGCTCACACCTGGGCGAATACCTCAAGATGAAGAACGTCGAAATCGCGGCCATCTGCGATGTGGACGAAAGCATTCTTGACGACCGCCTGAAAATGGTCGAGACCCGCTCCGGCAAAAAGCCGGCGCGCTTCACCGACTTGCGAAAGGTGCTGGAAGACAAGTCGATCGACGCGGTCTCCATCGCCACACCCAATCACAACCACACGCTGCAGGCGATCTGGGCCATGCAGGCGGGCAAAGACGTCTACGTCGAAAAGCCGTGCTCCCACAATATCTTTGAATCGCGCCAGATCGTCGCGGCCCAGAAGAAGTACAACCGCGTTGTCCAGCACGGCACCAACAGCCGTTCCAACGATGGGCTGAAGGAAGCGGTCGATCATCTGAAACAAGGCACGATCGGCGATGTCTACATGGCGCGCGGGCTGTGCTTCAAATGGCGCAACACGATTGGACGCACTCCCGTCGAGGCCGTGCCGGCGGGCGTTCACTATGATCTCTGGCTCGGCCCGGCGCCCAAGCACGAGTTCACCAAGAACCGCTTCCATTACAACTGGCACTGGTTCTGGGATTACGGCAACGGCGATTTCGGCAACCAGGGCATCCACGAAGTCGATATCTGCCGCTGGGGTCTCGGCGTCAAGTATCCCCACAAGGTCAGCGCCCTTGGCGGCCACTACATGTTTGACGACGACCAGGAAACGCCCAACACGATGGTCGCCACCTACGAGTTTCGCGAGGGCGGCAAGAACAAGTTGTTGGTTTTCGAAGTCCGCCACTGGATGACCAACCACGAAGGCGGCATCGGCGAAGGCAAAGGCTCCAACACCGTCGGCAACCTGTTCTACGGCTCAAAGGGCTATATGGCCATCGACGGCTACGCCACGTACAAGACCTTCCTCGGGCAGAAAGCCGAACCCGGTCCGGCGCGCAGCGCTGGCAACAGCAACTGGGCCAACTTCATCGACGTGGTCCGCAGCCGCGACATGGCCAGCCTCAACGCTCCCGTCGAAGAGGGCGCCATCAGTTGTACGCTGATGCACCTGGCCAACATCTCCTACCGTCTCGGGCGGACACTGGAATTCGATTCCGAAACCATGACCGTCAAGGGCGACAAGGAAGCCAACGCAATGTTCACCCGCGGCTATCGCAAGGGCTTCGAGGTTCCCGCAAAGGTCTAGCCAAGGATACTTGAAAGCTTGAGGACGGGAGCTTTCAGCGGTCAGCATTCAGCTTTTGGATGAGCCCGGTGAGCATGCGTTTCAACTCGATAGTGCGCCGGGCCAACTCCTCACAGTCTTTCGGCTTAATCAGCTGCTCAAGCTGACGGCTGAGCGCTGATCGCTGATTTACCGGCCAATCTTTCCTCATTTTTCGTCTGTGACAAATCGACCAAGCTGTTTGAGGATGCCAGCGAGCCGTCGATTCAGGCGATGCAGTTTCCGGCGTTGTTGTTCATCCG
>JADZCI010000110.1 GCA_020851655.1 Bryobacterales bacterium
CGCCATCGCCACCCCGATGCTCCTGAAGTAGCCGGCAGAGACGTACATCGGCCACAAGGCCATCTTCAGTTCTCCCGGAAGCTTGATTTCGCTTGGCGCGGTGGCCCACGCGAACATCGCAATCCCGGTATCGGAGTTGCGCAGGTCCGTGAAGTCCGGATAGGACCACGAGTTGGCCGCCGGGCGCGAGCCATTGGCCTTCGTGATGACTTCGACCAGTCCCTCCGTGTTCACGCCGGGAGGCGGCATGCGCAGTATGCGGGCGAGGTACGGAACCGCGATGATGGGCGCCATCCCGATTCCGAGCGATACGATGCACACGAATGTGAAAGCCCGAGCCTTTGCCAGCGAACGGGCGGCATAAGCCAAATCACGCCAACCGCCATTAAGCATGTTCACCATTTAAGCACATAGTACTTTGTGCTGCAAAAATGTTTGTTCCGTGGGATCTTCCAGGTGCGGCGCTTGCGGCGGTCCGCCCCGCCGCCCGGCCTTTCCCGCTACCCCAGCTTGTACGGCGCGCGGTACCTGTACTGGAGCAGTTGATTGGCCTTCTCGTTGTTCGTAAAGCGCTCCGCCTTGGCGTCCCAATCGAGCAAGCTGTGGGTGCGTAGAGACAGGTGTCCCAGGATGGTCGCCGATGTCGACAGGTGGCCGTCGAGAATGTCGCAGTTGCATTTCTGCCGCGATTTGACGCAATCCAGAAAGTTGCGGGCGTGCCAGTTGGTCTCGGCGCTGCCGGTCCCGGCGGTCTTCGGCTCCATCGCCGGTTTCTTGCTGGGGCCGTAACCGCGCTCGGTTTGCCGGTCGAGCGGCGTGCGCTTGCCGAACAGCACGTCCGTGGTCCTTTCCGGAACCACTTCCCAGCGGCCGCTTTGCAGGTACATGGTGCCTTTGGTTCCGCGCAATTCCAGTTCCGCGTTCCTGGCGTTGCCCGGAGCGCCGTTGGCGTTGTACTGGCAGAAGATCACCAGCGTATCGCCAAAGTCCCAGAGCACCTCGCAGGTGTCCGGAATCTCACGGTTGTCGTTCACCGCATAGCGCCCGCCCAACGCCACGACGGACTTGGGAGCCTCTTTGCCCAGACACCAGCGGATCATGTCCATGTAATGCACGCCGAAGTTGGTGATCTGTCCGCCGGAATAGTCGTAGAACCAGCGGAAATTGTAAAACGCGCGGTTGCGGTTGTAGGGCACTTTGGGCGCCGGGCCCAGCCACTTGTCCCAATCGAAATCCGGCGGCGGGGCGTCCTCGCCCTTGCCAATCCCATTCGGCCATTCGTTCTGCACGTGGTAGCCCTTGGCGACGGTTACATGGCCGATCCCACCCGAGCGCACAAACTCGGCCGCTTCCCGCAACACAGGCACCGAGCGGCGGTGAATTCCAACCTGGGTGACGCGCCGGGTTTCCTGCGCGACCTGCACCATGCGCCGGCCTTCGCTTACGGTGAGCGAGAGCGGTTTCTCGACGTAGACGTCTTTGCCGGCCCGGCAGGCATCCACGCACATCAGCGCGTGCCAGTGATCCGGCGTCGCGATGACCACGGCTTCGACGTCCTTATCGTCCAGCAGTTTCTTGTAGTCGTTGTACTTCTTGGGATTCGCGCGCGACTTCCGGGCGGCAAACTCCATGTAGTCTTCGCGCAGGTCGCACAGGGCCACCGTCGTCTGATCGCCCCACTCCAGGAAGGCGTCGTGCACCTGGTCGCCGCGGTTCCCCACGCCAATGTAACCCATCTGGACGCGGTCGTTGGCGCCCAGGACGCGTGAATAGCTGATTGCCGTAACGGCCGCCGCCCTTTGAAAACCGCGGCGCGAGAAATCGCTCATCGTATGACTCCGTATGAGGGTGAAACTGCCCTTACTATATCCTGACTACATATGGGCATTCGATTCGTGGCACTCTGGTTGGCGATGCTGGCGACCGCCGATGCCGCTCCGCGGATTCTGGTTCACGGCCATCGCGGCGCGCGGGCCGTCAAACCGGAAAACACGATCCCCGCATTCGAGTACGCCATCGGCATCGGAGCCGATGTTCTTGAACTGGACATGACGGTGACCAAGGACGACGTCCTGGTGGTTTCCCACGACCTCGAAATGAACCGCAAGATCTGCCGCGGTCCGGAAGGTCCGGTGGCGATTCGGGAACTCACCCTGGAGCAGGTCAAACGCTGGGATTGCGGCGCCCTGAAGAATCCCGCCTTTCCGAAGCAGGAACCCGTACCCGGCACGCCCAAGCCCACGCTGGACGAGGTGTTTGCGCTGGCGCCGCGAGGAGCCTTCGACTTCAACATTGAAACCAAGATCGATGCAAAACATCCCGCCCTCGCACCGGAACCCGCGGCCTTCGCCAGGCTGGTGGTGGACGCCGTCCGCAAGCATCATCTCGAGAAACGGGTGATCGTGCAGAGCTTCGATTTCCGCACGCTTCACGAAATCAAAAAGCTGGCGCCGGAAATCCGGTTGTCGGCGCTCTACGCCGGGCTGCCAAAGGATTTCGTCGAGATCGCCAGGGAGGGCGAAGCGTCCATCGCGTCACCAGTGTGGCAGATTGTCTCCAAGGGAAAGGTGAAGAAGGCGCACCAGGCGGGCATCCAGGTGATCCCGTGGACGGCCAACTCGGAGTCGGCCTGGAACAAACTGATCAAGGCTCAGGTGGACGCCATCATCACCGACGATCCGGCCGCGCTCATCGCCTACCTGAAATCCAAAGGACTGCGGTAGCCGGGCCGCATTCAATCCAGCCAGTCGATTTCCGAACTGACCAGGTTGCGCCCCAGCAGGGCCGCGGCCGCTTGCTCGGCCGCTTCCAGGACGCCGGCCGCCCGCTCCCGCGACGGAGAGATCGTCACGGCGGCAACCGTTGAGCGTTGCCACAAGTCCTGACCGTCGATTTCCGCGACGGCGACGTTGAAACTTTTCCGCAAACGGTCTTTCACCCCGCGGACAAAGTGGCGCTTGTCTTTGAGCGAATGCGATTCTTCAAACCGCATCTCCAGCGTCAAGACTCCGATCACCGGCATGGTTGCGGCCCCGGCCGAACCAGGGTCATCCCAGTTCGGGGTTGACTTTTTCCTTCACAAAAGCTTCGATGATGTCGCCCTGCTTGATGTCGTTGTATCCCACGATCGATATGCCGCACTCAAAGCCGGACTTCACTTCCGAAGCGTCGTTCTTGAACCGCTTCAGCGCATCGATCTTGCCCGTATGCACCACGACGTTGTCGCGCAGCAGGCGAATCTGGCTGTCGCGCGTGATCGAACCATCCTGGACGTAGCATCCGGCCACCGTGCCGACTTTGGAAATGCGGAACGTCTCGCGCACTTCGGCCCGGCCCTTGTAGGTTTCCTTGAAAACCGGTTCCAGCATGCCGACCATGGCGCGCTTCACCTCGTCGGTGAGCTCGTAGATGATCGTATGCAGGCGGATATCGACCCCTTCCTGCTCGGCGATCGACGTCGCGCTGCGTTCCGGACGCACGTTGAAGCCGATGATGATCGCGCTCGATGCCGACGCCAGCAGAACGTCGCTCTCGTTGATCGCGCCCACGCCGGTCGAGATGACCCGGATGCTGACCTTCTCGGTCGAAAGCTTCTGCAAGGTCTCCGAAAGCACCTCCGCCGTTCCACCCACGTCGGCTTTAATGATGAGGTTGAGTTCCTTCTGCTCCCCTTCGCGCAACTGCGCATGGAACTGTTCCAGCGAAATGCGAGTCTTCGCCATCTGCAGTTCGCGTGTCTTGGTCTCGCGGAACTCGGCGATCTGGCGCGCCTTGGAAAGGTCGGTAACCACCTGCAGGCTGTCGCCGACGTCCGGCATTGCTTCGAGACCCAGCACCTCGACCGGCATCGACGGCCCGGCTTCGCGAATCTGGTTGCCGCGGTCATCCATCAGCGCGCGCACGCGGCCAAACACCGACCCGCAAAGGAAGTGGTCGCTCACCTTCAGCGTGCCGTTGCGGACCAGGATGGTAGCCACCGGTCCGCGTCCCTTGTCGAGTTCAGCCTCGAGCACGGTGGCGATGGCCGGCCGGGACGGGTTGGCTTTCAGGTCCTGTAAATCCGCCACCAGCAGGATCATCTCCAGCAGCAGGTCCAGGTTCTGCTTCATCTTGGCCGACACGGGGACAAACGGAGTGTCGCCGCCCCAATCCTCCGGCATCAGGCCAAGGTCGGTCAGTTGCTGTTTGACGCGTTCGGGTTGGGCGTCGGGCTTGTCAATCTTGTTGACGGCGACAATGATCGGCACTTTGGCGGCGCGGGCGTGGTCGATCGCTTCACGCGTCTGCGGCATGACGCCGTCGTCGGCGGCCACCACCAGCACAACGATATCGGTGACCTTCGAACCCCGGGCGCGCATGCGTGTAAACGCTTCGTGGCCCGGCGTATCGATGAATACGATCTTCCGGTTGTTGACCTCGACGTGATAGGCGCCGATGTGCTGCGTAATGCCGCCCGCCTCGCGCGCGGCGACGTTGGTTTCGCGAATCGCGTCCAGCAGCGACGTCTTTCCGTGATCGACGTGGCCCATGATGGTCACCACCGGCGGACGGGGAAACAAGTCGCCCGCTACTTCGGTGAGTTCGACCCCTTGGGTGGACTCCTCTTCGTAGCTGACTTTGTTGGTTGACGCGCCAAACTCGCGGGAAATCTCGTCCGCCAGCTTGGTTTCGAGCGTCTGGTTGATGGTCGCAAAAATCTTCCGGTCGACCAGCTTCTTGATCACCAGGCTGGCCTTGACCCCGAGCTTCTCGGAAAGTTCTTTGACGGTGATGCCCTCCGAGATCGTGATTTCGCGGTCGATCGGCGGCGGCTCGGCGGGCTCGGACTTCCGCTCGCGGATGGGCCGGAGCTTGCCCTCCTTCTCCAATTCGCGGTCGCGTTGAAGCTGGCGGCGGCGGCCCTGGTCGCGGCGCCCGGCATCGGCCGGCGCAACCGGCGGCATCTCCATCGGTACGGGAGTAGTGGGGTGCGGACCACGTCCGCGAAGCGGCCGCCCCGGACCGGCCGGAGCCCCTGGACCCGGGCGTACTGCCGGCAGGCCGGGACGCAGAGGTCCGCGGTAAATCGGTTGCCCGGGAGTCGGGCCGCCGGGACGCGGAACGCCCGGACGCGGCGCCGGCTGCCCAGGACCGGAGCGGGCATGTGTCTGCTGCAAGCGCTGTAGCAGATCCTGGCGCGGCGGCACGATCGGCCGTGGCGCCGGTTGACCGGCCAGAGGCGCGCGAGGCGCCTGCGGACCGCGAGGCCCAGGCACGGTGACCCCGGCGGGCGGCATCGGCGGCCGCGGAGCGGCTGGACGCGGCGCGCCGGGAATCACCGGGGCGGAACGCACGGGTTCGCCCGGTGGAAGCGGACTTCTCGGGCCAGACAGAATTTGACCTGGGCGTGGAGCGCTGGGCCTGGGCGCGGCGGGCCTGTCCGGACTTGCCGGCGCAGCCGCCGGAGCAGCGGGCGCCTGTGGCGCCGGGGGCCGCGCCGGCGGCCTCGGCGGAGGCGCCGCCGGCAGCGGCGAAGCGGGCATCGGCGAAGCCGCCTGAGGAGCCTGCCCAGGGCCCGGAATCGCTGGCGAGCCGGGCGCCGGAGGCGGCGGAGCCGCCACGGGCGCGGCAGGCGGAGGAGCCACTGGCCGTTCCTGCTGCCTGGGAGTGACCGGCAAACCTTGAGGCCGCACCGGTAGCGGCGGTGCGCCGCCGGGACGGCTCGTCAGCGGCGGCGTGATGGGGCCCATTCTTCCACCGCCTGCCAGCGGAGGCCGGATTGGTAAGGGCCGGGCCGACGGCGGAGGGTGGGCTGGTCCCGCGCCGGAAGCCGTATGACCCGCCGGCACGGCGGAATGCTCTGGCGAGGCCGCGGGCGCCGCGGTTGGAGCTTCCGCTCGCTTTGCATGCGCCGCGGGCTCCGGCTCGGCTTTCGCTGGCGGCGCAGCCGCGGTGGCGGGCTCTTCCTGGCGATCTTCGTGACCCGGACCAGCGGGAGCTTCAATCTCCGGTTCCGCCTGGCGCTCGGCGCGCGCACTGGCGCCGGCCTCTCCGTGAAGCCGCCGGCGCAACTCCTCGGCGACGTCATCGTCCACCGAGGACGAGTGCGTCTTCTTCTCCAGAACGCCCAGCTCGGGCAGCATGTCGATAATCGTGCCGGGCTTCACTTCCAGTTCTCTGGCCAGCTCATTGATTCGAATTTTCTTCATACGGAAGACAGCGCCCCGGCGGCTTCACCTTGAGTGGCCATACCTCGGGCGCGCACGCGTCTTAGTCCTCCAATCCTGGTGTCTTGGACTCTTCTGCGGCCGCTTCCGGAGAGTGGGCAGAACCAGAGTCCCCTATCGTATCAGATCCCTCCATTCCGGGATCCGTACTCGCCGCGCCGCTTGACTCGTCGCTGGCCGGCGCCTCGGCTGCCGCCACGGGTTCTTCGGCAGGCGAGTCCACCTCAGCCTGCGCGCTCTCGTCGAAATTGCCGTAGTACTTGTTGACCGCCAGGCCGATCAGCTCCACCGCCGCTTCGTCGACTCCCTCAATGGCCTGGAGTTCTTCCGGGGTCATGGCGGCCACACGCTCGATGGTCGTGACTCCTCCACCGAGCAGTTTCTCGATCGCCGGTTCGGGAAGGCCGTGCTCGGAAAGCACCGAAATCGGAGTTCCAGCAGCCAGGGAAGCCATCGCCGCTTCCACTTCCTGCCGCTTCTCTTCCTCGGTCTTGATATCGACGCGCCAGCCCATCAGCTTGGCGGCAAGGCGGACATTCTGGCCCTTCTTCCCGATGGCCAGCGAAAGCTGCGAGTCTTCGACAATCACTTCCATGTGCTTTTCGTTGGAATCGAGAATCGAAACTCGTGAGATCTTGGCCGGGCTCAGCGCATGCGTTGCAAACACCACCGGCTCGTCGGAATACTCGATAATGTCGATCTTTTCGCCCCGCAGTTCGCGGATGATGGACTGCACGCGCATGCCCTTCATGCCCACGCAGGCGCCCACACAGTCCACGTCGCGGTCGCGGCTCTGGACGGCGATCTTGGTGCGCTCACCCGCCTCCCGGGCGCAGCCCTTGATCGTCACTGTGTTGTCGTAGATCTCCGGAACTTCCTGTTCAAACAGCCGCATCACGAACTCGGCCGCCGCGCGCGATACCAGGACACCGGCATTCTTGCCCGCCTTGTCTACCGTCTTGATGACGCAGCGGATCCGCTCTCCAATCGTGAAGCTCTCCAGCCGCGACTGTTCTTTCTTGGGTAGCCGGGCTTCCGTCTTGCCCAGGTCGACAACCAGGTCCTGGCCTTCGATGCGTTTGACGGTGCAGTTAACCAATTCGCCGACACGTCCGGAAAACTCCGAATAGATGTTGTCGCGTTCCGCCTCGCGGACCTTTTGCAGAATGACCTGCTTGGCGGTCTGCGCCGAGATGCGCCCCAAAGCGTCCGTCGACTTGGGAATCCGCACCATGACGCCCACCTGCGCCTGTGGATCCAGTTTCACCGCCTCGTTGAGGCTGATTTCACGCACCGGATCGTTGACCGGGTCGGCGACGATCTTGATCGCGAACAGCATCAGCGCGCCGGTCTTCGGATCGAAATCGACAGAAAGATCCTCATCGCCGCGAAACTGCTTTCGCGCCGCCACCAGCATGGCATCCTTTACGGCATCGGCCAGCACCTGCGGATCGATGCCCTTCTCTTTGCTGAGGATCTCGATGGATTGATAAATCGATGCCAAACGAATCGCTCTCCTATTCCTGTTCCTCGCTGTCTCGCGCGGGAACCGCCTACCACTCGAATTTCAGATTTGCTTTTTCGATTTGCTCGACCGGCAAATGCAGTATCTTGCCGGAAGCCGCTTCCAGGGTGAGAACCCCCTCCGCGCACGGTCCTAACGATCCTTCCCAGCGCCGCTGATTCTCCACCGGGTCCTTGAGAACGATCCTGGCTTTTTGGCCCGCAAACCGGACAAAGTCGGCGGCGCCGCGAAGCTTCCGCTCCAGTCCGGGCGAACTGACTTCCAGATGGTACCGTGCGCCGGGGATAACGTCTTCGACGTCCAGAACTGTTCCAACTTGTTGAGATACCAGTTCGCAGTCAGCATGGCTGACCCCGCCCGGCTTGTCGATATAGATCCGCAGCACGCGGCTCTTGCCCCCGCCGGCAAACTCGATGTCCCACACTTCGATCCCTTCGCGCTCACAAGCGCGACGGACGATCGCCGTGATTTTCTCCATCAAGTTCGCGTTCGCCATTGCCTGAGACGGTAGACCAATAAAAAAGTGGGCTTTCGCCCACTCAATCCCTTCGCCACTTTTAATTATACACAAGCCACGGGACTCGGGCCGCCGCTGTTTGTGGCTTACTTGCCTGCTAACAGCTTGTCAATCACCGCAAACAGACCCGTCCCCTCAAAGATAGGCAGCGTGGCCTCGGAATAGGCGTAATCGTCGCGAATCATGCCTTTGCCATCGATGACGAACACATGGGGAAAGTTCACCGTCGGGTTCTTGGGCGTGACTTTCAAGTACGCGGCGGTGGTGAGGCCGTAATCGAACAGCATCGTCGCCGTGACTTTGTTTTTCGCGGCATACTGCTCCATCATTGCCGTCGTATCCGGCGGAGTGGATATCGATACGATGGCCACTTTGTCGCCGTATTTCGCCTTGACCTTCTCGAGCGTTGCCGAGAATTTGACGCAATGCGGGCAGGTGGTCTGCATAAACTCGAGAATCAGGACCTTGCCCCGGTAATCGAGGATGTCGTGATAGACGAGCTTGGAGTCGGGCAGCGCGAAACTGGGCGCGCGCCGGTTGGACAGGGTTCCGCCCGGCGCCAGCACCGGCAGGAGCAGCAAGGCCGCGAGAATCTTCATCATTTCATGGTAGCCAGCGCGGTCAACGATTCCTCGTAGGGCGCTTGGGCTATTCCTTTCTCAGTAATAATTGCCGTGACATAGCGGTTCGGGGTGACATCGAACGCGGGGTTTTCGACTTCCGTTCCCGCCGGCGCGATGGCGACCCCAAAAACGTGCGTAACCTCCGCGGCCGGGCGTTCCTCGATGGGAATCTGCTGCCCGTCCGGCAGCGTCAGGTCGAGCGTGGAAACCGGCGCGGCCACGTAGAACGGCACGCCATTCTCCTTGGCCAGCACGGCCACGCCATACGTTCCGACTTTGTTTGCGACGTCGCCGTTGCGCGCAATCCGGTCCGCGCCCACCACGACGCAGCCAATCCGCCCGCTCTTGAGAAAGTGCCCGGCCATGTTGTCGGTGATCAGCTTGGCTGGAATGCCGTCCTGCTGCAACTCCCACACGGTCAGGCGCGCTCCTTGAAGAAACGGCCGGGTTTCATCGGCGAAAACGTCGATCTTCTTTCCCGCTTCGACCGCGGCCCGGATGACGCCCAGTGCGGTTCCGTAGCCCGCCGTCGCCAGCGCGCCCGCGTTGCAGTGCGTCAGAACCGTCTTGCCGTCCGGCACGAGGCTCGCGCCGTGGGCTCCAATGGCGCGGTTGATGGCGATGTCCTCCAAACGGATCTGTCCGGCTTCCTCGATCAGCGCCTTCCGGATCTCCTCCACCGGCCGGCCGCGCAGGCGGGAGTAAAGCTTCTTCATGCGGTCAATCGCCCAGAACAAGTTGACGGCGGTCGGGCGGGTCTTGGCAAGCGTGTCGCAGATGGTGTCAAACTGCTCATCCAACCGCTCGGCCCCGGAGTGCGAGACCCCGAGGGCGACACCCATGGCCGCCGCGACGCCGATCGCCGGCGCGCCGCGAATCACCATCGACTTGATGGCGGCGGCTACTTCCTCATAATTGCGGCAAACCACGTACTTTTCTTCGCGCGGCAGCACGGTCTGATCGATCATCACGACCGTGCCGTCGCGCCATTCAATCGTCTCCACCATCTAGGAAAACAGATCCTTTCGTTGTGTCAGATAAACAATAAAGAACACCAGGTTGTAGCCCGCATGCACCAGCGTGGAGGCCGCAGTCGAGCCTGTCTTGACTCGAACCCAACCGAAGACCACCGACGCGGCCAGAAGCAAGGCCAGGTACTGCCAGGCCCACTCATACTGTGGTCCATGCATGAGCGCAAACGGCGCGGCCGCCAGTACAATTCCGGGGGCGGTTCCAAACGAGCGCACGAAAAGCGGCAGCAGAAAGCCCCGGAAGATCAACTCCTCGACAGCGGGACCGATCAGCACGGCAAAGACTCCGGTGATAGCCGCCGACAGGACGCCGGTAATCACGTTGCCCAGCGGGTCCATCTCCGGCGCCCCGATCAGCTTGCCGCCTACACCCAAGACCACCGCCATCGCCGGGCCAAGCCACACGCTGCTCGCCCGTTTCGGCCAGCCCAGACGCCAGCCAAGGGACCGGAACAGCGGCTCGCCGTACCGCATCTTGAAGTACACGCCCAGCACCAGAAACCACACCCCGAACACGGCAAACTCCAGCACGAGCGCCTCCAGCGTCGGCTTCGGCAGGGGCGCGTTGGCGCGCCTCACCGCATACGGAACGGCGAAGAGCAGCAGTACGGGTCCCAGAAACAGCAGGGCGTCCAGCCAGCTCCAGAAGGGAGCTTCCCTTTCTCGGACCGCGGGCGTCATTCGGCTTCAACCAGGATGGCCGCCAGCAGGGGAATCATGATCTCGTGATGGCCGGTAATGGAATAGCCCATCCCGCCGCTGCCGGCGTGCGGGCGCTCCACCACATTCACCTTGGGCCGGTAATGCTGCAGGAAATCCAGGTTCACGGTCGTAAAATTGCCCAGCGGGTAGCCCAGGTTTCGCACCACCGACACAGCCTTCAGGAAAACCTCGGGCAGCACCACCGCCGAACCGGCGTTCACGTACACGCCTCCGCCATCCAAGCCCCGCACGAGTGAAGAGAACAGACGGAAGTCCTGGTATGCCGTCTCGCCGATGGCGCCGCCGTCCGCCAGCGGATGGGTGTGCGGCGTGTCGGTCCCGATGGCGACATGGACGCACACGGGAACTCCACGCCGGTAAGCCCGCGAAAGCAGACAGTGTTCGGGGTACTTGACGATCGGCTCCAGGCTCCGCCCCAGCGCCTCGCCCATGCCGAGCCCGTCCTTGAGCCCGGCGGAAATGGCCAGGTTCATTTCGCGGCCGGTTTCCTCGGCGGTTCCGAAGCGGCCATCAGGCAGTACGGCTTCGACGTCTTCGCTGGTGGCGCCCGCGATGCCGATCTCGAAATCGTGGATGGACGCCGCTCCGTTCATGGCGAACGCGGTCGCGAATCCGCGGTCCATCAGGTCCGCCAGCACCGGCGCCAGCCCGCACTTGATGACATGCCCGCCCAGACCCCAGAGAATGGCCTTTTGCTTCGACCGGGCCTGCCGCAAAGCCGCGGCGGTGGCGCGCAGCGAGTCGGCGGCCAGGATCCGCGGCAGGTGTTCCAGCCACGACGTCAATCCGGTTCCCTTTATGTGAGGATCGGCAAAATGTTCAATTCTCACCTTGCCGCCTCGGGCTTCGATGGGGATCGTCGACAGTCCCTCGAACGAGAGGGGCTGCTGTTTATAGCGGCTCACAATACCTTCTCCAGGGCCCGGGCGGTGTGGCTGCGCCGGCTCCGGACGACCTGCTCCGGCGGACCGGCCACCACCACCTGCCCTCCACGCTCACCGCCTTCCGGTCCCAAATCGATCACCCAGTCGGCCGCCTTGATGACGTCGAGCTGATGCTCAATGACCAGCACTGTGTTTCCGAGATCCACAAGCTGGTTCAGCACGTCGAGAAGTTTCCTGACGTCCTCGAAGTGCAGACCGGTAGTCGGCTCATCCAGGATATACATAGTCCGCCCGGTCTGCCGCCGGCTCAGTTCCCGCGCCAGCTTGATGCGCTGCGCCTCACCGCCCGACAACGTGGTCGAGGATTGCCCCAGGTGGAGATACCCCAGCCCGACATCGGCGAGCGTTTGCAGCTTCGCCTTGATTTGCGGAATATTGCCGAGCAATACCAGCGCGTCCTCCACCGTGGTTTCCAGCAGCGACGCAATCGAGACGCCGTTGTACTTCACGCGCAACGTTTCGGAGTTGTAGCGCTTGCCCCGGCACACGTCGCACGGCACAAACACGTCCGGCAGGAAGTTCATTTCGATGCGGCGCAACCCGTCGCCCTGGCAGGCTTCGCAGCGCCCGCCTTTAACGTTGAAGCTGAAACGGCCAGGCTTGTAGCCGCGCTCCCTGGCTTCGGGCAGCATCGAGTAGATCTCGCGAATCGGCGTGAAGACGCCCGTGTAGGTC
Source organism: Bryobacterales bacterium (assembly GCA_020851655.1). GTDB lineage: Bacteria > Acidobacteriota > Terriglobia > Bryobacterales > Bryobacteraceae > JADZCI01. The sequence goes on from JADZCI010000110.1 coordinate 12,245, forward strand.
GCCGGATTGCTGCGCGGCGAGCGTCCAATGGGCGCCTGGTCGATTTCAACGACCTTGTCGATGTGCTCAAGGCCCTCAATCCGGTCGAGCGCGCCCGGCATGGCGCGCGAGCCGTAGATCTCCCGCGCCAGCGTGCGATACAGCAGGTCGTGGACGAGCGTGGACTTGCCGCTGCCGCTGACGCCCGTCACCACGACCAGCAAACCCAGAGGGATCTCGACGTCGATGTCCTTGAGGTTGTGCTCGCGCGCGCCTCGAATCACCAGCCGCTGCCCCTTGCCGGCCCTCCGGCAGGGCGGTTTGGATACCTCGCGCCGCCCCGAAAGGTACTGCCCGGTGAGCGAATCCGTGTTCGCTCGAATCTGCCCGGGCGTACCGCTGGCCACGAGTTGCCCGCCCAAACGCCCCGCCCCAGGCCCCAGGTCAATCACGTGGTCGGCGCGGTCAATGGTCTCCGCATCGTGTTCCACCACCAGCACGGTGTTGCCCAGGTCCCGGAGTTTCTTCAGCGTGTCCAGCAGCCGGTCGTTGTCGCGGGGATGGAGACCGATTGAAGGTTCGTCCAGGACATAGAGGACGCCCCGCAACTTGGAGCCAATCTGCGTCGCCAGCCGTATGCGCTGCGCTTCGCCTCCAGACAGGGTCGCCGCCGACCGGTTTAGGCTCAGGTAATCCAGCCCGACCGAGATCAGAAAATCGAGGCGGCTCCGGACCTCGTCCACCAGCCGCGCGGCAATCTGCGATTCCCGCTCGTTCAACTCCCAGCCATCGGCGGTCTGCTTGGCGCGCACCACCGGCATCCCGGTGAAGTCGGCGATGGTGATCCCCTTGAGACGGACGGCGAGGCTCGCCGGCCGCAGGCGCTTGCCGTGGCAGGCGTCGCACTCCACCGCCGACATGTAATCCATCAGGTACTCGCGGTAGGCTTCCGAGCCATCCTCGTAGCTCCGGTTCAAGAGCTTGAGAATCCCAGGGAAATCCTTCGCCCCCTCGACCAGGATGTCCTGGTGCTTCTTGGACAGTTCCTCAAACGGCTTCTCGACAGGGATACGCTGGCGCCGCGCCACATCGCTCAGGGCCTGTTGCATCAGCGCGGAAGAGGCGCCCGGCCCGAGGCCCCCGTCCAGCAGCGGTTTAGCCGGGTCGGCGATCACCTTCGCGGGATCGAAACTCCACCGGCTCCCCAGACCATGACAAACCTCGCACGCCCCGTAAGGGCTGTTGAAGGAAAATGAACGGGGCTCCAACTCGGGAACGCTCTCGCCACAGTTCGGACAAGCTGCCTTCTGCGAGTACAACTTCTCCTCGCCGTTGACCACAGCCACCGTCACCAGCCCGTTGGCCAGCTTGGTCGCGGTCTGAATCGAGGACTCTAGCCGTTTGCCCACGCCCTCGCGCAAGAGCAGCCGGTCCACGACGACTTCAATGGTATGGTTCTTGCGCTTGTCGAGCACGATTTCCTCATCGAGCGACCGCAAGACCCCGTCGATTCTGGCGCGCACAAAGCCTTGCCTGGCGAACTTTTCGAGTTCTTTCTTGTATTCGCCCTTGCGTCCGCGCGCCACCGGCGCCAGGATCATGATCCGCTCCTCCGTCTTGAGCGACAGGATCTGCTGGAGAATCTGATCGGCGGATTGCGGCATGATCGGTGTGCCGCAATTCGGACAATGCGGCTGGCCAATCGAGGACCACAACAGCCGCAGGTAGTCGTAGATTTCCGTAATCGTGCCGACTGTGGACCGCGGGCTCCGGTTGGTCGTCTTCTGCTCAATGGAGATGGCCGGGCTCAAGCCGTCGATGGAGTCCACCTCGGGACGCTCCATCTGGTCGAGAAACTGCCGCGCGTACGGCGACAGCGTTTCTACATACCGCCGCTGCCCCTCGGCGTAAATGGTGTCGAAGGCGAGCGACGACTTGCCCGAGCCGCTCAAACCCGTGATGACGGTGAATGTGTTGCGCGGTATCTCGACATCAATGTTCTTCAGGTTGTGCATGCGTGCTCCATGCACCGAGATCCGGTCGAGCATCCCTACTTTCCCTGCTTGGACTGCTTATGATCCCTGCCTGACAAATCGTCGAACCTGCTCCGGGCCTCTTTCGAAGTCTTCTTGGCCCACTCCAACATCCCCTTGGCCCAACGGAAATGCCGGCTCAGAATCATCAGCCCGGGAATCAGGAACACCCATCCGGGCATAACCGGCAGGATTAGTCCGGCAATGCCAAGAACTACCAGGCCGGCCCCCGCGGAAACTTCCAGAAGCTTTGACAAGGGAAATCCCAGTCTAGCATTTGAGACATGAAGACCTTATTCATCAATAAGAATCCGTGACAATATTCGGCTTGTTTTCAAGAACTTGGTTGTTCGACCCCCTAAAGTTAAGGAACCTTTGCTTCATTCTGGACTCGGCATGGCTCCCCCGAGTCTTGCCGGGCACGTAGAAAAACTTGCTCGGTATTGGTCCTCCCGTCGGCAGGAGGAGATTCAGGTCCGAATTCGTTATCGTCGGGCTGACGTCGATGGCTGTCAGGTCATCCGGATCGTCCACATGGAGGAAGTGAATCGCAGAAAATGTCCGGAGGTGTCCTGGCCCACCTCGTACTAGGACCTTATGGTCCTTCGAGTCGTTGACCGTGACCAAGCCTAGGCCTTTAGATGGAGAGGAGTGAGAGAACAGCGGCCTCCCAGAAGCTTCGACCTAACCCTTCCCGTGGAGGTCATCCGCCTCGGTTCTAAGAGACTTTCGCTCCGAGGAGAAACCCGCCATCTTAGCTCAGTCGGAATTCTACTCATCTCCAGCCAGTTTCCCGGTCAAGTGGGCCAGTCAGTCGAGTATCTGATTTCAATGCCCCCGGCGCAGGGCGGCCAGCCGGTCGTCCTGCGTTGCTTGGGCAAGATCCTCCGTCTCAATGCGGAGGAAGCCAGCGCGGAAATCTCACTCGAGCGCCACGAATTCGTGCGCAACGAAAAGTCTTCGCGAGCCAGCGCGTAATTCTGGTCCGTCCCTCCTCCTCTTCAACAGCCTTGCTCTGCGATCCGCCTTCAATGTACCCTGGTGTCGAGCAAAGAAAAGGCGAATGGAAAATCTCTCCCTCGATTTCCCTCCGGAGTCTTCACCCGGACTCAGTCTGCGGCCTTCGACCGGCCTCGAAGCGGCTCTCGCCAGGCTCACAGCCTGGATGCGCGAGCCCGATTCCCCGATACGCGCCATCCGGCACGAACCTGCCAAACCCGGCATCTTTGAAGACCTTCCTTCAGAACTCGCGCCCGCTCTTGGCGGCGTCCTGAAGGCGCGCGGTGTCGAACAGCTCTACTGCCACCAGGCGGAGGCTTTTCATCACATTCATCACGGAAACAACATTGTTGTCGTCACGCCGACCGCCAGCGGGAAGACACTCTGCTACAACCTTCCGGTCCTCAACCATCTCATCGCCGAACCCGAAGCCCGCGCGCTTTACCTGTTCCCGACGAAAGCGCTGGCTGAAGATCAGCTACACGAGTTCCACTCGATCGTCGAAGCCATGGGTTCGGGCATCCGTGCGTTCACTTACGATGGCGATACTCCGCGGGATGCGCGCAAACAGATTCGCGAGCGTGCCAACGTCGTGCTCACCAATCCCGACATGCTGCATGCCGGGATTCTGCCGCATCACACCAAGTGGGCCAAGGTATTCGAGAACCTGCGGTTCATTGTCATTGATGAACTGCACTTCTACCGCGGGGTCTATGGCAGCCACCTGGCAAACCTGCTCCGGCGGCTCGCCCGCATCTGCGAGTTCTACAAGTCCAAGCCGCGGTTCATCTGCTCTTCGGCGACCATTTCCAACCCTCGTGAACTGGCCGAGCGTCTGACCGGACAGCCCTTTCATCACATTCATCGCAACGGCGCGCCCAGCGGGGAGAAGTATGTCGTTTTCTACAATCCGCCGGTAGTCAACCGCCAACTCGGGATCCGCCGGAGCTACCTGAACGAAACCCGCCGCCTGGCGGTGGAACTCATCCAGCGCGGCGAACAGACTCTGGTGTTCGCCAACAACCGGCTGGCGACCGAGGTGCTGGTCACCTACCTCAAGGACGCTTGTGAGAAGCCGCCGGCGCCCGCCGGGTCGGTCCGCGGCTACCGCGGAGGCTACCTGCCGCGCGAGCGCCGCGAGATCGAAAAAGGTCTGCGCGAAGGCTTCATCCGGGCAGTGGTCGCCACCAACGCCCTGGAACTCGGCATCGACGTCGGATCCCTCGACTGCGTGGTCATGGCGGGTTACCCCGGAACCATTGCTTCCACCTGGCAGCGCGCCGGGAGGGCGGGACGCCGCCTGGGACCATCACTCGCGCTGTTGGTCGCCTCCAGCGCGCCCCTCGACCAGTACATCGTCGAGCATCCGGAGTACTTCTTTGAGGCGGCGCCGGAAGCGGCTCAGATCAACCCCGACAACCTCGAAATCCTGATCAACCACATCAAGTGCGCCGCCTTTGAACTGCCCATCCAGGACGCGGCGCGGTTTGGCGGCCACGACACGCTCGACTTCTGCAAGCACCTGGAAGAGATGGGCCTGCTCCACCACTCCGGATCCTCATGGCATTGGACTTCGGACACCTACCCGGCCGACGCCATCAGCCTGCGGTCGGTCACCAGCGACAACTTCGTCGTCATCGACATCACGCACGACGAGAAGGTGATCGCCGAGGTCGCGTTTCCCGCCGCGCTGACCGAACTCCACGAAAAAGCCATCTACCTGCACGAAGCACGGCAATTTCAAGTTGAGCGCTTCGACTATACCGGGCGCAAAGCCTACGTCCGGCAGGTCGAGTGCGACTACTTCACCGATGCCATTGACTACACCCAAGTCAAAATCCTGGAGGAGTTCGAGTCCCAGCCACTGCGGCTGGCCCGTGCGGCATACGGTGAGGTTCGCGTCAATCGCCAGATCGTCGGTTTCAAGAAGATCAAGTTCTATACCCTCGAAAATGTCGGCGCCGGACAACTGTCGCTTCCCGAACAGGAGATGCACACCACGTCGTTCTGGCTGCACTTCCCGCCCGCGTTCCTGGATCAATTTCCCGAGCTTGGACCGGCGGAACGTCTGAACGCGCTCACCGGGTTGGGCAACGCTCTCCGAACCGTGGCGTCATTGTTGCTGATGAGCGACCCTCGCGATTTCGGTGTGGCGCTGACCGAGCAGACCGGCGGACCCGTGACGGGTTTTGAGCCGAACCTGCACCTCTATGACAACTACCCCGGCGGCATCGGGCAAAGCACGCCTCTGTTTGAGCGCACCAGTGCTCTGCTGCGCGGGGCCTGTTCGCTCATCTCGCAATGCCCGTGCGGCGACGGCTGCCCAAGCTGTACCGGGCCGCCGGGCGAAACCGGCGCACACGCCAAGAGTTCGGCGTTACGCCTTCTAAGCGCGCTCACAGAACCAGCCGCTGATCGCCTTCCCGCCGGGTGAGCCGCTCGCGGTCCAGGTACTCGAGCAGCGGAATCGCGTACTTGCGCGAGACGCCGGTCCACTGTTTGAACTCGGCCACGCCGAAGCGCTGCCCCCTCCGCGCCGCCAGAACTTCTTTCAGCCGTGTAATCGCCGTCGAGTGAAAGATCAGATCCGCGCTCACCCTGACGAGGCTGCCCCGGCGCAGCAGAATCTGCAGCAGGGTCCGCGCACGCGCCGCATCCACTCCGGCTTCTTTGAGAACGTCGTTGATGGCCGGCACGGCCAGCCCGCCGGTCCGGAACAGCGCTTCCATCTTTTCCGAGGCGGCGTCTTCGTCGGACTGGAGCGACAGCTTGTGTGTTGCGAGCCGCAGGA
>JADZCI010000111.1 GCA_020851655.1 Bryobacterales bacterium
CGTTGATGAGCGCGGCGGGCCAAACCATTTCGATGCCGCCAATCCTTGAGGGCATCTCGGGATAGGCCGAATCGTCCTCGACGGCGTGGAGTTCCACCCCTTCATCGATTCGGAACTCAACGCCGGACTTGAGGAAGAGCGCGCCGCTGAAATAGATGCCTTTGGGAAAGACAACGGCTCCGTTGCGGGCGGCGGCGGCGTCAATCGCCCGTTGAATTGCCGCCGTGGCCAGCGTCTTGCCATCGCCCACCGCGCCATATCTGGCGACGGAGAATTCCGCGGCGGAGAGGGCAAGCGACGAGAAGAGGACGAGGAACAGTACCTGTACAAACCAAATCATCCGATGACTCCAAGCGGTTCATCCCGTGGAACGCGGGGATGCCCCTGCCATTCTAATCTCTACCGGGGCGTGGATCCGTTTGGGGCAGCCGCTAAACGCGTGCGAGAAATCTGCGCCGCACAGCACTACCTCTTGTTGGTCATCCCACGTCTATGCCGTTGTTTCGCACCCGAAGCGCAGCCATCTTTGGCATTGAAGCCCTTCCGATTGATGTGGAAGTGGACATGTACCCGTCCGGGAGCGCCCGTGATTTCGTGACCGTAGGGATGCCGGATACGGCGGTACGGGAGAGCCGGGAGCGAATCAAGTCGGCGTTGATCAATTCAGGGTTTGGCTACCCGTCCAAGTCAGTCACGATAAACCTGGCGCCGGCGAATGTGCGCAAGGAGGGCGCCGGCTTCGATTTGCCGATGGCCATGGGCATCCTCGGCGCCATGGGGACGGTGCGCGCCAGCGACCGGCACATGCTGGTTGGCGAGCTATCGCTGGACGGCAGCGTTCGCGCGGTTCGGGGAGTTCTGCCGGTGGCGGCGTGCGCGCGAAAGCTGGGGATTCCCAGCCTGATTGTGCCGCGCGAGAATGCCGCCGAGGCTGCCGTGGTGGAAGGTGTGAGTGTTTTTGGCATCACGCACCTGAGCGAGGCGGTCGGGCTGCTCACCAACCCGGAGCGCTTTGCTCCGCAACCCGCCGGAGCCCGGGCGGCGGGCGACGCGGGCAAGAGTGACCTCGATTACGCGGACGTGAAGGGCCAGACAATCGTCAAACGGGCGTTGGAAGTCGCCGCGGCAGGCGGGCATAATCTGCTGATGGTGGGACCGCCGGGATCGGGCAAGACGATGCTGGCGCGCCGCCTGCCCAGCATCCTTCCGCCGCTGACCTTTGATGAAGCGCTGGAGACAACCAAGATCCACAGCGTGGCCGGAGTGCTGCCGAAGGATGCCGGGTTACTCCAGATACGGCCGTTCCGCTCGCCGCATCATACGGTTTCCGACGCGGGCATGATTGGCGGCGGGGCCGGCTCGCCTCGCCCCGGCGAAGCGTCGCTGGCTCACAACGGCGTGCTCTTTCTCGACGAACTGCCCGAGTTTCCGCGCAACGTCCTGGAAGTCCTTCGCCAGCCGCTCGAAGAAGGCTCGGTCACCATTGCCCGGTCGAACATGAGCCTGAGCTTCCCTTCACGCTTCATGCTTGTCGCCGCCATGAATCCGTGCCCGTGCGGGTTTCATGGGGATGCGACCCGGGAGTGCCGCTGCACGGGCGGGATCATCCAGCGCTACCTCGGCAAGATCAGCGGGCCGCTGCTCGACCGGATCGACCTGCATATTGAAGTTCCGGCGGTGCCGATTCAGGAACTGCGGGCCAAGGAGAACGGTGCGAGTTCGGCGGAAATGCGCGAGCGGGTCATGCGCGCCCGGCAGGTGCAGGCGCAGCGCGGCTCCTACAATGCGCACATCGCCAGCCGCGACCTCCGGCGTGTGTGCCAACTGGACGACGCCAGTGAGCGGACGCTCGAAATGGCGATCCGCCGCATGGGACTCTCGGCTCGCGGTCACGATCGAATCCTGAAAGTGGCGCGCACGATCGCCGACCTGCACGGCCTGGAAGCCATTGCCGCCAAGCACATCGCCGAGGCGGTGCAGTACCGCAGCCTGGACCGCAGCTATTGGGGGTGAACGGCAATCCAGCGCCGGAAGTTCCTCAGTTCTTGACGCCCATTGCGTCGGTGTTCACGGTCTTTTTCCCGGAAACACCTTCGAGTCCAGTCAGGATTCCCCGGTAGTCACTCTTGTCGGCTTGAAATGCGAGGCCGCCCTTCTTGCCGCCGTCATCCCAAGTCACCCCGATGAAGTGCTTCTTCGACTTCGTCAACGCCATAAGCGCACCGATGCCAAACGTGACGATGCCAATACCGATCGCGGCTCCAACTCTCCGATGAACGTCTTGTCCATAGCTGATCTCGGTGAGTGCTTGAGCCGGGAATATCACCACTTCTTCCTTGTCCTTCACGAAGCGGATCCTGTCCTGCGAGATGTAGAGCCGCAAGCTGGCGCCGGCCTTCAACCCCTCGACTGAACCGCCGTCGTACTCAATCTTGTGGCCGGCGTCGGCGGCACTGGCGCACGATGGAACGAGAATGGCCAAGACAATCGCAATAGCCTGTTTCACTGGAACAACACACCCTTTCGAAGACTAGTCTTGAGGGGCCTGGCTCTTACGCGGCCTGGGGCGGCGATTCACCAAGATCTTAAGTCCCTTCTATCAGGCTGATCGTCAGTTCTGGCCGGCTCCTGTAGAGAAGAGACTTTTTCTTGGAGAAGATCCACATCTCCTCGGGATGGCCGCGGCGTCCGCACGCCCGCGCTTCCAGCCAGCCGAGGGAAACTAACCCGCCACGCGTGCCAGCTTCGCGCGAAGAAAGGCCAGGCAGCCCGGCACCTGCTCTCTGGTCAACCCGTGCAACAGCAGCGGCCCGTGGAAGCGGTTGGCGCGCAACAGGCGCAGGTACAGTTCGTAGTCGAGCACTCCCTCGCCCGCGGCCTTGTGCCCGGCGTCCCCGTCGTGGTCGAGATCCTTCGCATGCGCCAGCACAATGTCTCTGCCCAAGAGAGCGAAGGCCTCTTCGAGGATCTCCTTCATGCGCGGCAGTGCTCCCGCGGGGAAGAGATTCGCGGGGTCGATGGTGACTTTCAGGTGAGGAGAGCCGGTCTCATCCAGTAGCTGCCGAGCCTTCCGGGCAGAATTCACGACGTTGTTCACTTCGGGCTCGAAGGCCAGCACCACCTTACACTGCCGTGCGATTTCCACCGCCTCCCGAATGCAGGCGGACATGTCCCGCCACGCCTCCGGAGAAGCGTTGTCCGGATGGCGCCTCCACATGCTGTTCGGGTCGCGCGTCCCCGTGCAAATGTGAATCGCGGCTGTGCCCATACGCGGGCAAGCCTCGGCCAGGACCCGGAGCCTCCGCAAACCCGCGCGGCGGTGTTCCGCATCCGGATGGCACATGTTGAACGTGCCCTGCAGGCTGCCGATGCTAATGCCGCGAGCCGCTGCTTCCCGGCGGAATCGCTCCGGCAGTCCCGGAGGCATCGTATCGGGCATGTCGGGCAGACCGGCGCATGCCATGCTCGCCTGCACGCACGCAAGACCATGCGCCTTCGCCTCATCAAGACGCGCTTCGAGCGTCCCCGTGGTGTAGGTCGTGGCGAGCAGGATGCCGATCTGAGGCCACGCGGAATCGACCGCCGCCGTTGGTTTTTGCGCGTGAGCACTCCCGAACGTGCCTGCCCCAGCCAGCGCCAGAAAATTCCGGCGGCTGCGGCGCTCCGCCCTGCGCAAAATGTCAGCCTGCGATTCGGCGAGTCCCATGCTTTCCTTCTGGAGCCGTCGGCTACGTCCAAGATCCACGGACGCCTACGTCCTTGAACACTATCACGGACCCTGGCCACCCCGCGCCGGCGAGTGAATCTTGCAGGGCGGCACGAAACGCCTGGCGTGCGAACGTCACTGAACTGGCAGGAGGTAACCCAATGCGTAGACCGAAACAAATTCTCATGCTGGCGGCACTGACGATTTCCGCCGTGACCGCGCAAACCGTCTCGATGGCGGCGATGCCCGATGCTTTTGACATGGAGACTGCGCCAAGCCGGGAGATCGCGGTTTTCAACGTTCGCGGAGGACAGGTGGTTCTAGTCGAGCAACTGGGCGGCGACATCGGATTCGTTGGCTTGGGCCCAAGAGCGATGGAGTTGCTGCAAACCCTGGTGGGCGAATACGACCTGTCGGGCCTGGAGGTTTACGAGGCGCTGGGCGGCAATCGGAATCATGCACCCGCCGCGTTGATCGCCGAGCACCAGCGCCGGTACGCCGGCAATCCAGCGGCGATGCGTGGCCGTCCGCTGCCCGATGTGTCGTCGATGGCCGTCGCGCCGATGGCGGCCAATCAGAGCGTCAAGGGGCAGCTCGGCGGCGCGGCTTGCGTCGACGGACCGCAGGAAACGTTCGACTACTTCACGGCATGGTTCAACAACTATTCGGGGATGTTTTCAGGCGTCGGACCCCTTGGAAACCTCGGTGCGAACCATGTTAGTGGAACCGGTATCTGGAACAAAGGCAACGTCAACGTGAACCTCGGTTCGACTTCGGCGGGGGCGGTTTGCGTATGCTTCCCCGAAGGCTACCCCGGCTCACCGCCAAAGCGGGTGCGCGTCGAGGAACGCGCCTCCCAAGGCACCTGGGTGCAGATCTGGTCCTCGAACAGTCTGTTCACGGGGGCGGCTTACGGCTATTGGTTCAAGGGGGTCGTCATTCGCAAAATCCGCCTGCTCGTGCGCGACAACGAAGTTCACAACGGCCACGCCTTCTATTGGGCAGGCTCGTACTGAACACCAACCCCGGTAGCTGCTGCTGGGGCCGCCCTTGGGGATGGATCAGGAAGACGCTGCTTCCGCCAAACCCGGAGGGCGGCGCCAGCCTACACCTGGGCCGGCACGACGTAGGGAGCGCGGTAGTTCCGCGTCTGCATCGCGTTGGCCTCATCGTCGCCGGCAAAGCGGCCATTGGCATCGACCTTCAAGACACGTCCCAAGCGGTAGGCGATGTTCGCCATGTGGCAAAAGGAAGCCGAGTGCGCGCCGATTTCGATTTCGGCGGTGAGTTTGGTGTAGTCCCGTGATTTGACGCACTCCAGGAAATTCCGCATGTGAGGGATCGCCTGGTCATTATTCGTCTTGAATTCGGCAACCTTTTCGTAGTGTTCGCGGCCACCGGCGCCCGCGCCGCGCGCCCCGACGTAGTTTCCCGCGGCGCTCTTGTAGACCTGATAGCCGTGGCTGTCCAGCAGCAAAAAGCCGAGGTCGCCGAAGAAGATATTGCCGACATAGTTCGGCCCGGTCATGGCCGCCAGGGCTTCGGGAGGCGTGGGCAGGTTGCGAACGTCGAAGGTCATGTTGCCGTCTTCCCAGGTGAAAGAGGCCTGTTGCGTGTTCGGCGTCTCCTGGTCGTCTTTCCAGATGAACTTGCCGCCGCTGCTCATGACCGTCTTCGGCCAATCGTTGCGCCCCAACCCCCACAGGGCGATGTCCATCTCGTGGACGCCCTGATTGCCGATATCGCCGTTGCCCGTATCCCAGAACCAGTGCCAGTTATACTCGAACTTATTCAGGCTGTAAGGTTTCATCTGGGCCGGTCCAAGAAACTTGTCCCAATCGACGCCCGCCGGGACCGGTTCGTCCGGTGTGTGGCCGATGGAAAAGCGCCGGCGGAAGCATAAGGCGCGGGCGCCGAACACCTGTCCAATCGCACCGTCGCGCAGCATCTGAACCGCTTTGATCTTGTGCTCGACCGAGCGGCTTTGGGAACCAACCTGAACCATCCGTTTGTACTTGCGCGCGGCGGCGACCATTTGGCGGCTCTCAAACATGTTGTGGCTGGCCGGCTTTTCGACATAGACGTCCTTACCCGCCTGGCAGGCCCAGATCGTCGCCAGCGCATGCCAGTGATTGGGTAGAGGCAGCGAGACGGCATCGACATCCTTCGACTCGAACAGCTTTCGCATGTCAACGTATTCGGCCGGCTTGTAGCCTTTCTTCTGACTGATGCGCGTCACCGCGCGTTCGCGGGCGGCCTGGTTGACATCGCACACCGCGGTAATGCGGGCGTTTTCGATCGCGTTGTAGTAATCGACATGGTTGAGGCCGCGGCCGCCCAGCCCGACGATCCCCACTTGAACCCGATCATTGGCGCCCAGGATCGGGAAGCTCGAGGTGGCGACCGCGGCGGCCGCCGCCTTCACAAACTGACGTCGTGGAGTGCTCATGTTTTGATGGTATATAGAATCGGATAAGCGGAGCAGCGGCGCGGCGGACAGGCCTGTCACTGCCACTCGCAAGCGAGGTCCATGCCAATGGGCATCCCAGGCGGCGCCTCCAACACCTTGGGCAGAACCACCGACTTGGGATCCCGTTTCCAGGAGTCGATGAGATCGATGGCGAACTTCGCGTCCACGTTGCGGGCGGGTTGGAGCCAGGCCTTGAGCTCTCCGAGTTTGCCGGATGCGGCAGCACGCACGGTAGGCGGCGCCGCCTCGTTGGCCGCCAGCGCAATGAGCCTTGTCAATGCGGCGTAGTTGACGGTCTTCTGAACCGCCGCGGCGTAGCCGGCGCGGGGCGGGGCTTTCCAGGTTGCCGCCATCACGCGATCGATCACCTCATCGAGTCCCGGAAGCCGGTTGTCGCGCGCGTGCTGCTGAAGCAGGCGTGTGGCCCGCTCGGAGTTGAAGACCAGTTCCAGAACCATTCCGGCGGCGGATTCCACCGGCACTTGTTCATCGAACGTGAGTCCCGTCCGCGACTTGAATAGCTCCTGAGTGCCCGGATATCCGGCCGGGCGCGGCGGTATCAACGCGAGCAGTCTTTCCGGCAGCATCAGCACTTCAGGCTTGAGCGTGGCCAGAACTTCGTCCAGGGCCCGGCGCTGCCCGGCCGGCGGGACCGTTTCGACCGGCTTCTGGCCGTCGCCGCGGAGAGCATACGTGTACGTCACACCGCCCACGGTCTTGACGGCGGCTTCCACCTGATAGCGGTGGCTGAGGTAAAGAGGCGCCAGCACATCTTGAAGCGCCGCCATCGGCGCACCCTGGCGGATGTTGTTTTCTCCAAACTGTTCCAGCGCCTTGGCGCGCACGGTCATGAAACGCTTGAGCTCATCGACGGCGTTTGCGCCGCTGTCCCACAGGTGCACCAACGGGTGCGCGCTTCCCGCCGGCCGCCCGTCCTGGTCGGAGAGATAGATCAGGCCGTGCTTGCGGGCTTCGTCGAGCACGCCCGCGGGATTGTCACCGTAGCCCCAGCGGATCGCCACGTTGTCCCATTCGCCGATTCCTTTGGCGTAGGCGTTGGAGAAATCCGGCTTGCCGGAGGCATCGAGCGTGATCCAGGGGTGCGGATAGTCCATAACCGAAGCACGGTCGTGAGTGCTGGCGATGTAGTTGTGGCCGAGCCCGAGAGTGTGGCCCACTTCGTGCGCGGCCAGTTGGCGAAGCCGGTCGAGAGACATCCCCATCAGTTGCGGGTCCGTGCCGGCGCCGGGGGAATAAGGAGCGCGAAATGCCTCGGCAATCAGAAAATCCTGGCGAACCCGGAGAGACCCCAAGGTCACATGCCCTTTCAGAATCTCTCCGGTCCGGGGATCGGTCACCGAGGACCCATACGACCAACCCCGGGTCGCGCGATGCACCCACTGGATCATGTTGTAGCGGATATCCATCGGGTCGGCGCCTTCAGGAAGCAACTCGACCCGGAAGCCACCGGCGAATCCGGCGGCGGCAAATGCCTGCGACCACCATCGCGCGCCTTCGAGCAGCGCGGAACGAACCGGTTCCGGTGCGCCGCGGTCCAGGTAATACGTGATGGGTTTGTCCTTGGGCGGGCGGTGCCGCGCAATGTAGCGCCTGGTAATGGACTCGTTCACCGGCACGGCGTAGTCCATGTAAGAGATGCCGAAAAAGCCGCCGCGCGGGTCGAACTCGCGGGGCGTATAACCGGCGCCGGGCAACTCGACAAACGAGTGATGCATCCGCACGGTTACGGCATCGGGGCTGGGCGTGACGGAACGGAGAAAGCCGCCGGCGGGCCCACCCGTCAAGGTAATGACGGCTTCGGCCTCCGTGTTCTTGGGAAAGTTCTTTGTGCGTTCCGGGTAGAGCGAAGAACGTGAAGCGTCGATGCGGTAAGCGCCTTGCCGCGAACGCGCAAGTGCGTCGCCGATGCCGTGCGCATCTCGCAGGATGAAGTCGGTGGCATCGACCAGTACGCGCGTCCCTTCCTCGGCTTCCACCTTGAATCCCCACACGACGGATTCGGCGAACGATTCGCTCACGGCGCGGCGTTCATCCGCGTCGCTGCTGGTGGCGCGAAACCCGAGATTCCGTTCAATGAGCAGTACCTTGGGGCCGGTCCGCTCGAAGCGGACAATGTGCCGGGGCCCCAACTGCCCGCGGTCGATGCCGATGTCGTTGGAGCCGATTCCGGCGGGCAAAGAGCTGTAGTAAAGGAAATCCTGCTTCCAGCGCCCGATTTCCAGCCAGAGCTTGCCTTGCGCCTCATCCCAATAGAAAGGGATGAAACCGTCAGTCCTGGTGAGTCCGGCCGTTTTCTGCGGGATCGGCGGCGCGGCCCAGGCGCTCCACAGCGACGCGAGAGCCAGTAGATGCCATTTCATTTCCTCACGGTACCCCAGTCTCGGGCGGCACGTTGCCGTAGGACCAGGGCGCTTTGAAGGGCGGGGCCGGCGCGCGCCGCGGCGCCTCTCCCGGAATGAACCCAGCCGACATACGCAAAGCCGCTTCCACCATCCGGCGGCCGGCGCCGGCCTCGATGGAGGAATAGCTGGTCATTCGCGTTTCGTATCCGCCGCCGCCGGAACCCAGCGCCTCTTCCGTGGGCACGTAGCCCACGCAGCCGTTTGCCAGCTCCACGGGAAATGTGATCGGGAACTGGCTGCGCTTGCGAAGATCGAGCCCCAACTGGCAGAACATCTCACCCGGCGCCGAAGCAATCAAGACGGGCCCCAGCCCGATGACCTGAACTTCGGCCTCCAGCAGCGGAGCCTTCTTGACCTGTTCGGCGAGCATGACGGTCTCTTTGGCAAAGATCCACTCGGTTTCGCGTCCCGGCGCGGGCGGCTGCTTCAACAAGTCCGCCGCGGCAGCCAGGCGTCCGGGAGACGGCTTCCGGCGCGCGAACTTCAGCATTTGGTGGCGGGCAACGATGGGGTGCGACACTCCGGGAGTGGCAAGCAGGAGCACCTTGGCGGCCTCCAGTCCAACACAACCACCCACCATGCGCGCCCACTCCTCTCCCGCCGGGTTCTTGTGGGGGCTGCGATTGTCCACCTGTGTCACGTCGCCGCAGAAGCCTTGCAGAAACACGACGACGGCGGATTGGCCGAACGCCGCACGCAGAGTCTGCTCGAGATAGTAGATCCAGTTGGCGGAAATGCCCGGCGGGTTGGTGGTGGCGTGGCAAGCGTAGTTCACGATGCAGCCGGCGAGTTTCCCGGTCTCGTCCCAGGAACCAATCACACCCACGGCCGGATCGATTGGCCCGGCGGGCTCGCCCATTTCGGGATTGCCCTGCCCCGGATGAGTCCACGTCTGCCCGTTCTTCATGCGGAAGCGCCGGTTGAAGGCGGCGCGGTCCTCATGACCCGCGCCAAAGCTGCATGCCATAGGGCGCTTGGCCGCATCGGCGGCAGTCACCGCGGCGGCGATTTGCTCGGTGACCGTTTCGAGGTACGCGGGGTCGGCCAGCGACGATTTCTTGTACGCCAACTCCTGAATCCACCGCGGCGACCCATCGTATTCCCTTGGCTGAACCATCCCGACCGGACCGGAAGAGTGCGAGTGCGAGGCGCTGATGAGTACGGCCTCAGCGCCGATTCCACAACGTTTGGAAATCCGGGCTCGGGCTTCGTCCACAACTTCGCGCGGAACCGCGAGAGCGTCCACACCGGCGAGGGCGACACGCTTGGTTCCGCCGTCGAATACGGCCACACGCACCTTGCACGGGTCATGCAACGCCTTGTGAAACACCTTGCCGTATCCGCCGGGCTGCTCCGAGCCGATGGGCGGCGTGATGTCGCGCTCCTCGTAGGCGGCGCGCCACCAGGCGGCGGTTTCCGCCGGCGGAATGACCGCGCGCCAGGGATCAGCAGCCGCGGTCAACATCCCGGTGTTGAGAAACGCTCGCCTCCGCATGAAATTTCGAGCATACCGCGAGCACGGCGCGGACGAGTGCGACCGATACACTGAAGTTATGGTGCGTCTGTTATTGGCCGCCGCGCTGGCTGCCGCCGCCCTGGGTCAGCAACCCTGTTCGCCGACGCCGGCGTACGGGCTTTGCGAGATCCGCGTCGAGATGCCGGCTGGGACCGCGGCACAGCATCCCAAGCCATACCTGACCGCGGAGGTACATGCCGAATTCCGCTCGCCGAAGGCGAAGACTTTCCTCATGCCTGGTTTTTGGGACGGCGGACGGCAGTTTGTGATTCGCTTTTCTCCCGATGAAGTGGGCGAATGGACCTACCGCATTACCGCGAACTTCGGTGATTTCAGCGGGACGACTCACACGTTCACGGCTAACGCATCGGAATCTCCAGGTTTCATCAAGCCAGCCAACCTGCACCACTGGCAGTACACCGAAAGCCTGAAGGCGCACCTCTGGATGGGCGACACCTGCTACCGGTGCGCATCGATGGATGCCGTGCTTTTCGACAAGTACGCCGCGGCGCGCGCCGCGCAGAAGTTCACACACGTGCGCCTGCTCGTTCTCAGCGGCGAGAAGACGGCGTTTCCGGACGGCGAGTCGCCGGACCCGGCGTATTTTCGCGAATTGGACCGGCGCGTCGTCGCCTTGAACCAGAAAGGCATCCTCGCCGATTTGATCTTGGGAAATGACAACAACCGTCTGGCCGGTCTGTTTCCTGATTGGCAGGCGCGCGAACGGTACCTGCGCTTTCTGGTGGCGCACTACTCGGCGATGAACGTCACCTGGCAGGTGGTGCAGGAGTTCGAAGAATACAAGGACAGCAAGCCGTTTGCGCGGGAGATCGGCCTGGCGCTGAAGAAACTGGATCCTTACGGCCACCCGCGGTCGTCGCATGCGGTCACAACCTCGTCTTCACTTGCGGGCGACGCGTGGATGAACTACATCACCTACCAGTCCTCTGACGACAACCTGGGCGCGATCGAGCACTTGATGTATCCGGGACCGCAGGTGAATGCGGAGTTCGGATACGAAGATTCTGGCGCGGGGAAAGCGCTGCCCCACCATGTCGATGCCGAGACGTTTCGCAAACGGTTGTGGAATGCCACGATGAACGGCCAGTACCCCACCTACGGAAACACGGGCGTGTACGGCGGCAAGTTCGCGCCCGATGCAAAGTACCTGGACTCCCCGGGAACCACGTATATGACCGCCTGGTTCAATATCATGAGCCGCACGCGGTGGTGGGACCTGGAGCCACATTTCAATGTGGACGGCTGCCGAGCGCTGGCGTTGCCCGGCGTCGAGTACCTGATCTACATCGAGAAGCCCGGACCAATCGATGTGCCGGTTGAAAAGCACAGCTACGACGTGTATTGGATTGATCCAGCGACGGGCGTAGCGGCCAAAGAAAAGAAGGACTGGAAGGGCGACGACTACATTGGCGAACCACCCGATAAGACGCACGACTGGATTCTGCACCTGTCGCGGGACGGCAAGAAGGAGGGCATGCTTAAGTCGTACCGGTTCGAAGCCTGGGGCTGGGACGACCTGCCTCCGAATCAACTTCAGGTGATCGAAGTGAACCCGGACAAGCTCCCTTACGACATCGAGGGACTGCCGCCGGAAATCACGGTAGAGCAACCGGTAAACTACACGATCAAACTCAAGCGGGAGACCAGAGGCACGCGGCAGATGCGGTACCTCCTTACAGGCGAAATCGTACGAGATGGCCTGGGTATGCGCGTGCTGGCAAGCGGTCCCAGCGGGTCGTTCAAGGTTCCGGCATCGATCCTGCGGCAGGCGAGCGGCGTGGTGAGCATCCGCATCTACGGCTTGAACGCGCTGGGGAAGTTGTACCAGATGGATCGGGTCGTCCCGGTCAAACGATGAGCCGGCGTATCCTGGCCCTTGACACAACCGCGGAGTTCGGCAGCCTGGCCTTAATCGAAGACACACACATTGTCGAAGAGACGCTGCTCCATTCTCCCGATGGGTTTGGACACGTCCTCTTTCCGCAAATCGAGGCGCTGCTCAAGCGTCAAGGATGGGGGTACGGGACCATCAGCGGCTTTGCCGCGGCGTCGGGACCGGGAAGCTTTACTGGAGTCCGGGTAGGACTCACCGCCGCGAAAGGACTGGCGGAGGCTTGCGGAGTCAAGGCGGCGGCGGTCTCCAATCTGAAAGCCTTGGCGTGGTTCGGCGATGGGAACGAGCGCGCTCCGCTGCTGGACGCGCGGCGGGGCGAGGTCTACGCGGCGTTGTACGACGCCGCATTGAAACCGGTCCACCCGGAAACCGTGGGTCCGCTCAACGCGTGGCTGGCCGCGCTGCCCCGGGGCGCGCAGATCATCTCGCCGGAACTCGAACGGTTTGGCGCGGCGTTAAATGGGCACGCCGTGCGGCAGGCGCCTCGCGCCATCGCCGGCGCGGTGGGTCTGCTGGCCGAACTGCGGGACCCTGCCGCGCTGGATGCCAACTATGTGCGCCGTTCCGATGCCGAGTTGTTCTGGAAGGACTCCTGAAGCCTTACCTGGAATCGACTTTGATCACAAAGTAGGTGAAATCCTTGGGCGCCAGAAGTTGATGAGGCACGCCCGGCGGGATGTGCACGACGTCGCCCGGCGAGATTGTGTGTCTCTCTCCGCCTTCGATGGACGGTCCACGAATCTCGCCCGGTTCGGTGGTGTGCGGGGATTTGATCTTGCCGCCCACAATCAGCGTGGCTTCACCGGTCACCACCATGAAGAAGTCCGTGACCTGCTGGTGAAACTCAGCTCCACCGTCGGCCTCGCGCTTGCTCATCGATACGGAGTAATGGCCGAACCTGCCGAGGCTTTCGCCGGCGGTCTTCAGCGGTCCCGAGGTCTTCATGCTGGCGCCCATGGACTTGAGTTGTGAGGCTTTCCAGAGTTTGAAGCCGGGAATGCCGCCGCCCGTCTGGGCGGCGGCGAGCGCGGAAAAGAGAACCAGCGCGGTAATTGGCATTGGCAGATCCTTCTCCTACGCCTTCACGACGGGAATCCGCTGGGACAAAGGCGGCAAAGCCGGAAAATCCGTGTACGGCTTGTCCTGATACCAGAAGCCGCAGGAGTAGAAGTTGTCGCCCCGGTCATTGCCGTGGCCGTGCTCCATGGTGTGGCGCAGGTAGCGGGTGAACGTGACCGGGTTGTCGCCATGGAAGCGGTAGAGGCAGTACCTGCCGCCCGTGCGCTCGGGGCTCTGAATGAGCGGCGCGCCATACTGGTGATGCGAGAATTGCTTTGCGCCTTCGCGTCCGCCGAAATTCCAGCTTCCGAGGAAGTAGTCCTCCGAACCGGTGCCGACAATGACAGGTTTCGTCTCGTCGTCCACAAAGATCATGTCGTCACCTTCACCCATCCAGCCTTCGGTGATCTGGATTACGCCCAAGGTGACGCCCATCAGATGTCCGCGGCCGCGCGCCTCGCAGTAGACGTGGTTCTCTTTGCCGTTGGGGTTCACCGGCGTCGAGCCGTCAGGGTTCTTGGCCACCGCATGGTGCGGCGCGGCCTGGCGGTACTGCGCGTGAAAGTACATCGCGTCGGCGGGAAGTGAATCGACCTTGATGAAATCGATGTTCGAGTAGTAGGCGCCGACGTCCCGGGAGCCTTCGTTGGTCACCGTCATACGCGCGCCGTTCCGGTACGGCATGGCGAAGTAGCAGTTTAACGACTTGCCGGGTGAACAGGACAAGTACTGGCTCTCATAAATCACGTAATCGCCCAGGTTGAGGCCAAAGAAGTCGCCGACGGGCGTCTCGATGCTCGGCTTGCTGTTGCCGTCCCAGTATGCGCGCAGGATGAGTTCCTTCAGATGCAGAGGGCTTTGCGCGGCAATGGTGAACCAGATGTGCGTGATCACGCCGGCGCCCTGCTGGTTGAACAACTCCTGGACCGCGCCTGGCTTAATAGGCCAGTAGTCGCGATTGCCGCCGGTGGCGTCGTAGCTGGACTGTTTCAGCGACTTGTAGTTCAACGCTCGCGCATAGCGCGGCAGGAAAGCATTTGTTGTGGCGCCGCCCGTGGCGCTCTGCGCTTGCGCCAGGGATGGCGCCGCCGCGCTCGCAATCCCGGCGCCGGCGAGAAGGCGTTTGAAAAATCCGCGGCGTTGCTGGCCGTATTCCATGGGTAAAAGAGACCTCCACGCGCTGTTATATCATCTGACGTCGACCTTGCGCCTGCTGATGGTGGGCTCTCCGGTTGCCGCGGCCGCGGCCTTGAGCAGATACGCGCCCGGCTGCGCCGGAGTATCGAGAGACAACTCCCACGTGTGTTGCCCGTAGGCGTTCATCTGAAACGGCGTCTCAGTGCGGGTGGAGGCGGTCCCGTCTCTTTCGAAGGCCAGGGAGAGAGTGCCTGACAGCGGCTTGCCCTCGTCGTTGACCATCATGATCGAGTAATTGCGGCGGCTGCCCGCGGCAAGCGATGGCTGCCAGAAATTGATGTAGACACCCAGCGGCTTGAAGGACTCGCGCACCCAGCCGTCAAAGTTCGGCTCGACCCGCAGGGTGTCGAGGTTGAGGAAATGGTCCCCGGTCTTGACACCCGGATAGCTGCACGTGAGCGAAGTAAAGTGCAGCACACCGGCAAAGTTGCGGTGCGCACGCCAAAACTCGGTCAGACCCGCAAGGTAGTAGGCGTAGAGTTCCCAGCGCTGGCTGGCAGTGGAGTTGGGTCCGAGCAGCTTTTCGTAGGCGCGCTCGGTCAAGAGAGTGGGCGTGCCGTCACGCTTCATCCAAAGCCAGCCGTACTCGTTGGCGATGACCGCGTGGCCGGAAGGGTGCCCCGCGTTGGTCGTCTTGGCGCCGGTCATCCGCTCGAGTTGCGTCATGTCGAAACTGCGCCCCGAGTAGAACGCCGAAAACAGGTAAGGGTGGTCTTCCACCGGGTCGTCGAGGCCCGTGGGAGTCGAGTAGCCGTTTTCCCACGGACGGTTGGAGAGATCGAGCTTTCTGACCTGCGGAATGACCGTGTCGCGCAGAACCGGCGCCGCGGTTTCGTTGCTGGCGTCCCAAATGGCGACGCTGGGGTGGTTCCAGTTGTCGCGCATCCACTCGCTGTACTGTGTGATCAGTTCTTGCGCCCGGTACGGAGGGAAGCGCTCGCGGCCGTTCCAGATGAAGAACTCATTCTGAACCAGCAGGCCGGCTTCGTCGGCTATATCGAACCACATATCCGGGACCGGTCCGATGCAGAAGCGGTAGGAATTCCAATTCATCCGTTTCGAGTAGTCAACCAGCAGCTTGCGAACCCAATCCCTGCGCCATGGAAGGTCCTTCGACTCCGGATCTTCGAAAAACCGGTGCAGCGTGATGTTCGAGCCGCGCAGGAAATACAGCTTGCCGTTCAGGTAGGCGCGTTTGGTGGCGGTATCGAATCGAAACTCGCGCATGCCGAAGCGTGTCTTCACCGAATCGCCGCCGGTGGAGGTTTCGATGCTGTACAGGAAAGGGTCCTCGGGAGTCCACAGGCGCGCCTGCGGAATCTTCACCGTCTGCCGGTACGTTCTGCGTTCGCCGGCGGCAAGGCTGAGGGCCAATTCGGCCGATTGTGAGCCGCCCTTCTGCGAGAGCTGAAAGCGCACCGGTTGGGCCGACGGGTTGTGTACAGCCGTTTCAATCAGGACTTCGGACGCATCGATACGCGGCGCAGTTTGAACGGACTCGATCACCGGCAAGCCGCTGATGTGGAGAGTCACGTCGTCATAGATGCCCGGCGTCCACTTGTATTTCTCGTAATCGGCGCCGGCGGGCGCCCACACGGGCAGCGCCGCCGGATGGGCGCCGATGCGGATTGTAATCTCGTTGGCGGCCTCCCAGCGAATGGCTTTCGTCACGTCGAAGATCCCGGCGCTGAAACAGCCGCGATGTTCGCCAACCGCGACGCCGTTGACCCAGACGGCCGTGCCGAACTGCGCCTTGCCGACGCGCAGCACCG
The DNA here is from genome assembly GCA_020851655.1 of Bryobacterales bacterium. Taxonomy (GTDB): domain Bacteria; phylum Acidobacteriota; class Terriglobia; order Bryobacterales; family Bryobacteraceae; genus JADZCI01. The sequence goes on from JADZCI010000111.1 coordinate 16,059, forward strand.
CCACCGTACCGCGCGTTGGGACGGAAACCGTTCGCCGGTACCAGAAGTAGGTGCGCTGTTGCCGCGTATTGCCGGCATGGTCCACCCGGGCCGCCTCCGGCATCTTCTTCTCCCGGATACTGGCGTCGATGAACTCGCGGGAGTCGAACTGGTCCACATCGGGGAATGCTGGTTTCGACAGATGAACGAGTCCGGGAACAGGGACCGCCGCGGGGAACGTTGTGGGAGCGGGCTCGGCGGCCATGCTGTCCGCGATCTTCCACTCGCCGTTGAGGGAAATGGACGTGCGCTGGCCCAGGAGCGGAATGGCGCCGAGCGTCACGGCCAAAGTTGCGATCCGGATCTTCATGTCCTCAATAATATCCGCAGACTGTCTCCCCGGCGACAATGAGACTTGCGATACGACGTCATTGTGCTCGGAGGCGGCGCGGCCGGACTCTTCTGCGCGGCGATTGCCGGCCAGCGTGGCCGCCGCGTGATCGTCCTGGAGCGGTCGGAGAAGGTGGGCAAGAAAATCCTCATCTCCGGAGGCGGAAGGTGCAACTTCACCAACATCCACACGCGCGCGGAGAACTTCCTTTCAGCGAATCCGCACTTCGTCAAGTCCGCTCTGGCCCGGTATACGCCAGCCGACTTCATCCGGCTGGCCGGGAAGCATCGCATCCCTTATCACGAGAAGGCCCTTGGGCAGTTGTTCTGCGACCGCACCTCAAGCGACATTACCGGGTTGCTCGAAGCGGAGTGTGCCGCATCGAGAGTCACAATCCGGGTGAATTGCCGGGTCTCGGCGGTGCGGCGCGACACGCGCTTTGTTGTCGAAACCGATGCGGGCGAGTACGAATCCGAGGCGCTCGTGGTTTCAACCGGCGGCCTATCGATCCCCAGGATGGGCGCAACGGACTTCGGCTACAGGCTGGCAAGGCAGTTTGGCCATCGGATTCAGCCGGTCTACCCCGCCCTGGTGCCGCTCACGTTTGATGCGGAGTGGCTGGCGCGGTATGGCGACCTTTCCGGCGTTTCAACCGAAGTCATAGCGACGGCGGGCGGACAGTCCTTTCGGGAAAAGATGCTCTTCACACACCGGGGGTTGAGCGGTCCGGCCATCTTGCAAGCCTCCTCTTACTGGCGAAAGCCCGCCAGCATCGTGGTCGGCCTCGTCGAGGAGCGGTTGCCCAAACGTCTGGCGCAGCGGTGGGCCGGGGACGACCCGCACCGCTGGGAACTCTGGCCCTCGGGCACCGAAGGTTACGCCAAGGCCGAGGTGACCGGCGGCGGCGTGGACGCGGCTGACCTGTCGTCGAAAACGATGGAATCACGGCTGGCGCCTGGGCTTTTCTTCATCGGTGAGGTCGTGGACGTGACCGGACACCTGGGCGGGTTCAACTTTCAATGGGCCTGGGCATCCGGCCATGCCGCCGGCCAAGCCGTATAATTAAGTCGCAATGAGGCTCACCTACCTGCTGGGATTCTGCGCGGCGGTGCTCATAGCCGGACCGCCGTCCGATACGTTGGTGGAAGGCAAGGCTCAGGATGCGCAGGTCACCATCGAAGTGAAGCTCGATCTTGACCGCGCGTCGGCCACGAAGGCCGTCGGACTCGACCCTGGGGAAAGCATCGTTGTCCTTGAAGTGCGTGTCACCCCGGCGCCGGGCAAGAAGGTGAACATCGCCTGGGACGACTTCCTGATCCGGTCGGACCGCGACGGGCAGCGCTCCACCGCAATGCACCCGGCGCAAGTCGCCGGCGATACCGTGCTGGTCGTAAAGGACCGCGGCGGCTCGCAGGGACAGGCGATGTCGGAACAGCGGCGGATACCTTACGGGATTCCGGGGATACCGGGAACCGGCGGCCGCCCCACCACTCTTCCCGGTTCGGGCGCGCCGGCCGGCGGCTCGGCAACCGCGGACACTTCGCACGCCGATGCCTCCATCGAAGGCGGCGATTCACGGAAGGCCAATCCGCTGCTGGCCGCGCTGACCGCGAAGGTTTTGCCTGAAGGAGAGACAGACAAGCCGGTGAACGGGCTTCTGTACTTCGTCATGGACGGCAAGCATCGCCCGAAAGACATCGAATTCCTGTACCGGCGAACGCCCCCGCGGCTGAGCATTCGCTTCGGCGGCAAGAAATCATGAACATCCACGACCTCGACACACCAGCCCTGCTCATCGACCTGGACGTCATGGAGCGCAATCTCTCGCGCGTGGCGGACTACACCAAAGCGCACGGGCTCAACTTGCGTCCGCACATCAAAACTCACAAGATTCCCGCCCTGGCGAGAAAGCAGATCGACCTGGGCGCCATCGGAATCACCTGCGCCAAAGTGGGCGAAGCCGAGGTCATGCTGGAGGCGGAGCCACCCGAGATCCTTGTGGCTTACCCGGTCTTTGGCGAAAGCAAGCTGAATCGTCTGATGAACGTGGCGCGCAAGACGCGTCTCCTGGTGGCGGTGGACGACCTGGCGACCGCGCATCCCCTCTCGGCTGCGGCGGTGGCGGCGCGCGTCGAAGTCGGGGTCCTGGCCGAGTTCGACGCCGGCTTGCACCGGGTTGGAGTCGAGTCGGAGAGGCTGCCGGCGTTGCTGGAAGGATTGCGTGCGCTGCCGAACTTGAAGGTGCGGGGCGTGGCCTGCTATCCCGGCCACATCAAATCGCTGGATCCGGCGGGGGAAGCGTCGCTTGAGGAACTTTCCGCGCTCATTTCCAGGATTGCTAACGGACACGAGATCGTGAGCGGCGGTTCGACTCCGGCGCTGTTTGAATCACACAAGGTCAAGGGGCTGACCGAGATTCGCCCGGGCACCTACATCTTCAACGATCGGAACACGGTTGCCGCCGGAGCCTGTGCGCGGCAAGATTGCGCGGTTACTATCATGGCAACCGTCGTCTCCACGGCGCGCGCGGGACAGATGATCATCGATGGCGGCTCGAAGACGTTCTCGTCAGACCGCATGTCGACGGGCGACAACGGAACCTGGGGAGAACTTCAGGAAGCGCCGCTGGCCCGGTTCCACAAGATGAACGAAGAGCACGGTTACATCGCCCTGGATAATGGTGAACAATTCAGCATCGGCGACCGCGTGCGCATTGTTCCCAACCACGTTTGTGTGGCGATGAACCTGCACGAGACCGTTTACGGAGTGCGGGGAGACCGTGTCGAACAGTCCTGGGCTGTCAAGGCTCGCGGAAAACTCCAGTAGATGCGAAAAGCCTCCGAAGGGGGGACTTCGGAGGCTCTCCTTTTCGCCCGGCCGTAGCGAATTTTACTTCGCGGCGGCAATCGAGGCGATAGTCACGGAATCACCCGCAAGGTCGCCGTGAATGGTGACTTTGTGCCCTTGCAGATCGGCCGGAACCTTATCCTGGTTGGCGATCTTAATCACCTTGCCATCGCTAACGAACACGGCGGCTTGCCCGCCCTTAATGCAGCCCTTCACACACCCAACTGATTTGGCGGAGCCATCGTTATGCGCAGCGCCACATTTGGCGTCGGAAATGTACCCCGTCCACTCGCCGGCAAATGCGGTGGTAGCCAGAAACATTAACGCCAGACTGAGTTTCTTCATTGTTTTTCTCCTACCCAGGTAGAGTCACGCAGGCGGAGAAGCCTGCGCATTGCCCTCAAGCGTAGCACAATTGTCCTGGGCAGACCAGAAAAAATCCGGTATTGTGAAGGAACCGTCGATAGACATGAGGACGGCTTATTCGCTAAAGATACTGTCCGGCCGAGAGGAACATTTAACAAAGTTATGTCAACCAAAGCCACCTTCACGTTAGAAGAATGGCAGATACTTCGAGACGCGCCGCATATGGTGGGGATGTCGGTGGCAATGGCCGGAGCGAGCGGACTTTTCGGAACCATCTCCGAAATGTTCGCCGCCGGCAAGATGATCGCGGACACGGCCTCGAGCGATAGCGAGTTGCTGCGAGCCATTCTGGACCGGGATGAACTCAAAGCCTCTCAGGACAACCTGCGTGCGGCGGCAAAATCACAGGAAACCAGCAAGTTGCCGGAATGGGTGCTGGCCGAAGCGGCCGTTCACTGCCGCCAGGCGGTAGACATCCTGACTAAGAAAGGCGCTCATGGCGAGAGCGAGACGTATGTAAAGTTTCTAACCGGCATGGCCAATCATGTCGCCGAAGCGTCCACGGAAGGCAGTTTTCTCGGATTCGGCGGCGAGCGCGTGTCTGCCAAGGAGCGGGAGGCCCTGGCTGTTATCAACGCGGCCTTGAACGAGGGGAACGCCAGCGCGACAGCCTAACGCTTCGGTCCCCGCTCCCATGGGACAGACGCCCGGGCATTCAGGTCGTAGAGCACATTTCCGCCGTTGATGGTCATCTCGCATCCAAGGCGTTGCGTCCCTTGCAGCGAGTAGCCTTCCACATCCATGAATCCGAACTTGCCGTTCTCCAGGCGTAGGACGGCCACGTCGGCCACGGCGCCGGGCGTGAGGTGGCCGTACTCTTCCCGCTTGATCTCTTTCGCCGGATTCCAGGTGGAGGCGCGAATCACGTCGTTGAGCGGCATCTTGAGATTGAGGAACTTCGACATGACGTTGACCATGTCCTTCATCCCGGCGTTCATCGAGGCGATGTGCAAGTCGGTCGAGATCGAATCCGGGTAAAAGCCCTGCTGCGTGGCCGGAACGGCCCAGCGAAACACAAAGCTGCCGGCGCCATGGCCGGCGTCATAGATGACTCCCCGCTTGCGGCCTTCCAGTAAGTAGGAGCTGAGCTTGCCGTTTTCATCCAACATCGGCACACGCGACAGGTAGGTGTGTGTATAGATGTCGCCGGGACGCAGGTGTTTGAGAACCAGTTCCGAATGCGGGCGCTCCGGCCGGAAGATTCCAAAATCCACCATTACCGGAACGCCGGCGATCTTGCCCGCATCCACCGCGCGGTCCACCGGCGCCCACTCCGGTCCGGCGTAGTGCGCGGTCTTGATGCCCACAATCCGGTTGCGGTGCGCCATTACGGCGTTGGCGGTCAACCTGGCGTCCATGTCGCCAAGATCCTGTTCGACCGGACCCCCGGTCATGCCGCGGCCAACGATGTTGATGAACGCCAGCACGCGGGTCCGGGAGCGCTCGATAATGCGCTGCTCGAAATCATCGAACGTAATGTGGCCCGCACCTCCGGCATCCACCATGGTGGTGGTGCAGGCCTTGGGACCATGGTCGTCGGGATAGACGGAGTTATCGCCCGCATAAGAACCTTTGACGCCCGTACCGGCATAGACATGGACGTGAATGTCCACCAACCCGGGCGTCACGTAGAGTCCGCTTACATCGGCGGTGCGTTTCGCCGCGCTCGTGATGGAGGGCGCCACGGCGGCGATCTTGCCGTCGAGAATGGCGACATCCCGAACCGCGTCGATGTTGTTCTTAGGATCGAGGACGTGTCCGCCCTTGAGCACAAGATCGTAAGGTTGCGCCACCAGAGGGGACATCAGCAGGGCAAAACAGAGGAATCGTGGTCTCATAGTCACAGCTTTGTGAGATATCGTATAACGCCGGGTTGCGCCGGGTGTCGCCGCATGCCCAGACGCCACAGCACTTCTTGAATTTCTTGCCGCTGCCGCAAGGACAGGGCTCGTTTCGGCTGATCTTCTGACTCTTGACCGGAGCAGCCGGTGAATTTCCGCGCAACATCGCCGCCACAGCCGGCAGTTCGCCGAGGGGAAGTCCTTCACCGCCGAAGCTGATCTTGGTCTTATGACGTAACAGCTTGCCGGCCGGACTGACATTCACTGAGGTCTTCACCGATGCGGCGCTCTGCTGGGCCTGGCGCCGGTACTCCACCGCCTCCTGGCCGCGTCCCCGCTCCAGCGCTTCCGCCTTATCTGACTCTCCCAGTTCGTAGTAGGTCTCCGCGATTGCGCGGCGCCAGTGCTCAGCCACCCAAGACATCATGTTCTTCGGTTTCCTCCAACAGTATGGCGAAACGCCAACCGCGCAGCGCGCCTCCAGCCGTGCACACGCTCTTTGCTGCATACCAGGGCCGGTGCGCGCTGGAGCCCCGCCGCCTATAATCAATCAAGGACGGAGATAGAGGCCAGGCATGCCGGGGATGGTTCGGCGATTGGTCGTGTCGGCGGCCGCCACGCTCGTGGCCGGCGGATGGGCTCTTGCGCAATATCCAGGCCAGTATCCACCGGGACAGTACCCACCTGGCCAATATCCTCCGGGACAGTATCCTCCCGGCCAATATCCACCGGGTCAGTATCCACCCGGACAGTATCCCGGCGGAACACTTCCCGGAGGGTTGCCCATGCCGCGGATCAAGTGGCCCTCCAGAAAACCGAAGGGTGAGGAGTCAAAGGATAAAGACAAGAAGGCTGAGCAAAGCTATCGCTCGCTCGAAGGGAACCTTCGCCGGCTGGCTGAAAAAGAACTCTTCGTGCAGGTGGGCCCGAGAACGCTAAAATTCAGGCTGCTTTCCAAGACATTGTTTCAAAACCCGGGTGGCGAAGCGATACGGGATTCCCTGCTCCAACCCGGCGATCTGCTGTCGGTGTCGGTGAATCCCGAGGACGAAGAAACCGCGCGCCTGGTGGTGCTGCTGCGTCCGGGCACAAAGGAAGACAAGGCAGCCGCGTCGAAGCCCATCGACGCCGCGGCGGTGGTCAGCCCCACCGCGGCTGACTTTGGCGGGGAGGCGCCCGCCGCGGACGAAGAGGGCAAACCGCCGGCGCCCCGCCACAAAACGGAGGAACCCGCGGAGCGTCCCACGCCCGCGCCCGCCGAAGGTTCCGCCAAGCCGGCGGAACGCCCCGCCCCTACCGACTCCATCCTCGAAGCGGCAAGAACCGCGGCGATGGCCTTTACCAGCCAGTTGCCCAACTATGTCGTGGAACAGGTAACTACCCGTTCCAGCAGTTTCAATAACGAAGCAAGCTGGCAAACCATCGACGTCGTCACCGCCGAAGTGGCCGTGTTCAAAGGCAAGGAAGAATACCGCAACGTGCGAATCAACGGCCAGCCATCCGCTGTTCCCATCGAAAAGACCGGCGCCTGGTCAACCGGCGAGTTCGCGTCGACGATGGAGGACATCATGAGCCCCCAGACAGCGGCGAAGTTCACCAAGTCAACCGACGACCGGATCGGCGGAAGGATCACCTACGTCTACGATTACAGCGTCGAGACGGAGAACTCGCATTGGATCCTGGTTTCCGACGACGGCCACACACGCCACCAGACGGCGTATCAAGGCAAGATTTGGATCGACAAGGAGACGCGGCGCATCCTCCGGATTGAGCAGAGAGCCGTGCGGATCCCGGCAAAGTTCTCCCAGGACAAGGTGGAGACCACCGTCGAGTACGGTTTGGTCCGCATCGACAACGCTTCCTATGTCTTGCCGGTACGCGGTGTAACGGATGCCTGCAGGCGCGGCACGTTCAACTGTGTGATGAACCAGATTGAGTTCAAGAACTACCGGCGATTCTCCGCCGATTCCAGCATCGTCTTCGGCAAGTAACACGCGTTTTCAGATACGCAGGAACACCTTGCGGCGGTACATCCAATCGAGGATGAGCCAGAACACCCCGAGAACGGCGAGGCCGTGCAGCAGTGGTTCGAGTCCCGTGCCGAGAAAAGCGAAGAAATGCTCGCCCAGGTGAATCCGGAACGAGCTGGAAATAAAGTCGTCAAACAGGTGCGCGATCAGGTACGCCGCAATCGAGTTCATTCCGATCACAACGAGCGGAAACGCCCACTTGCGGTATCCCTTGATCTCGATGGGCCAGCAGAACGCGGCCAGCAGGAGGAAGCAGGCGCCGCCGCTGAACAGCGTCCAACTGGGCGTCCAGATGCGCTTTACCACGGGGCAGATGCCGGTGAAGTGCAACAGGAGTCCGGCGGAGATTCCCGCCACACCCGCCCACAGATACTTCTTCATGGGAATGGCCGGCGCGCTCCCGCGCGTCCATCGTCCGGCAATCAAGCCGAGAATCATGGTGCCCAGTGTCGGGATGAAACTCAGCGTCAGGTAGCCGCCCCAATTGGCTACGAACGGTTTGGTGCGGGGAAACAGGTTCAGGAACCACTGGTCAAACGCCGTGCCGAGGTTGGCGTTCTTATTCCAATGGGCGGCAAAACCCGTAAAGTTGTGCGCCCAGTCCGGCGGAACTCCCACCGCCCGGAAGTCGAAGCCCGGTCCGGGCAACGGATACAGCGCCCACGCCAGCCAGTAGCCAAACAGGATGACGCCGAGCGCGGACCACTGCCACCGGGGCGCCAGGAAGCCCAGAGCAAACAGCAACGGGTAACCCAGGCCGATCTGAGACAGTGTGTCCTCGAACGTGAAGTTGGTGATGGGTGAATTCGTGGAGCGCAGAAAGACGCCGAGCGCCACCAGCAAAAGCGACCGCCAAAGCGCGTGCGCGAACATCTTCGGCAACGTCTGTCCCTTGGCCATCCGGCTTGCGATAGAGTACGGCAGCGCCGCGCCCACCAGGAACGAGAACGATGGCTGAATCAGGTCGTGCAGCGAACAACCCGCCCAGGCGACGTGCGTTTGGTTGTAGGCGAGAAACTGCCAAAACCAGTTACCGGGGAAAGCTTGAGCGACTTTGGCGAGGCGCAGCACCTCCGCCATCATCAGGAGCATCACGAATCCGCGAAAAGCGTCCAGCGCCATGTTGCGCTGCGCGGCTGGCTTGAAAGCGGGCGCTGAGGGAGATTGCGCCTGCCGTTCGACTACTTCTGGCAAAGCATCACCTCGACGGCGGGTCCTCTGGCAATGACTGTAGCACGGTTTGCCGGCCGCGAGATCCGCCTGCTCAGCGATGCGGGAGGCTGAAGGCCAGGATGGCGCCTCCGGCGGCAATGGTCACATACTGGCGGCCGTCGAACTGATAACTCATCGGAGACGCCTTCCAAAGTTGATTTGCCGGAAACTCCCAAAGACGGGCGCCGGTGCGCGCGTCACGCGCAACCAATGCGCCGTCGTCGTCGGCCGAGAACACCAGGCCGGAAGCGGTAGACAGAACGCCTCCCCAGGCCGTCCCAGGACCCGCTTGAGGGGCCTCCCAGACGACGCGCCCGCTATCGAGATCCAGCGCGCGCAGCACCTTCCGCCCCGGTTCGCCGGGAACGTCCCGGGATGCGCCGTCATAGTACGACTTACCCGCCTGCCAAACGCCCGGACTCTTGGAGTAAATGCCGCACTTTTCCAACGCTTGCACATAGAACAGCCGCAGGCCGGGATGATAAGCCGTCGAAAACCAGTTAGTCGCGCCCTCCACGGCGGGACAGGCCCTTGTGCCTTCGGGCGCCGGATCGGCGCCGGGCAGGAGGACGGGTCTGCCGTCTTTGCCGATTTCCTTGGCCCATGTGAGCTTTTTGACGAATGGCTTGGCCAGCAAGAATTCGCCGCTGGCGCGGTCGAGCACATACCAGAAGCCGTTCCGGTTGGCCTGCACGAGAAGCCGCCGCGGACGTCCTCCAAACTCCGCGTCAAGCAGCATCGGCGTTTGCTGGGCGTCCCAGTCGTGCACGTCATGAGGTGTGAACTGGTAGTGCCACCTCAGCTTTCCCGACGAAGGCTGGAGAGCCAGAATCGAATCGGTGTACAGGTTGTCTCCGCGGCGTTCGTCACCGTTGTAATCCGGGCAAGGGTTGCCGACGGACCAATACAACAGGTCGAGCGAGGGATCGTACGTACCGGTCATCCAGGTGGCTCCGCAGCCGTGAAGAAGCGCCGTGCCCTTCCAAGTCTCGGCGAGGGGTTCGCCGGGTTGGGGAATCGTCCAGAATCGCCATACCCGCTCGCCGGTTTCCGGCTTGTAGGCGGCGACAAAACCGCGCGCGCCTTCATCGCCTCCCGACACGCCGGAAATGACGACCCCCCCGGCGATCAGAGGCGCGCCGGTAGCGCCATAATTTTCCCGATGGTCCGCCATCTCGACGTCCCAGAGGAGCGACCCGGTCCAGCGGTTGAGGCTGATCAGATGCGCGTGGTCGGTAACCATGAAGACGCTGTCGCCCAGGAACGCCACTCCGCGGTTGATTCCTCCGGCGGCATCGCCGACGAGCCCGCGAGTGCGTGGGCGGCGGTACCGCCAGATCAGGCGTCCGGTTCCCGCATCGAGCGCATGCACTTCGTTGACACTGGTGACGTACATCATCCCGCTCACCACGACCGGAGTTACCTCCAGCCGCTGCCATCCGGGGGCGGAGTACAGCCAGGCGACTCGCAGGTCCGCGACGTTCTTCGTATCGATCTGCGTCAGCGGCGTGTGCCGGTTACCCGACAATTCGCCGTGATACGTGGGCCAGTCGCGGTCGCCTGCCGCGCCCGCGACCCGCATTCCGTTCCCCGACTTACGGAGAAGATATACCTTGCCGTCTTCTCCCTGTAGTTGCATGTCGTCCTGCCCCCGGGCGCGAACCGTGCCGCTCAAAGTCCGCCCGCTGCCCAGATCGACCGTGACCGCCGGATGGGCGGCATCGGTCACGCGGACCGCGCGCAGCCATTCGATCAGGTCGCGAGTCTCGATCTCGCCGAGACGTGTGCCGGGCATCCCTGCTCCAGGAAGTCCGTTGTGAATCAGGTCCCTGAGCTGCGCATCAGTGCGGATCGCTATTTTTCCGGCGATCGACGGGCCGCGCTCGCCCCCCGCTCCGTCGGCGCCGTGGCAAGCGGCGCAGCGCTCCACAAAATGCTGCTTGCCGCGCTGCTCGTCGGCGAGCGCTCCAAGAGCAAGGATCAACGTGAAAACGGGGGGCAGGAATGACTTCACGGCGTACCCGTCATCATAACCGAGGATCGAAAGTCCACACGCCCCCGGACTTACCCTGGAATTATGAAGGCGGCAATTCTCAATTCTCCAGCACCGGTTTCGCAACGGCCACTGGTATTGACGGACTTGGAAGCGCCTGAGCCCGCCGCGGGCCAGGTGCTTCTAAAGATCCGCGCCTGCGGTGTGTGCCGTACGGATCTGCACATTGTCGAAGGCGAACTGGCGCCGCTGCGCGCGCCGCTGATTCCCGGACATCAGATTGTGGGCGAGATCGTGGGAACCGGCCAGCGCGTGGGTGTCTCCTGGGTTGGCGGAACCGACGGGAACTGCCCCTATTGCCGGCGCGGTATGGAGAACTTGTGCGATGCGCCTGTGTATACCGGATACACAGTGGACGGCGGATACGCCGGCTATGCGCTCGCGCGTGCGGACTTTGTTCATCCGC
>JADZCI010000112.1 GCA_020851655.1 Bryobacterales bacterium
CGTGATCGTTGAGGCCCTGCGGCGGGACGGCGAGTTCATCGAGGTGCGTCTGGCGGAGTGTTTCGGCAAGTCCGGCCCTGCCAGCCTGACCTTGAATCTGCCGCACGCCTCGGCGGCGATGACCAACATGGTGGGAGAGCACGCAAGCCCGCTCGGTGGCGGTCCGAGCTACCGGTTCGATGTGCGGCCGCAGCAGATCGTGACCTTGCGATTTCGCACCATGGCGAGCGTGCCAGTGCCAGTACCGCTTCTCGAATGGGACCCGCTCGTTCCGGAGAACAAGCGAGCCGCACTCCACAAGTACTCGAGCGAGAAAGGGCACCCTCCTCGTGGAGTGTGAAGGTTCATCACCATCGGAACTCGGCGGCGGTCAGGAAGGTTGTGGCGTGCGCCTGGGCGGTCAGCTCGATGGGGTTGGAGTAACCACCCCCGAGGGTGATAACGACAGGAATCTTTGAGGCGTGGCAGGCGCCCAAGACAAGCCGGTCTCGCCGTCTGAGCCCCGCGTGGGTCAGAGCCAGCCGGCCTAACGTGTCGGAGTCCAGGGTGTCGACTCCGGCTTGGAAGAAGACGATGTCAGGCGCCGGGTCGAGGATGATGGGGAGAAGAGTCTCGAGTTGAGCCAGGTAGGCTTCATCGGCCGTACCGTCGGGGAGGGCGATGTCGATTTTGCTCTGCTGCTTCCGGAACGGGAAGTTTCTCGCGCCGTGCATCGAGACGGTCAGGACGGACGGATCGTTCGCAAAGATCTGCGCGGTGCCATCGCCCTGGTGGACATCGAGATCGATCACCGCGGCGCGGCGGATCAGACCGGCGGCGCGGAGGGACTCGATGGCAACGGCGATGTCGTTGAAGACGCAGAAGCCGGCGCCTTCGGCCCGGAAGGCGTGATGCGTTCCGCCCGCCAGGTTCCCGCCCCAGCCCCTTTGAAGTGCGTCCCTTCCCGCTGCAATCGTACCGCCCACCGAGGCGAGCGAACGCTTGACGAGACCTTCCGACCAGGGGAAGCCGATCCGGCGAAGCACTGCCTTGTCAAGAGTGCCGTGGAGGAACGCATCGACATATGCGGCGTCGTGCGCCAGGCTCAATTGGTCTGGCGATGCGAGTGGCGCGCGCCGGAAGACGAACTGGCCGCTGGCGGCCAGCAATCCGCGAATCAGGCGGTATTTCGCCACCGGGAACTTATGGCCGGCGGGCAGTGGTATGACGTGATGGTGACAATACCAGAGGCGGGCGGGCGTTGCTGATCTACCACCGCGCACGTTTTTTGGGCAGCACGATCAGGACCCAGGCCAGCAAGGCAAAGCACGCCAGGGAAAGCCATCCGCCCAGCGAAGGCAGCCAGGAAAACTCATCCGCGCCGGTAAGTAAGCGGGTGAGCGAGGGTGCGCCCGCAAGGAACAGGGCGGCCAGCAGGATTCCAGCGATCGCTTCACCCGCTATCAGCCCCGAGGCGAGCAGCGTGCCGGTTTCTTCGGCCGCGGTCTTGCGGTCCTCGGCGTATCCGGCAATCGCCCGGCCGGCAAACCACTTGATGATTCCGCCGGTGAAGATCGCCGAACTGGTGTCGAACGGGAGATACATGCCCACCGCGATGAGCATCATGGCGCGCGCGCCGGAAAGCAGGAGGGCGACGCCAAAGGCCGCACCGATGCCGAGCAGCCCCCACGCCATGTCGCCGCTTACAATTCCCTTTGCGAGTTGAGCCATGAGACCGGCTTGCGGCGCGGGCAGCGCCCGCCCTCCGATGCCGCCGGTGTCGAGATTCGCTTCATGCAGTACAAGGATCGGGCCGAACAGGAAAAAGGCGAGAAGCGCCACGGCGACGATTTCGACGGCCTGCATTTTCCACGGCGTTCCTCCCAGGAGTTGGCCCGCTTTCAAGTCCTGGATGAGGGACCCGGATACGGAGACTGCCAGAGCTACGACGGCGGCGACGCCCAGGACAGCGGCCACGCCCGCAGCGCCCCGCAAGCCCAGGAGTTGCATCAGCAACGCCGCTAGGACCAGGCCGGACAGTGTGAGTCCTGAAAGCGGCTGGTTGGAACTGCCGACCAAACCTACAAGGTACCCGCCGACGGCGGCCAGAAGAAAACCGGCCAGGCCCATGACCGCGGCAGTCAGGAGTCCAGAGGTGAAAGAGCCGGTCATGCGCGTGAAGAGCGCCGTGAGCGGCGCCATCAGCGCCGCAATGGCGATGAGCACCCACCGCGCCGGGATGTCTTGTTCGGTGGGCGCCAGCGGTCCGGCGCGATGCCCCGCCGTGGAGGCATGAAAGGCGCCCAGGAGTGACCGGGCGATAGAGTGCCGCATCGAAAACATCGTGCTCGCCGCGCCCACAAGCATCATTCCAACGGCGATGGGCCGTACCACGTTGTACCAGAGCGTATAGGCGGCAACTTCGTTTCCCGCGCCGCCCAAGCGTCTGGAAAGGTCCGGATCGAAAAAAAAAAGAAGCGGGATGAGGACCCACCAGGCCAGTATTCCGCCTGAAACATTGATGGCGGACAGACGCGGACCAATGATGTAGCCGATGCCCATCAGGGCAGGGGAGAGCGCCGGGGTGGACCAGGGCACACCGCCGGCATGGGTCACCTCCGCAATGGGTGCACGCTTCAGATCGAAGTGCCGGATCACGCTCTTGGGGAACGCCAGAAAGCCCTCGACGTATTCGCGGAAGACCTGCAGGCCCTTGTCGCTCTTCAGGTATTGGACGAGCGCGCCAAGGAGCATACCGCCAAACACGAGGCGCGGCGCTTCGCCCGACTCTTGTCCCGCTTTGACGATCTGGGCGCTGGCGACGCTTTCCGGCCAAGGCAGGTCACGGTCGCCGCAGAGCGGACGGCGGAGCAGAATAATGAAAAAGATCCCCAGCAGTCCTCCCGCCAGGAGGACAACCACGGCATCCCAATAGTGCCCTCGAAGCTGCGTCCACAGTCTTTGTCCCGAAACTTCGACCAGCAGAAAAGCGGGGAGCGTAAAGATGGCTCCAGCCACCAGGGCTTCGCCAACACTCGCCGCTGTCCGAGTGATGTTCTGCTCGAGGATTCCCCCTTTGAACGCGGGCAGGCGAAACAGGGCCATCGCAATCACCGCGGCTGGAATCGTGGCGGCGACGGTCTGTCCCGCCTTCATGCCGAGGTAGGCGTTGGCCGAGCCGAAAACGAACGCTAGAAAGAGGCCCAGTGCGATGGACTTCAGAGTAAGTTCACGGACTGGCGCCGGCGGCTGGGACACGAGCGCGATCTTCAGCGCTTGGTCAGGTCGCGAACCCAGATGTCCTTGAACAGCATGTGCCCTTCGCCGCCCGAGTGAAGCTGCAAGGCGATGCCACCTTCCAGGAACTTGGATTTCGGATCGGTGAAATCGACCATCGGGACCCCGTTCAAGCGGGACGTATAGCGATTGCCCTCCACGGTGACGAGCATCTCGTTCCAGTCATCATGGCGCACCACCAGTTCGTTTTCCGGAGCAGGCCACACAATCCAGCCTTGGTTGAATCCGTAGACGCCGGCGGTGTGATGACCGATGGTGCAATCGATTTCGAACTGGGCGCCTTGAGAAACATCCACGGTTCCAGGCTTGAACTCCGTGTGGAAATACACGCCGCTATTTCCGTTTCCCACGCATTGGAACCGGAGCCAGAGTTGAAAGTCCTTGTACTTCTTCGCGGTCATCAAGTAGCCGTAGGCTTTCGTTACCGCCAAGCCCTGGAGCACGCCTTTGTCATCGACGGTCCATTTCTCCTGACCGATATTGGTCCAGCCGGTCAGGTCCTTACCGTTGAAAAGCTGGATCCAGTCCTCACCCGGCGGTTTCGGCCGCTGGGCGTAAAGGGTGACGGCGAGTGCGACGCAGAGGAAGAAACGCATAGCGTTCTACAGGATATCGCGAGTGCGGAGGGTTGCGTGCTTACCAGCCATCGGTTTCTTCCAGGCTGCGCCACAAATACCAGGCGGCGACCGAAGACCAAGGGCGCCAGCGGAGCCCGAGTTGCTCGAGTTCGGCGGGCTTGGGCCGCGCGTCAAGCCCGTAGGCGCGATGGACAGCGGCTTGGATTCCGAGGTCGCCCGAAGGGAGAACGTCCGGCCTGCGCAGTCCGAAAATGAGGAACATGTGCGCGGTCCAGACACCGATACCCTTGATTTGAGTGAGACGCTCGATCACCTGCCGGTCGTCCATCGCCCGCAGCAGTTCGAAGTCGAGTTCTCCCGCGGCGGTCTTGCGAGCCAAGTCTTTCAGATAGGTCTGCTTCTGCGCCGATAAGCCAGCCGCCTTCATCTGCGAAGACCGCAGCGCCAGCATCGCCTCGGGGGTCATGCCGCCCTTGGAGAGCAGCTTTACTTCAAGCCGGGCGAGGATGGTTGCCGCCGCTTTGCCGCTGAGCTGCTGGTTGACGATGGCCTTGACCAGCATCCCGAAGCCCGGGTCGATGAAGCGGGGGCGGTACGGACCGACTCTCTCTATGATGACGGCCAGAACCGGATCGCTGGCGCGGAGGTGATTCAATGCGCGTTGCATCGTAACGGCGGAAGCGGATAGCGCATCCATAAGTATGGCATGGTGTTTCTATGAGTCTCTCCCGGTTGGCCTGGATAGCGGCGGCGCTTTGCGCCGTGGCGCAAACGCCCCCGGCGCAACCCGCAAAGCCGCCGGCGGAGCCTGAAGAGCCGGTCATCAAGGTTGAAGTGGACCTTGTGAACGTGCTCTTTTCGGTCCGAGAGAAGAAGGGCGGCTACATCAGCGATCTGACCAAGGACGATTTCACGGTCCTCGAAGACGGTAAGCAACAGGACGTTAAGTTCTTCGCCCGCGAGACCAACCTGCCGCTCACCATCGGACTGCTGGTGGATGTCAGCAAGAGCCAGGAAGCATTGATCGAGGACGAGAGGCAGGCATCGCACCGTTTCTTTTCGCAAGTGCTGCGGCCCAAAGACATGGCATTTCTCATCAGCTTTGGGGTCGATTCGGAACTCCTGCAGGATCTGACCAACTCGGCCACGCTGCTCAAGCAGGGCCTGGCGGGACTTCGCCTGAATGCGGGCGCCTACAGCCCGACGGGTTCGCCGGTCCCCATCGCACAGCGTGGGACCGTGCTTTACGAGGCCATCTATCTGGCGGCGAACGACCGCTTGAAGAACGAAGTGGGACGGAAAGCGATTGTCGTCATCACCGACGGCAACGACGTCGGCAGCCGCATCAAGATTGAGAAGGCCATCGAGGAGGCGCAGCGCGCCGACGCCATCATCTACTCCGTGCTGTACGAGGACCCACGCTACACTTCCGGGTTCTACGGAGGAATGTCGGGAGAAGGACCGCTAAAGCGAATGTCGGAGGAAACCGGCGGGCGAATGTTTCGCGTAGACCGGCGCTATTCGCTCGAGCAGATCTACAACGAGATTCAGCAGGAACTCCGCAGCCAGTACGCCATCGGCTACACGCCAACCCACCCGTCCCGCGATGGCGGCTTCCGGAAAGTCGAGATCCGCGCCAAGAGCAAGGACCTCAAAGTCCAGGCCCGGCGAGGCTACTACGCGTCGGGAAGTTAGCTTAGCCTGCTACGGCTTGATGAGCGGCAGTCCTGAGGCGATCTTGATGTCCATTAACTCGAGCAACTGGTTCTCGGCCTGAAGCCACTTTGCGCCCGTGTAAGCGGAAATCGACTTCGCGAACCGTTTGTAATACTTTTCCAGCAGCTTGTGCCGGTCGCCTTGTAACTTCAACGCACGCTTAGCGAGCGCATCAGCCTGCTCGTTGGTCAACGATTGCCACTGGCTGGCGTAGTCCTTGATGAGTTGAATTCGTTCGTCTGTCAGCTTGCTGCTCTCTGTCTGGTATTCACGATAGATGGGCCAGAACTGCTTAGATGCCGGCTCATCCATTTGCATGGCGGCGGTGATGATCTTCTCTTTGTCAGCCCTCAGGTCGCTCCGCAGCGCATCGATGTAGGCTTGGGGGACCTGTTGAGCGAGCATCACCTGGGCGCACGCCGCAACCATCCAGAGTAACGATCTTGTCATTCCTTCAGGGTAGTCGATGCGGAGAATAACTCTGTGTACCGGCGTTGCATCTCTTCCGGCGTCACCTTCTCGATCTCCTGCCCCAACAGCCACTCGTGGCCGAATGGGTCGCGGATCGTGGCGGAACGCTCGCCGTAGAAATGATCCTGGGGCTCGCGAACGACTGAGGCGCCGGCCGCCACCGCCTGCTTCAAGGCCGAATCCAGGTTGTCAACGTGAAGGTGCAGCGCGACAGTCGTCCCGCCCCGGGTTTGGGGCCCGTATACGTCGTATTCCGGGTACTCATCGGAGAGCATGACAACCGTGTTACCGATGCGAACCTCGGCGTGCCCCAGACGCCCGCCGGGTTCGACAAGGCGCATGAGTTCCTCACCGTCGAAGGCGTGGCGGTAAAAGGTGATCGCCTCCAAACCGCCGCGGAGCCGCAAGTAGGGGTAGACGTCCAGAATTTTGGCCATTGCTCACCTCCCATGGCTCTTGAGCAAAACGTCCCAGCGGTGGCCCGAGGCCTGACGTGCCGGGCCACCATGACCGCTAGTATAGGCGCACGGGCAACCGGCGCCAAACGGCTACAAGTTGACCATGCGGGAACGAAGCCCGAGGTAACTGCGAATCGCGGTGTCCAGGGCTGGCATGGGCTTGATGCCGGCCGCGTCCATTTTGGCGTTGGACAGCGCCGAGTATCTTGGACGGCGGGCCGCGGTGCGGTATTCACGCTCGCTGGTCGGGCGAAGTTCGGGCATCAGGCCGGCTGTGCGGAAGATAATCTTTGCGTAGTCGTACCATGAGATCGGCGTCCCGCCGCCTGCGTGGTAGAGGCCCGCGGCGTTGTTCTCGGCGAGGTCCGCCGTGCATTTGGCTAACGCTGGCGCATAGGTGGGCGAAGCGACGTGGTCCTCCACTACGCGGATGGGTTTGCCCTCTCGCGCCAGGCGGAGCATCAACTCAATAAAGTTGCCGCGCGCGGTCTGTAGCCCACCGGGTCCGAACACGCCGGAAGTGCGGATTACCAGGGGATTTTCCAAGTAAGCTTGCGCGTACAGTTCGCCGGCCAGTTTCGATACGGCGTAGGCGCCCAGCGGGTGGGTGGGGTCCGTTTCGACGTAGGGGCGCGTGGTGCGCCCGTCAAAGACATAGTCGGTCGAGAAGTGGATGAGGCGGGCGTCGGCCTGCCGGCAGGCCAAAGCCAGGTTCCGAACCGCCAGGGCATTCACCGCGAACGCGGCGGTGGGTTCGGTTTCGGCTACGTCCACCTGGTTATAGGCGGCGGCGTTGACGACCAACTCCGGCGCCAATCCGCCGATAGCCGTTTCAACGGCGGGCGCGTTGGTGATGTCGACGTTTACTCGATCCCAAGCGGTTACCTGGAAACCGCGCTCCGCAAACTCCCTCTTCAACTCGACGCCCAGTTGCCCTCCCGCGCCGAAGATCGCCACTTTTCGTTTCATTCATCCGGTACTATACCGCGTTGAGCCCAGGGGAGGAGGCGCTGTGCGAATGTGTTTTGCTTTAGTAACAGATGATAATTAGCGGGCCACGGGGATGGAGTTGGGTTGCGGCCCCATAAGAGCGTCGACGAGACGCTGCAGGTCGCTGACACGCCCGAGACACTGCTCAAAGCGCAAGCCTACATAACATCCCGCCTCGGCCTTGGCGCAGTACACGGCTTCGCCCAGCAGAATCGAATCGTCCACGTCAAGGCGGACCGGCGATCCGGCTTTGATCGGAAAAGGCGACACGATGCGCGCGCCACCTTCGGAGAGGTCCTGAAGCATAACCTCGAATCGCGATTCCTGGTCACCTAACAGGACCAATTGAACCGGCCGGACGTTGTCCGTGCGTGGGGTGCTGCGACGATCCATGTCCCCCGTATCGGACAAGGATGGGCGAATGTTAGGAGGAAATGGGCGAGTCGCCGCTTTTTCTGATTCTTTCCTTGCCCTTGCGGTCCGCGATGATGATGTAGCCGGCCAGCGGGCCTTGCGTAGCCCTCTCGAGCTTTTTCCGCAGCGGCTGCGGAACATCTTTAACTCGATCGAATGACGTAAGGCGTCCCCCCGAGGCCACCAGGACCAAAGTTGAGCGAAATCGTCCTTGTTTCACGCGAGCGACTCCTGCGGTGTGGGTTCCATTGAAGGATGTTGTGCGGCGGTCAGTTCGGTGACCGCCTGGATGAATCCAACGCCAGCCTTGGAAAGTCCTTTGTCCTTGCGGTAGACCAAACCAAGACGGCGAATAATCGGATCGGGCGCCAGGGAGACGGCGGCGAGTTCACCCCCGGCGACCTCTTCCGCAAAGTGGGATGCGGCCAGGAAGGAGATTCCCAAGCCTGCGAGCACGAACCGCTTGATCATTTCAGTGGAATCCAACTCCATGGAAATCTGCAGGCGGTCCTCGACCGGCTCCAGCCACTGGTTTACCTTTATGCGTGTGGTGCCCGCCTTCGGCAGCAGCAGCGGGTGTCCGGTCAGGTCTTCGCAGCGCAGGCTCTGGTGTGCCGCCAGGGGATGGGAGACCGGCAGGATCAACTTGATTTCGTCGGTGTGAACCGGCAAGACTGCGAGTTTCTTTTCCTGGACCGGAAGTTGCGTAAAGCCGAAGTCGGCCAGGTTATCCACAATGGCGTCGATGACGTGGGCGCCGTAGGAGCGGTCCACCACCAATTCCACGTTCGGAAACCGCTTCTTAAAGACCGAGAAGACCTGGGGCAGGACGTAGATGCAGGTGGCCTCGTTGGCGGCGATTACGAGTTCACCCTTCGGGACCCGTTCCAATTCGTTGATGGAATCCTGCGCGCGGCGCCGCAAATGCAAAATCTGTTCCGCGTACTCACAAAAGATCTTGCCCGCCGGTGTCAGTTGGATGCGTGTGCCCAGGCGTTCAAACAGGGCGGTGCTGAGTTCCTGCTCCAGTTGGCGAATCTGCGCGCTGATCGCGGGCTGCGTACGGTAGCACGTTTGTGCGGCCTTCGAAAAACTCTTCAGCCGCACAATCTCCAGGAACGTATGGAGTTGATCCAGATCCATGGGACAAACCGGCCATTTTGCATTCGCCGTATGTGCAACCACAATAATAGCACCTGGTAATTTTCACTTAGCCTGCGCGCCAAGGATCTTGACGCTGGCGGGCAGGGTGAAGTTCTCGTCGCCAAGTCCCTGGTTGATCGCCACCGAATCAGCGAACATCTCGAAGATCTTTTCCCCGTTCCGCTCGCGGCGAATGTGAAACGGCCATTGCACGCCATCGCCGGCGTCGCGAAACTTGTTGAACAGCGTGACCTCCTCGAACCTCTGGCGGGTCCTGGGGTCGCGGCGAACCCACAACTGCCGCACCGGCAGTTTGGTGGACATGTGGAACGACACCGCTGTCTGCCGGTTGTCGGCGTCCACGATATCGACGTTTTCGACCGGCTGATTATCGAAGATATCTTTGCCCTTGGACTCCAGCACCAACCCAGGCTCTCCCAAACGCATCCGCAGGATGTACAGGACGTTGTGGAGCAGGCTCTCGCGATAGCGGAGCAGCGTATCGGCGTCCACCGGCTTGGCGCCGCGATAGGTGACCTCCCAGGATCCGTTTTCGGTGAAGAGATAGTAGTAGCTTCCGTCCTTGCTGAGGATCTGGCGTTCGCGCACGCCAAAGAAGGCGACCGGAGGCGGTTCGGGCCGGACCAGGTACCGTGTCAGAAACTTGGCCACGGAGAGCCCGGAAACCTGGCTGTTGTAGAACGTGTAGGCGCGTCCGGTTTCGACGCGGTCCTGAACCGCGCGGAAGCGGTCTCCGCCCAGCGCGGCAAGAGTCTCATCCACGATTTGCTTGCCGCGCGCCAGGGCGTCCTGCGCAGCCAGCGGCAGCGCGGCGGGAAGAGAGAGCAGTGTTCTGCGGGTCACTCAATTGAATTGTAGAATCTTGGGACCCGCCTGGTCTTTATGCGGAAATCATCTCTCGCACAGCGGCGACATAGAGTTGCCGCTTGCCTTCCGGCGCCGCCTGAAAGATGATCTTGCGGAACTCCCGGTCCCAGTTCGGATGGCCATCGAGCCGGCGTACCGCGGAAAGCGCGCAGCCCAAGGCACGCCGGTCATTCTGGGTCGATTCGCACACCGGCCGCGATGCCGTCCACTCGATGTCATTCGTATACAGGTAGCGGTCTGTGGCGCCCCAGTTCAGGTTGGCGCCGGCTTGATAGCCCGAGGACTGCGTCCGGTGGACGGTCTGAATCGTGCGGTCCCGGAGGTCAATCACGCACACCTCAGCCGAGTCGCCCAGCCTGGGGTAGCGGTCGTCACACGGCAGCTTGGTAGCCGCCAGGTTGCTTCCGGAAGGGCTCCATGGACAGACGTCGTAGTAAGTATGCACATACGACCCATCGACAGGCGTAACCCGGGGAACCGGCACGGGCGCTCCGGAATCCTTGATCTCGGCGAATTCAAACGGGCGCTTCCCGGATGCTGGAGTTTTCATTGACCGGCATCCTGGGGCCAGCAAGCCGGCCGCGAAGCCTCCGCCGTCACAAAGCTTCTTCGGGTGAATCGCGGCATTGGCTGCTACCAAAACAGCCGCAGGCCGAGTTGGAGTTCGCGTGAGTTGACGCCGCTGGTGCGTGTGGACAGAAGTCCGTCCGCGGCCACGGCTGTCGGGTTGTTGGGATGGTTGAACACGTTGAAGAAGTCGGCCTGAAAGCGCATCTGGACCGTTTCGGTGATGCGGATGTTCTTCATGATCGATGCGTCCACACCCCAGATGCGCGGTCCGTTGAAGTACTGCTGGCGCCAAGGATGAAGATTGTCATCGTAAGGCGTGCGCTGCACCGACCCATCCTTGAGTGGCACCCAGACGGTGTTCGTGTCCCAGAAACTGGACACGGCGGTGCCCGCCGGTGCATTCGGCGGCAGCGCGGTGCTGCCCCACGGAATGAGCGGGCTGCCGGCCGGTTTGTAGTCCGCCGGCACCCCCATCACGCCATTGGGACGGCCGTTCGCATCGGTGCTGTTGATGCGGTTGGCGGGGATGTAGCCGTTCCAATACAGGTATCCGCTGAAGCACTGGCCACTGCGGCAGTCCTGAATCGGGTACTTTTCGCCGTAGATCTCGACCGGGTTTCCGTTCGGATAAATGGTCGTAGGCAGGGCCCAGTAATTGCTCCGCAGAGAGCCGAATCCGGCCACCTGCCAGCCGCCGATGAACTTGTCGAGAACCGAACCGGCATCGCCCCCAAACTTCTTTCCTTTGCCGAACGGCAAGTCCGCCAGCCAGTTCCAACGCAGACGGTGCTTGGGGATCGTAATGTCTCTCTGATAGTTCAGGAAACGGGCGCGATCATCAATGCCGGATGGAACCGCTCCGGGCATGTATTGATTCACGCCGCCGATGACTGTATTGGAGCTCCGTCCTCCGGCGCCCAAGGCATTCCCCAGGTTGTAGAAGACCTGGTAGGCGAGCCCGTTCGCATAGCGCCGCTCCATCTCCAGTTGGAGCCCGTGATAATTGGACCAGCCGGACTTCTGGTATTCCTCAATCGTGCCGTAGACCTGCTTGTCGAAGGGCCTGCGCGCCGAATTGGCATACTCTCCGGTCGGCAGACCAAGACCTGTCGTAGCGAACCAGATATAGTTGCTCGGATTCTCGTTGTACCGGCTGTACATCTCCAGGTTGTCCACGTGATTGCCGATATAGCTGACTTTCACAACGGTGTTGCGGGCGACTTCCCGTTCCAGAGTCAGGTTCCAGTCCATCGGGCGGCTGTCGGGCTGATCTACTTTGAAGTAACTCACCACGCCGGAGCCCCTGGTGAACGACGACACGCTGTCGCTGGTGACCGCATCCTCGCTGTTCAGTCCCGCGATGATTGTGGGAACCGACCTCAGACCGTAGTTTCCGATGCCGTCCGGCGCATTCTCGGCGGTCAGCAGATTGTTTAGGAATGGCGCGGTCAGCGGAACGTTTTGCCGCATACGGCGTCCCCACGTGTCGAGCGGGACCGGGAAGTAGGACATCCGGAAGCCGCCACGCAATACCATAGGCGCTTTTCCGCCAGGTAAGCGATAGGCGAAGCCGATTCGCGGTCCAAAGTTGGCTGGATTCCCGTTCATCAAATTGCGAGGCATTCCGGCTTCCTGGTAGTCGATGAACTTGGCTCCCAGCGCAACGTAGGAGTCCACAATCTGGGGCATCGTGGCTCCGAGCCTGTAGAGTTCGCTCAGTTCCGCGCCGAGCACCACGGCTTTCCGGTCCGGATCGAAAGAGGTCAACACGCCGCGCTTCTCTGAGTAGGGCGACCAGTACTCCCACCGCACGCCCAGGTTCAAGGTCAGCCGGGACGAGAGCCGGTAGGTGTCCTGGAAGTACGCGGCATATTCCTTGGAGCGCGCATAGAAGTAACCGCGAACGAAGTTATTCCGGTAGTTGGCGACTCCCAGGTACATGTTTGCGAGGTTGTGGCCGGTGAGCGCCGTGGGCTGCGGGTTGGTTCTCGATGTCGCCGGGTCGTACAGCGCCGTGGCCATCGTCTGAAAGTTGATATTCCCCTGGATTTGCTGCTGCTCCGGCAGGTAGTTCATCTGATCGAACCGGAAGTGGCCGCCGAACTGAAGCTCGTGCTTCCCGGTCAGTTTGGTGAAGTTGCTGTCGGCCACGTAGTTGGTAAGCGCAGCCCGCTGGGTGTTCTCGGTCTCAAAGTAGTAGGCGCTGAGCCCGGTGCTGTAAAGCCCGGGCCAGCCGGGCACATCAAACGGGTTGGGAAGCCCAAGTTGATCGCTGTACTTGACGTCCGGATCGCCGGTTCCTATGAACCGGTTGCTGCGTGAAGCCGACAGCAACAGTTCGTGGAAGAAGGTGGGACCAAAGGTGTGAGTGTGCGCAACCGCCAGGCTCTTGTTGGGCATCAGCGTCTGACGCGTATTGGCCACGTTGTTCAACATCGGCAAGGATCCGAAATCGGAGAAGTTCCTGGAGTCGCCCTGCGTGTAGCGGCCATAAATGGTGTCCTTGTCGGAAAAACGGTGGTCGATTCGCGTCGTGATCGTCCACTGCCTGGTGTTGTTGGGAACCGGTCCCCACCAGTTGAAATCGACCAGCGGGTTCACTTGCGGATGGGTCGGCAAGGGCGTGATCGCGAACAGTTCCTTGGCCAGCGGACTCAGGCGCGCGGGATCGATGACGTTGGTGCGGCCGCCATAGGAGAGCGGCTGGCGAGCCCAAGTCTGCGAATTCGTGGTCATCGGGTCATACAGTCTCTGCAGGCGGCCCTGGACGTCGTAGAGGTTGCTGAAATCACCTCTCCGCATCGCGCCGGTGGGCACCTGATAGCTGCGTGTCGTTGCGCTGGCGGTGCGGTTGGCTTCGTAAGCGAAAAACCAGAATGTGCGATTCGTTCCCTTGTAGATCTTGGGAAGGATGACGGGGCCACCCGCGGATCCGCCAAACTCGTTGCGGATCAGATGTGGAGGCTTGTCATAGAAGTCCTCCCTCCGCCGCGCCTTGCCTATCGCGTTGTTCCGGTGTGTCTCAAACAGCGACCCGTGAAACAGATTGGTGCCGCTCCGGGTGGAGAGAATGATGGAGGTCGGCCGGGCGAACTTGGCCGACGAGTTGTTGTTCTCGACCTTAAACTCCTGCACGGACTCCAGGCTGGGCAGCCTGAGGGGGTCGCCACCGAGAAAACGGTCCGCCAGATTGGCGCCGTCCAGCACCAGTTCCTGCGATCCTTCGCGCATGCCGTAGGCGCGATTTCCCTCCATGCCGGGCATGGTGGTCAACAGCGCCGTCACGTTCCTTCCGTTGATCGGCAACTGCTCGATCCGGGTCCGCTCGAGCACCCGGCCGAGCGTCGGACTGTCGCTAGTCACCAAAGGAGTTGAGTCCACCACTTCCACACTGGTTGCGGTAGACGCCACCCGCATCGTTGGATCAACTACAATGTTCTGTTGAACCTGTACCGTGGTTCTGGCCTCGAACCGCTGCATCCCGGGAGCATCCGCCTGGAGTTCGTACGGCCCTGGAACTAATCCCGGGAACACGTAGAAGCCTGCCTCGTTGGAGGTCGTGCGATAGACGATACCCGTCTCGACGTTTTTGAGTTCGAGGGTTGCATTAGGGATGGAAGCGTGGCTCTCATCCTGTACGGTGCCACTGACCCGGCCGTTCGATGCCTGAGGGTAGCAAGGTAACGCTAATAGGACCGCCGCAAGACCGGCAACCGCAATTCTCGCAATCGACATAGGAAACTCCTTGGCGCTCGACCGAAGACTACATCCGGCTGCGCCTATCTTTTCATCGAGAAGACCCTTGTGTAGAGCCATTGTGTTTGTTAGTTGACCTAACATATACGGCGAAACACGCGATAATGTCAAGAAGTTTTTCAGGGATTCGGCGAGAATTTCGATGTGTCTGTAGAACTTAAGTGCTTATTTGTACAGGGTTTGTTATCGTAGACTACAATTGTACTTCAAAGCGGTGTTAAATCTTTAGATAGGCATTCGAATTCGTTTTATAGGATTACTATTAGGCTAAGGAGTCGCACCATGCTCACCGTAACCCCACGCACCCCTCCGAGGCGGATCAACCCGCTCCGGATGAAGACCATGAACACTGTGGGGCTCCTGAAGCTGATTCGGGATTGCGGCCCACTTTCACGCTCGGATCTCGCCCGGACCAGCCGTCTCAGCAAGCCGACGGTATCGGAACAGGTGTCCGATCTGATCTCCTTAGGCCTGGTCACGGAGATCGGACCGGGCGAGTCGGGTTCGCGCCGCGGGAAGAAGCCCACGCTGCTACGATTTAATGAAGATTGCGGGCGGGTGATCGCCGCGCGGATTTCGGCCCAAGGGGTTCAGGTGTGGGAGTCGCGGCTGGATGGCTCGGTCACCGGGCAGACCGGGCTGCCGGTCCGCCCGGAACTTGGTCCGGACTATGCGGTGGGCGCCTTGAAAGAGGCGATCCGCACGGTCATCGATCACTCTACGGTGGCTCTTGCCAGCCGCCGCCTCATCTCGATCGCGGTTCCGGGGATTGTTGATGTCCGCAGTGGCGTGGTGCTTGAGACCGATAACATATTCGGGTGGCGAAATGTTCCGCTTGGGGCCGACTTGAATTGGGAGTTCGGCGTGCCCGTTGTGGTGGACAACGACGTTAACCTCAGCACCTTGGCGGAAGCCCGTTTTGGAGGCGGACAGAACCAGCAGTCATTCGTTCTCATCCAGCTTGATTCGGGCATCGGCCTGGGCGTCTTCTTGAATGGAGCACCCTATCAGGGCCAGCACTGGGCTGCCGGAGAAATTGCACATATGGTCCCGGACCGGGCCGCACTCGGCGCCCCTGCCGGAAGCCGCGGGCACTTGGAGTCGATGGTGGCCATGGACCGCGTCGCCGAACGCGTGAGCCAGTTGGCTCGTACTTCACCCGGCCCGCTGGCCGAACTTATGAAGATCAAGCCACCGGTTCAGGCCTTGCTGGAAGCCGCCGAACAAGGGCAGGAGTCCGCCGAGGAGTACGTGCGTGAACTGACGGAGGTCCTGGGTGTGGCGATAGCCAATGTTTCGGCGTGCTTTGATCCTGGAAAGATCGTTTTGCTCGGCCCCCTCTTTTCAGCGCTGTTCGACCGGATTCGTCTGGTCTTTGAAGCGGTGATCCGCTGGCCCGTCAAGCTGGAACTCTCGACTCTTGGCGAGGATGTGTCGCTGCGCGGCGCGCTCGTCGCCGGGCTGGCGAGAATGTTCGACCGCCTGGAGATCGAGGTGGAGAACGGCCAGCGCGTCCCGCAAACGGCCGGTCAAGGGAGCGCCCGATGAACCGGCGTGAGTTTGTCGCCTCTGGGGCGGCGCTTTCTCAGGCCGCCGGAAGGTTCGAGCCGCCCAACGAGGCGATTGCGAAGGCCCGGGCGGCGGCGCTCGCCCTATTGAAACCTACGGCATCCCAGCTTCAGCGGGGGCTGGAGCTTCACGCGGCCTCAGTCATCATCGAACCCTACGGTTTTGCGCCGCGCGCGGCGTGGGATGGAGACGCGGTCAAGCGGGCGTATGAGGCGGGCGCCTCCGGCAACGATCTTGAAAACCTGATGGACGAGATGGAGAATACCCGTTTTGTGCCCGACGATAAGGAACGCGAGGAGTTCGTTGCCGCCTGGAGATCGTCGGGCGTCACCTGCATTTTCCAGAACGCCGGCCAGGAGGGTCAGGCGCCACTTAAGCTCCTGCGCCGCCTTGGATACTTCACCTACGCGCTCGACATGATGCGCGACTTCATCGTCAGAGTAGTCGACGTCGAAGACATTCTGCTGGCGAAACGGTCCAACCGGGCCGCCATGGCACTGAGCACGAATGGCGTTCCGTTGGAACAGAGATGGGAGACAGTCCCATCCGAGATGGACCTCATCCGGACTTTTTTCCACCTCGGGGTCCGGATGATGCATCTGACCTACAACCGCCGCAACATGATCGGAGACGGTTGCGCCGAGCCCTCCGACGCCGGTCTCAGCGACTTTGGCCGTTCTGTCGTCGCCGAAATGAATCGCACGGGCATCATCGTCGACGTTGCCCATTCCGGGCAGCGCACTAGTTTCGAAGCAGCCCAGGCATCTTCGAAGCCCATGGTGGCGAGCCATACCTCGTGCTACGCGCTACACAACCACTACCGGGCCAAGTCCGACCGGGTCATAAAAGCGATCGCGGATACGGGAGGGTTTGTCGGAATCTGTGCGGTTGCGGATTTTATCGGCAGGTCTCACGACTTGACGTCGATGCTTGACCACATTGACTATGTAGTGCAGAAGTTTGGAGTAAACCACGTGGCGATCGCGACGGACTACTCGTACCGCTCGCAGTCCGCCGGCCGGGAACATCGCAAGATTCCCGCCCGCCGCCGGCTCTATGCGGGATGGGAGGCGTTCTGGCCCACTCGAATTGCGAGTTACCCTGCTGGGCAGGAGACCATGGCGTGGACCAATTGGCCCATCTTCACCGTCGGGCTGGTGCAGCGCGGCTACTCCGACGCGGACATACAGAAGATCCTCGGGGGGAATGCGCTCCGGGTGATGAAAGCTGTGTTTCCGCCACGTCCGCACATTCCATAGAACCCTCGCGGCGTCTACTCCAGTTCGAAGCATTGTGATAGACGTTGAATCTATGGTGCGTGGTGTGAGCCTGTTTTTGGCGTGGGCGCCGCTGTTTGGCGCGAGCCTGGACCTGAGCCGGGCCGTGGTGGCCGTTCGCAGCGGGGCTGACGTTTCAGCCGCCGAAAAGACCGCCGCCGTGGTGCTGGTCGAAGAAGTCCAGAAACGCACGGGAATCCGGTTGCCCGTGGTCACCGGGCCTCCCCCGGCGGACCGTGCGGCGATAGTCTTCGAGAAGTCAGGCGCCGTCCAGGCCGAAGGGTTTCGCATCGCCACCGAAGGAGCGGTCATCCGGATCGGCAGCGCCGATGGACGCGGCGCGCTGTATGGCGCCGGCCACCTTCTGCGGCAACTCGATTGGGAGCCTGGACGCCTGGCGCTGGCCAGTCCCGTCAACGTGGCCACCGCTCCCTATTCCCGAATTCGCGGGCATCAGTTGGGCTACCGGTCGACGGCCAATTCCTGGGATGCCTGGACGGTCGCTCAGTTTGAGCAGTACATACGCGAGTTGGCGTTGTTCGGCATCAACAGTGTCGAAAATATTCCATTCCAGGACGAGCGGCCGGATCCGTTGATGAAAGTGCCGCGCCGCGAGATGAACCGCGCCATGGCGGAAATCTGTATGCGGTACGGCCTGGATTATTGGGTTTGGACTCCGGCCGATGTTGACCTCTCGAACACAGCCAAGCGCTCGGCATTGCTCAAGAAGTTCGACGAGTTGTTCAAAGATCTGCCTACCTTGACCGGCGTCTTTGTGCCAGGCGGCGACCCGGGCGACAATCCGCCGGAACTGGTGCTGCCGTTGCTCGAAGATATTGCCAGGCGCCTCGCACCGGTCCATCCCAAGGCGCGGGTCTGGCTGTCGCTGCAAGGCTTTGATGGTGAGAAGGCGGAGCAGGTGTACCGCTATCTGGACCGCCAGACGCCGGCGTGGTTTGGCGGAATTGTCGCCGGACCATCGAGCCCGCCGATTCCCGAAACCAGGCGGCGGTTGCCGCGCAATGTGGGACTGCGCCTCTATCCCGACTTGACGCACAACAAGATCAGCCAGTACGAGGTGCCCAACTGGGATCAGGCTTATGCGCTGACCCTGGGGCGAGAGGCGGTCAATCCACGGCCTTACGAGTATGCCGCGATTCACAACCGTTACGCCGCCATGAGCGACGGGTTCCTGTCGTACTCAGACGGCGTCCACGACGACGTGAACAAGAACATCTGGAGCGCGCTCGCCTGGGACCCGTCGCGGGATGTCCGGGACATTCTGATCGAATACTGCCGCGTGTTCTTCGGGCCGGCGGTGGCGGAGCAGGCAGCCGACGGACTGCTCGCCCTGGAACGAAACTGGCGTGGTCCGCTCATCGCCAACGGAGCGGTGGAGGCGGCTTTGGGTATGTGGGCAGCCCTCGAGCAGCGCTCGCCGCGCCTGGCGGGCAACTGGCGCTGGCAGATGTGCCTGCTGCGCGCCAACTACGACGCCTATGTGCGGCGAAGGCTGATTCAAGACAGCAAGCTGGAGGAGGAGGCAAACGCGATTCTGGCCGGTGCGGGGACTCGGGGCGCCGCTTCCGCGATGCTCGCCGCCAGCCAGGTGCTGAATCGAGCGGTTGAGCAACCAGCCGGCGCGGCGCTCCGTTCACGCATCGTGGAACTCTGCGAGCAACTCTTCCAATCCATCGGCCTTCAAACCAGCGTGCCCAAGTATCACGCCAGCGGCGCCGAACGCGGCGCGGTGCTGGACTTCATCGACAACCCGCTCAACAACCGCTGGTGGCTGGAGGATGAATTCGCCAAGGTCAAGAGTATGGGCTCGGAAGAGGCCAAGGTCCGCCGGTTGCGGGAAATTGCCCGGTGGGAGAATCCGGGACCGGGAAGTTTCTATGACGACATCGGAAACGAATCCAAATCGCCTCATGTCGTACGCGGCGCCGGCGAAGACAGTGACCCGCTGTTCTGGTGGTGGGATCAAGGAAAGAGCCGCGCCCGCCTGTCCTGGCAGGTGACGCTGTGGCCCAAGGAAGTGGTGTACGAAGGGTTGGACTCTGGCGCCTCATACGCGGTCCGGACCACCGGCTACGGCCAGGCATTGTTGCGAATCGATGGGGAACGGATTACGCCGGCGGTCGATGGCAAGGAAATGGCCGAGTACAAGGAATTCATCGTTCCCGCCAAGCACCTCGGCGATGGCAAACTGGTGCTCACGTGGGATCGCGCGACAGGCGAGGAAAGTCTGAACTGGCGCCGCCGGTCGCGCCTGGCCGAAGTCTGGCTGCTCAAGCGATAGCGGCTTGGACGTCAGTGATGTGTATGTTCGCCATGGCTGTGGTCATGGCCGTCCTGGTCGTCATCCTCGGGGAAGAACAGCGGGGGCAGTCCGGCGGTTTCAAGGCGGAGATCGAGGGTCCGCCCGACTAACTCCTCTTCGTCCAGTGAGAGACCGCCCGCCAGGTTTTCGATATCGGCAAACAACTGCTCGATAGCCTTGGACGTATTCCGGACAGGCGCGGCCATGGCGTAGGCCAGGAGCGCGTCGACTCGCAAGCCCTCGTTGTCGAACTGGCTTCGCACATGACCGCACGCTTCGGCGATTCCGAGAGCGCCACAGGCGCGAATGGCGCGGCGATGGGTTTCGAAATCGTCCTGTGCGAGAGCCTCGAGCACGAGCGGCTTATAGCGGGGGTCGTGCGACAGGGTTATCGCACTGATGGCCGCCGGGCGCGTTTCAGGATTCTCGTAGAATGTTCGAATCGCGCGGTCCACCTCGGGGCGCCTGCTTTGGGGCGCCAGAGCGATCAAGGCGCCCGCGCGCTCCTCGTTGAGCTTGGTGGAGTCCTGCAGCGTGTCGAGCAGGAACTTCAATACTGCGCGGTCTTCAAGCGACGACCCCAACGCTTCCAGGCATGCCGCCCGGACGCCGGCGGCTTCGTCGTTGCGCGCGCGATCCAACAGCCGGGCGCGAGCGGCGGCGCTGTAGCTTTCTCCGCACAGGCTCAGCGCAGCTTCTTTGCGATACTCCGGGTCGGCGCAGTCGAGAAAGGCCAGCCGGTCCTCCCGCGGAAGAAGGTCGATTTCCGGCAACGCCGTTTCAGGATACTCGTCCCACAGACTATATGGCTCCTGCTCCGGGTTTGCAGAGTCGCCGCCGATCTGTTCCAGGCAATCCTCGAGCGCCTTGCGTTCTTCCGAAGACTCGGCGCGATCCAGAGCGGCTTCCACCGCCGCGCGCGCCGCGGCGTCGCCGTATAGGCCAAGGCAGATGCCGCCCTCGTACACGTCACGGTCGAGCGTTTCGATCAGAACTTCCAGGATTCGGGGATCGCGGACTCCCAACGCGGCCATCAGAAACGGCAAGTCCGCCCCATCCTCCGGACCGAGTTGCCTATAGCGCGACAGAAGGGGTTCAACCGCCGGCGAACCCAGTTCGGCGAACGCCTCGACGATCTCATCGGGGATGCCATCCTCGTGCTTGTGCATCAAATGAATGTAGAACGGAATGGCTTCAGGGGTGCGCAGGTGGCGGAACAAATCAAAGACCTGTTCATCGAGGTCGAGAAGCTTGGTCTCGCGGTACTCGGAAGCGAACCTCTTCAGAGCGGGAATCGTCTCATCCGGACGATCGATAAGCGACCGGATGAGACGATGATCGAAGGCGACCTTGCCCAACTCCGCTTCGCGGAGAAGCTGATACGGTGATGCCGCGCCGTACTGAGGGGGAAGGATCGGCAATGGGTTGACCTAGTCCTCTTTGGTTACCGAGACGGTGATTTCGGCCGTCACGTCGCGGTGCAGGCGCAGCGGCACCTTGTGCTCGCCCAGGGTTCGGATCGGGTCCGCAAGCTGAATCTTGCGGCGGTCGATCTTGAAGCCCTGCTTGTCGAGCATTTCGGCGATGTCCTTTGCGGTTACCGAACCGAACAGTTGATCCTGCTCGCCGGCCTTCTGAGCCGTTGTAACGGTGACCGCGGAAAGCTGTTTGGCCAGCAACTCAGCGTCGGCCACTTCCTTGGCTTCGCGCCGCACCGCGGCTTCGCGCTCCTGCTCGACGATCTTCTTATTGGCGGCGGTAGCTGCAACCGCAAGGCGGCGCGGCAATAGGAAATTGCGCGCAAAGCCCTCGGCGACTCTTACCACCTGCCCGCGATGACCGAGCTTTTCGACTTCTTCACGAAGAATGACTTCCATCGTTTTCTCCTGTGGTTACTCCGTGTGTGCCGGAGGGGTGGGAGGCGCCGGTGTTGCCGGAGCCGCCGGAGTTGCCGGAGCGCTGGCCGGGGTGGCCGGAGCCGCCGCCGGCGCGTGTTCTTGCCGGTCACGGTCCCGGTCCCGCTCGCGCGAATGGCGCGGAAAACCGGGGTTGCCGGCAAACGGCAGCAGCGCGATGTTGCGCGCCTGCTGAATGGCTTCGGCTATGCGCCGCTGGTTCTGCGCATTGAGTCCGGTGATGCGGCGGGGGATGATCTTGCCGCGTTCGGAGATGAAGCTGCTGAGCAACTTCACGTCCTTATAGTCGATGTAGTCGATCTTTTCGACGCAGATGCGGTCTACTTTCTTGCGCCGGAAATACTGCCTCTTGCCTGTGGCGATTGTTTTGTCGCCGCCCGTCGGACGCTGAGAGGCGGCAATGGGACGTCCACTCTTACGTTCTTCAGCCATGTGAGTCTCCTATTGCTCCTTCGCCGGTTCGGCCGGCTGGGCGAGCATCTGTTCCATGGAGGGCATTCCAGGCGCGGGCGCACCCGGCGCTGGCGCTCCGGGTCCCGGGGCGCCGGGCGACGCCGCTACCGGAACTACCGGTTTCCGCTTGGCGCGCTTCTCGCGCTGCTTCTTCCGCTTGTCCAGCTTCTTGAGCTTTTCATCCACCCGCACGGTGATGAACTTCATCACGATGTCGGTGACGCGCATGCGGCGCTCAATTTCCCTTACGACTTCAGGGTTTGAGGTGAACTGGATCAGGACATAATAGCCCTCGGTCCGCTTGTTGACGCGATACGCCAGCTTGCGGACGCCCCACTTGTCCACCTTGTCCACCGTGCCCTTGGCGCCGGTGATGATCTGCTTGATTTGCTCGGCGTACGCGTCGATTTCTTCTTCGCTCGCGTCCGGCTGAACGATAAACAGTTCTTCGTAGATTCTCATTCTGCCTCTTCAGTTGAGCCCTGGGCGCGACGGTTGTAAGCCGTCATGGCCTTAACGACGCCCAAAGCAAGTATGGATTCCACCGCATCGGCCGCCAAGCCTAGCAGGTCATCCAAGTCCCGCTGCTGCCCGCTCCGGAAGGGAGTGAGCACAAACTGCGCACCGTCCCTGACGGGACGGCCGGGATGGATACCCAAACGAAGCCTGGCAAAATCCCGGCTTCCCAACGCGCGGATCACGTCTTCCATCCCGTGATGTCCTCCGGCAGAGCCTTTGGGTTTGATCCGCACCGAACCCCAGGGCAAATCCAACTCGTCGTAAACGACAAGCAGGCTTTCCGGAGTCAAATCGTACTTGCTGAGCAGCCCCTTTACCGAAGCGCCGCTCAGGTTCATGAACGTTTGCGGTTTGGCGAGCATCACGCGCCGTGATGCCACCTCACCCACGCCTACCAACGCCTTCGACTCCGGCCGGCTGATCCGGATGTTGCGCCGTTCAGCCAACCGGTCCACCGTTAGGAACCCCAAGTTATGCGGCGTATATGCGTATTCGGGACCGGGATTGCCAAGCCCCACCACAAGAAACTCGGGTTCCGCCATCGGTGGAAGCGCGCGGAACCAGCGTTCCGCGCCGAAACACTACTTCTTTTTGGGCTCGGCTTTCTTGGCTTCGCCGGCCGGGGCCGCGCCTTCTTCTTCCTTCTTGCCCTTCTTGATCACTTCGGGCTCCGGCGTGGCCGGGGCGCCGGCCGCGGCTTCCGGAGTCTCCTCGACGGCGGCACGCAACGCCACGACGTGCGAAATCACTAACTCGGCGGGGCTCACGAGCCGCACGCCTTCGGCCAACTTGATATCGCCCGCCCGGATGTTCTGGCCGATCATGAGTTCGGCGACATTGACCTCGAACGCCGCTGGAATCTCGTCGGGCAGGCACTCGATTTCAATATCGCGGTTGACGATTTCGTGCAGACCGCCCTGCTGCTTGACGCCCTTGGGATCGCCGTGAGTGTGAACCGCCACTTTGACCCTCAGGCGCTGCGTCAGGTCGATGCGCTTGAGATCGGCATGAAGCAGACGGCCCTTGACCGGGTCGTTCTGCCAGTCGACGATCATGGCTGGAGTGTTCTCGCCGCCGGTCACCTGAACGTTGAAAATGGTGTTGGGACCCGAGCCGGAGTGCAAGATCTTGTTCAACTCCTTCGGGCTGACCGTCACCGCTACGGGATCCTTCCCGGTTCCATAGACGACGGCCGGGATTTTCTGTTCCACACGCAACCGCCGCGCTTCGTTCTTACCCCGGCTTGCGCGCGGGT
This sequence comes from Bryobacterales bacterium, assembly GCA_020851655.1. Taxonomy (GTDB): domain Bacteria; phylum Acidobacteriota; class Terriglobia; order Bryobacterales; family Bryobacteraceae; genus JADZCI01. The sequence goes on from JADZCI010000112.1 coordinate 23,573, forward strand.
CGGCGGTGATGGTGATGTCCTTTCTCATGGCAGGCTCCTAAATCAAACGAATAACGTGCTGACGGATGTTTCCTCGTGGATGGACTGAATCGCGCGGGCCAGCAGCGTGGCCACCGAGAGGACGCGGATGCGCCCGCTGCGCGCGGCTTCTTCCGAAAGAGGAATGGAATCCGTGAAAACAACTTCCTTGAGTCTCGAGTGGTTGATGCGGTGCACGGCCGGGCCGGAGAGGACGGCGTGCGTGGCAAACGCGGTCACGCTGGCCGCGCCCTGCTCGAGCAATGCTTCGGTCGCTTTGACCAGCGTTCCGGCGGTGTCGATGAGATCGTCAATGATGAGGCAGTTACGGTCCTGCACATCGCCGATGATGTGCATCACTTCGGCCACATTGGGCTGCTCGCGGCGCTTGTCGATAATCGCCAGAGGCACCTCGAGGCGCTTGGCGAAGGCGCGGGCGCGTTCGACGCCGCCCGCATCGGGCGAAACGACGGTGAGCGCATCGTCGGCGAGGCCGCGGAAATATTCGATGCTGACCGGCGTGGCGAAGAGGTGGTCCACGGGAATATCGAAAAATCCCTGAATCTGCGCCGCGTGCAGGTCGAGAGCCAGGATCCGGTCGGTCCCGGCGCGTTCCAGCATGCTCGCCACGACCTTGGCCGAAATCGGAACGCGCGAACGGTCTTTCCGATCCTGCCGTGCGTACCCGTAATAGGGCAAAACGGCGGTGATCCGTCCGGCGGACGCCCGCTTGAGGGCGTCGATCATAAAGATGATCTCCATCAGGTGCCGCTCGACCGGGGTGCAGGTGGGCTGAACCACGAACACATCGGCGCCGCGCACGTTGTCGTGGATCTGGACGAAGATCTCTCCATCGGAGAAGGCCTTGACGTCCGCCCCGCCCAGGGGTACGCCAAGCTCATTGCAGATGGCGCAGGAGAGCGCGCGATTGGCGTTGCCTGAAAGGATTTTTAGCCTGTCGTCGTTCATCGCAAGTACCGGCTTCGCGGCGGCCATGTTAAACCGTCAATGTGCTCCTGCAAGCTGCGCCACCACGCGGCACGATAGGCCCGGCGGCTCACCAAGGTCGTCGAGAAAACCCTGAGCTTTTCCTGTGGAAACAATGGAAGTGCCCTGCGAAGCTCGTCTCGCGACGAGTAGATCCCGAAGAGCGATGAGCCACTGCCCGACATCCGCGCCGGACGAGCGCCCGACGCCTCTAATCTTCTCAGCCAGCGCCGCAATTCCGGGTATTGCCCGAAGACGGCGCCCTCAAAATCGTTCTCTGTGGCGGACACACTGCTCTCCCGCCACACAAACGACTGGAAAATATTTATTCTATTTGAGAAATCAGGCGAAGTCAAACACCGGCCGAGACTTCTGTACGCCTCCGGCGTCGAGACATGAACGGACGGGGTAACGATCAGCACGGGCGAACGGGGAGGTTCCGGCAAGGGGTAGACCTCCTCTCCCCGCGACACCCCAAGGGCCGTTCCCCCATGCAAGAAGAACGGTACGTCGCTGCCCAGCGTGGCTGCGGCTAAAGCAAGTTCTTTGAACGGTTTGCCAGACAACACCGGAAGCGCCAGCAAGACCGCGGCGGCATCTGAGGACCCGCCGCCGAGCCCGCCGCCCATCGGGATACGCTTCTGCAAGCGGAACCGGATTCGCGCGGTGGTGCGCGCCGAGTCAAGAAACGAACGCGCCGCGCGGAGAATCAGGTTATCCGGAACATCCCCGCCGCCCTCGAGCAACAACTCGGTGCGGCGCGAATTCTCATACTCGATCCCGATTGTGTCGTGCAGACCAACGGTCTGAAAGACGGTGCGCAGTTCGTGGTAGTTGTCTGGACGCTTGTACAGGACCTTGAGGCTGAGGTTGATCTTGGCAAACGCTCGAACGCGGGCGAAGCGGGCGGACACGGCTAGTAGTGCAGCAGCGAGAAGACGTCGTAGCCGTCCAGTTTGGAGCGCCCTTTGAGGAAGTCCAGTTCGAGGACAAAGCCCAACCCGGCGACTGTGCCGCCGATCTTTTCCACCAGCTTGGCGACGGCTTGCGCGGTGCCTCCGGTGGCCAGGACGTCATCAAAAATCAACACGCGCTGCCCGGGTTGGACCGCGTCGGCGTGTATCTCGAGCTTGTCCGTGCCGTATTCGAGAGCGTACTCCATCGCCGCGGTCTTGTGCGGCAGTTTGCCCGGTTTCCGCACCGGGATAAAGCCGGTGTTGAGCGCGTAGGCGAGGGTCGGCGCAAAAAAGAAGCCCCGGGCTTCGATTCCAAGAACGACGTCGATGGGCGCGCTCTTGTAGTGCGCGGTGACCTGATCGATCACGCTTCTCCAGCCGGAAGCGTCCTGCATCAGCGTGGTGATGTCGTAAAAAAGGATTCCCGGCTTTGGGAAATCAGGGATTTGGCGAATGAGTGACTTGAGATCGGGCATCGGAGGCGGACAGGAGAGTCCACCTGATTGTAACATCCGCCCCGGCTCAGTCACGCACCGAGAAACCGCTGGATTGAATGGGCGACGCTTCGGATTCCTCGACCCCGCGCACCAGCGACAACATCGGTCCGTGCCGGAGATATCCGGCCAGCTCGTCAAGCTGGCTGGACGTTCCCATGGCCAGCACTTCCACGTCGCCTTCGCCGGTGTTCCGGACCCAGCCCCGGACGCCAATTTTCTGAGCGTGCCTGCTGACAAACGCTCGAAACCCCACGCCCTGGACATTACCGCGAACCTGGTAGTGGCGGGTGACGACAGGATCCTTGCTCGACATCTTCCCGCCCATTATCGCCGAGCGCGCCCCTACTGGGGGACGTAGACAGCATATCCACGCGGCGGCGCCCAGAGGTCGGCGCGTCCGTCGGCGTCTGTCCGTTTCGGCGAAGGCGTCCCTGTGTCAATGGCGCTGCACCAGGCTTGCGGAGTCAAGGTGATGTTGGGCCAGCGTGTGGTGACCGCCGTTCCGGTCCAGCGGTCGCGCCGGTTGTTGATCACGATGACCAAGCCGGGCTGCGCTCCGAAGCCGCTTCTCTGCATGATGTAGAGGTCGCTTGAGGCATACAGCACTCGCGAACTGCCGCCGGCGAACTGTTCGTGCAGCGACGACAAGGCTGCGATTCCGGTGGGCTGGCCCGGACGCGCCAGCCCGAAGTTGAACCAGTCCATCCAGAACACGCACGGGTAGCCCTCATGCGTGAGGATGTAGGCATACGCCATCATCTTGTCGTGGATGATTCCGGTGTGGTCCGGGTCGTTGAGGCGCAACAGGTCGTGGTTGTCGACAAACGTGACGGCGCGCGCCGGCCTGCGCGCGGCCAACCCCGCGCCGTTCAACCGGCGCAAATCGAAATCGGGAGAGTCGCACAGCCCCTGCAATGTGTAGCGCAGCGGGAAATCGAAAGCCGAAACGGGGTTGTCCGACATCTCGCTTTCGGTGTCCAGCCAGCGTTCAATCGCCTGCTCGCTGTCCCAGTTCTCACCGACCCCGAATGGCTTGTACAGAAAAGGCCGTCCCGGCTTGCTGTAGCGGTACTCAAGGATGGCTCGGATGATCCAGGCGTTGAAGCCCTTCACAAAATCGAAGCGGAATCCATCAAAGCCGATCTCCTCGACCAGCCAGTGGGCATGATCGACCAGCGCGGCGTAGACGGCGGGGTTGCGGTGGCAGAGGTCCGGCATTCCGGCGAACTCCATTTCATCGAACGTCTCGAAGCTGGAAGGATGAAAGCACGCCCAGTCGCGCTCAAACCTGCCGCTCAGGGGTTTGAACCGGTACCACCATTGCTTGCCGGTAAGGGGATTGAGTTCCATCTCATCGGCGCCGTTGTTGTGGTTCAGAACCAGGTCGGCATAGAGCGACATTCCTTGCGCGTGAGCCTTTGAGACCAGGCTGTCCAGTTGGTCCCGCGTTCCGAACCAGGTGGCCCGGCCGCCTTTTTGATCGAATTCGCCGAGGTCGTAGTAGTCGTAGGGATCGTAGCCCATGGACACCGCGCCTCCCGCCTTGGTGGCCGGAGGAAGCCACAGGGCAGTGATTCCCGCCTGACGCAGAGCAGCCAGTTCCGGTTCAACGCGCGGCCACCAGGCAAACTCACAGTTCTCGTTGCGGGGACAGTCCCAGTAGAAAGCCTGCATTAACACGCCCATGTGTCCAGCGTACGCTTAAACGACGTGACCACCTAACCATGACGCCAGTGAGAGCGTGGTGGAGGGCTACGGCCGTCAGGGCATACTCCTGACCCACCTATCCAAACTCATTTCAAGACCTCGCTCACGGACGAGGCTGGCTCTGGCCCCCAACTCTGCCGCACGATGCCGGTCTCATCGATGAAGAATGAACGCCTTCCAGTTCCGTGGGGCTTCGGTATAGCACGGAGAGAGTAGCCGGTCGAACGCAATTCCAGGTTGAGCTCGTAGTTATCGTGGGTAGCCTTCACCGTGTATCCGGGTAGCTGATCCTCGATGACTCGGGCGGTCTCCGGCAGGGTGCCGAAACGGTGTGACCTGCTGAAGAAGTCCCGTTGGGTGGTATGAAGAGCGTTCAAGTACCTGACAACTTGGAATTCGGGCGTCGTTCGATGGCCAAACCATTCAGTGCAACCCAGATGGCTGCCAAAATGATGCGATCGCCAGCGCAAGGTAAGCCGTTTGCGTGATCTTCTTCAAGGGCGCTTTACCGTTCGATGATATCGTTTCCCCGAAGCGGGCAAGTATAGGCGGACTCTGGTCCGCGCCACACTTGCCCGGGTCTTCGTATCCTGTTCTAGATGCGACTTTCGATTCTTTCCTTGCTGCTCGCCTGTTCGTTGACCGCCCAAACACGTTTGGTCAGCGACAAGGAGGTGATGAAGGTTCACAGGTCGGCCATACTGATCGACACACATAACGACGTGACGTCCAAGACGGTGGAGGGCTTCGATTTGGGCCAGCGCTCGGCCGAGGGACACACGGACATACCGCGCATGAAGGAAGGCGGGATGGGCGCCGAGTTCTTCGCGGTCTATGTGGCGGCCAGCTATACCCAGGGGAATCGATCGGCTCATCGCACCCTGCAGATGATCGATACCGTGCGGCACGACATCATCGAGCGGTATCCGGCGGACTTGCAGTTTGCCACGACGGCGGCGGGCATCGTCGAGGCTCACAAGAACCACAAGATTGCCTCACTCATGGGCATCGAGGGCGGACATGCCATCGAGGACGACCTGCGGCTGCTGCGAGCCTATTACGACCTCGGCGTCCGTTACATGACCCTGACGCACTCCAACCACAACAACTGGGCCGAGTCGTCCGGTGAGGGTCCGGCGGCGAAACAACCGGGTTTGACCGCCTTCGGCAGGCAGGTCGTGCTTGAGATGAACCGCCTTGGGATGATGGTCGACGTTTCGCATGTCTCTGACAAGACGTTTTGGGACGCGCTGGAAACGAGCCAGGCGCCGGTCTTTGCGTCGCATTCCTCCTGCCGCGCGCTGTCGAACATTGCCCGCAACATGACCGACGAAATGATTCAGGCGCTTGCCAGGAAGGGCGGCGTCATACAGATCAACTTCGGTTGCGAATTCCTGAGCCAGAAATCGGCCGACACCTCACCCATGCGTAATACAGCGCTGATCGAGAAGTTCAGAAAACAATTGGCCGGGATCACCGACCCGCGGGAACGCAGGTCTGCGATGAGGAAGATGATGGAGGAGTCCGGCGCCGGAATGACGCGAGCCACGCTTGACGATGTCGTGGCGCACATTGATCACGTCAAGCAACTCGCCGGAGCCGGCGCCGCCGGTCTGGGCAGCGATTTCGATGGCGTGGGCTGTGTCCCCGAGGGCCTGGATGACGTCAGCAAATGGCCCAACCTGACACGCAAGCTCCTGGAGAAAGGCTACACGCCTGACGACATCCGCAACATCTATGGCGGCAACCTGCTCCGGGTTATGCGCGAGGCGGAGAAGACCTCGGCGCGCATGAAGGCGCGGCCCGCGGCCTAGACTGAGCGTGGGGCGGACTGCGTGACGGCGTACAATAAGACGCATATGAGGCTTGTGTGGCTGGGCTTGGTCTACGTCATGACCTTGTGCGCCCAGGAGATTCCTCCGGCCGCGACACGTCCGGTCGAGTTCGAAAAAGATATCCAGCCGTTGCTGCGCAAGAGGTGCCTGGCATGCCACAACGGTCAAATCTCGCAAAACGGTGTCCGGCTGGATGACGGCGCCGCGGCGCTGGCGGGCGGCTATTCCGGGCCGGTAATCCTGCCCGGAAAGAGCGCCGAAAGCAAGATGGTCATTCGCGCCGCCAGCAACAAGAAAGGGTTCATGATGCCGCCGATGGGGCCCAATCTCACGGCGGATGAAGTGGGAATTCTGCGGGCCTGGATCGATCAGGGCGCCAAGTGGCCGGCCAAGGCGGCGGCCGCCAAAGGACCACCTAAACAAACTCATTGGGCTTATCTGCCGGTTACCAGACCGGCCGTACCGGAAGTCCGGAACCGCGCCTGGGTACGAAACCCGGTCGACCGTTTTGTGCTGGCGCGTCTGGAAAGGGAAGGGATCGAACCTTCGACGGAAGCTTCCAAGGCAACACTGGTCCGGCGAGTGACGCTCGATCTGACTGGATTGCCTCCGGCGCCGGAAGAGGTCGCGCAATTTCTTGCCGACAACCGGACCGACGCCTATGAACAGTTGGTGGAGCGTCTGCTGGCTTCGCCCCACTACGGTGAGGCGCGCGCGCGTCCCTGGCTTGATTTGGCCCGGTACGCGGACAGCGATGGGTATGAGAAGGACCAGGTGCGGCCCTATGCCTGGCGCTACCGGAGTTGGGTGATCGACGCTTTCAATGAGGACAAGCCGTTTGATCAATTCACGATTGAGCAGCTAGCCGGAGACTTGCTGCCGGGCGCCACGATCGACCAGAAGATTGCCACCGGCTTCCAGCGCAACGCCCTCACCAATCGGGAAGCCGGCGTCGACCGGGCCGAGGCTCGCTTCGAGCAATTGGTGAACCGCACCAGCACCGTCGGGACCGTCTGGCTGGGCCAAACCGTGGGCTGCGCCCAATGCCACAACCATAAGTACGATCCCATCACGCAGAAGGACTTCTATCAGCTCATGGCCTTTTTCAACCGGGCCGACGATGAGGACATCCTGGCGCCGGTGGCCGGCGAAATGGGCGCCTACCTGCGAGAGCGGCCCGAGTACGAGCGCCGCCGGGCGGAACTTTTCGACACCTACAAAGTGGAGGCCATGCAGGAAGAGTGGGAAAAGCAAATGGTCGCAACCATGGACACTCCTGGAAAGGACCTGGAATGGGATTTCTGGGCGACATCCATGAGGGCCATGGTGGACCATGCCGAACGCAGCCTTCGCACACCCAAGCTAGCGCGTACCGCTCTCGATGCCGAGCGGATCACCTATTACTTCATCAATAACCCCGGACCCGCAAACAACAGGGACAAGGAAAAGATGGATTGCTTCCGGGACTTGCGGCGCCGTCTTGGCGATCTGGATTCCAAGTATCCGAAGCTTTCGCAGGCCATGACGCTGGCCGAAAATCCGAAGCCCACACCGGCCTACATTGCCGTGCGTGGCGATTACCGGGAGAAGGGAATTCCGGTTGAACCGGACACACCCGGTTTCCTGCCGCCGCTGCCTGCAAAGGAAGGGGCCAACCGTCTGGCCCTGGCTCGCTGGCTCGTGGCCAAGGATAACCCGCTCACTGCGCGTGTGACCGTAAACCGCTTCTGGCAGGAATTGTTCGGCCGCGGCCTGGTGCGTACGTCGGAGGATTTCGGCACCCAGGGTGAACGTCCCAGCCATCCGGAGTTGCTTGACTGGCTGGCGAACGATTTTACCGGTAACGGGTGGAGCGTAAAGCACCTGATCCGGACCATTGTCTTGTCCGCGACCTACCGCCAAAGTTCGGACGTGCCGAAGGACTTGGCCGAGAAAGACCCCGACAATGCGCTGCTGGCGCGGCAATCGAGAGTGCGGCTTACGGCCGAGCAGGTTCGGGACGCCGCGCTCGAAGCGAGCGGACTGCTTGACACGCGGATTGGCGGTCCCAGTGTGCGGCCTCCGCAGCCGGCCGGATTGGATGCGCTGGGCTATGGTGGCAGCGTGAAGTGGCGCGAGAGCGAAGGCCCCGACCGCTACCGGCGCGGGTTGTACATCTTCTTCCAGCGTACGGTTCCCTATCCTCAACTGATGAACTTCGATGCGCCGGATTCAAACGTGACTTGCAGCCGCAGGCGGCGCTCCAACACCCCGCTTCAGGCGCTCAACCTGCTTAACGATCCTGTATTTGTCGAGGCTGCCCAGGCTCTCGCTGTGCGCCTGTTGCAGGAACCGAGCCCGGACCGCCTCGAACGCGCCTTCCTCCTGACACTGGGCCGCAAGCCCACCGCGCGCGAGCGTGAGCGGCTGCGGAAGTTTCTCGACGAACAGGCAAGCGGCGCCGCGAAAAACGAAGCGGCGGCGGCGACCTTGGTTCCCTTTGTTCCCGAAGGGCGCAAAGTTGCCGAAACCTACGCCTGGACCGGAGTCAGCCGGGTGCTGCTCAACCTCGACGAGTTCATTACGAAGGAGTAAACGGATGGAACTTCATGACCTGCTTGGCCTGAAAGCGCGGCGCCGGTTCCTGAGTGACGTTGCGGGCGGGATTGGCATGGCGGCCTTTGCCGACTTGCTTCACGCCGATGCTCCCAATTCGCTGAACGTGAATCCGCTCGCTCCCAAGAAGCCGCCGCTGCCGGCCAAGGCCAAGAGCGTCATCTTCATGTTCATGGAGGGCGGCCCAAGCCAGATGGACCTGTTTGACCCCAAACCGGGTCTGGCCAAGTGGAGTGGGAAGCCGCTTCCGGAATCGCTGATCAAGCAAACGCGGCTTGCTTTCATCAAGTCTGACGCGAAGGTGATGGCCAGCCCGCGCGTGTTCAAGCCCATGGGCAAGAGCGGCATCGAATATTCGGATTATCTGCCGCACGTTGGTTCTTGCGCCGATGATATTTGCCTCATCCGGTCGATGTATACCGAGGCGTTCAATCACCACCCCGGACAACTGCTGCTGATGACCGGAACCACGCAGTTTGGCCGGCCGACGTTCGGCGCCTGGGCGCTGTACGGGTTAGGCAGCGAGTCGCAGAATCTCCCCGGATTCGTTGTCCTCACATCCGGCGTCGGAACCAGCGGCGGCGCTACCAACTTCGGTAGCGGCTTCCTTCCGTCTCACTATCAGGGCACGCTGCTGCGTAACCAGGGTGATCCCATCCTGTATCTCTCCAGCCCGAAGGGAGTCGACCGGAACACGCAGCGGGCGACGTTTGATGCGATCCGGGACATGAACCAGGAGCACTTCTTGGAAAAGGGAGACGCGGAGATTGCCTCCCGCATGGCTGCTTATGAACTAGCTTTCCGGATGCAGGTGGCCGGGCCGGAGTTAGCCGACTTTTCGAAAGAGCCGGCGCACATCCGTGAAATGTACGGCATCGACAAAGAGCCGACGCGGCAGTTTGGAACCAACTGCCTGATGGCTCGCCGCCTGGTTGAGCGCGGTGTGCGCTTTGTGCTGATGATGCACGCCTCCTGGGATCAGCACACCTACCTGAACCGCGAGTTGAAGAAGCACTGCAATTTGTCGGATCAGCCGACCGCCGCTCTGATCAAAGATCTGAAGCAGCGTGGACTGCTCGACTCGACGCTGATCGTCTGGGGCGGGGAATTCGGCCGCACGCCCATGGTCGAGATTCGGAATACGCAGGATCCGGAAAACGCCGGGCGCGATCATCACCCGCTCGCCTATTCCATGTGGTGCGCGGGCGGCGGGATCAAGGGCGGCCAGGTGATCGGCAAGACGGACGATCTCGGATTCAACATCATTGAAGACAAGGTCCACGTGCACGACCTGCAAGCGACACTGTTACGGTGCCTGGGTTTCGACCACACCAAGCTGACCTACCGCCACATGGGACGCGACTTCCGTCTCACCGACATCGCCGGCAACGTCGTGGACAAGATGTTGGTGTAGCCGGGCCTTCGAACGCCTTACTTAAGGAACTTCGACGCCATGCCGAGGACGTCGTCCACGACGGAGCCGTCGCGGTTGGAATCGAGCATCGGCGTCAGCATCTCCAGCAATCCTCCCGCGCCGCCGGGACTCGCGGCCGCGCCGGCCGCCAGATTCGACTGCTGCGTCTGGCGGCTCAAGGCGCCCATTGCCAGAGAAGCCACGACCGGCAGCATCTGCTTGAGGATGTCCGATCCGATTCCCGTCTGCGCTGAAGCCTGGTTGGCAAGCGCCCGGCTGGCGTCTTTGGACCCCAGAATCTGCGCCAGGATGTTATTGCCGTCGCCGATGGCCGAGGCCGAGCCGATCTGGGACGGATCATTCAGATAGTTCTGCCCCGTGCCCGAAGTGAGCATTCCCAGAAGGCCGTCCAATGCTCCGCCGCCTTGAGATACTTGCCCTTGAAGCGCGCCGGTGAGACCGGGCAGCAGGGCGGAAATGGCCGATTGAGCTTGTTGCGGGTCGATGCCGTGTTGCGCGGCCAGTTGTTGTACGGCGCCCCCATTCTGTTCGTTGAGAATCGCGTCCAGCAGGTTCATTCAGTGTCTCCTCACACATCCCCGAACTGCCCGGGAGAATTCAGATCTTCAGAATACAACCTTCAGGCGCGCCAGCGGTTTCCGAGATCGAGCGTCTTTTTGGCGTACTCAATGCCGCGTTCCATATGGTCGCGCTGCTGGAACTGGATCGCGGCCACGAACTGCGCCGGGGTCTGTCTGCCGGGTAGATCTTCAATCACCATGTGATTCTCATACGGATGTCCTTGGCGCGCGATCGCCAGGAACCGTGAAAGCTCGCTGGCGCGGGCGTGTGGGTACATTTTCCAAAAAGAGTCTTCGTAAATTGGCAGAATGGTGGGCGGACGTCCCGTGATCGGCTTGACATGAGTGGGGATGCCCGGGCAGAGTTCCCGCGCCCGGGCTGCGATCCTCTTGAAGTCGATTACACCCTCGCCGAGCGGAACCCACTGCACGGCGATCCCGCGCTTGTGCTCGTAGACCACGGAGTCGCGGAGGTGCAACGTCAGGGCGTACGGGGCGAGCGTCTCCAGGGTCAGCAGCGGATCCTCCATCACAAAAACCGGATTGCCGGTGTCCAGATACACTCCCACGAAATCCTTTCCGGCGCCTTCAATAATCCGTTTGAGTTCCCAGGCCTGCCAGTCCTTGTGGATTTCGATGGCCACCTTCACGCCGCTGCTTGTGATCTCCGGCCTCACCGACTTCAGCAGTCTGATCATCGTTTCCATGTGTTGTTCCGGAGCGCCAGGAGGAAACGCCGAACGCTCCGCCGCGCATACGCAGCGCACGATGGGCGAGCCCATGGCCGCCGCCCGCCGGGCGTGGAGAATTAGGTGTTGCCGTGAGGACTCAAACGCCTCAGGCGTTTTCGGAAGCACACCGCCGCCACCAGTGGCCAGCGACAAGCCGAAAGAGCCCGCCTGGGCGCGAACTTCAGCCCAATGCGAAGGCTCCATGGCCTTCGGGTCAAGCGAATCCTGCAGGAAGATGCAATCCAACTTCAGGCCGGCGGCATATTCGAGCAATTGGGCGTCGTTCCAACGGAGCGCCCTCAAGCAGTAGGTGTTGAGGCCCAGCGGCAGCCGTCCGGCCGCGGCCAGCGAACTCGCGGCCGGCGCCACAGCCGCACTCTGGAGAAACGTTCTACGGTCCACCCGCGCCATCGTAGCACGCGAGGATTCGCTATGCTCGGAAGACATCCGTCCTTTCCGGAGCGTGCAACGTATGTGGTTCTGGCGAAATCTTCCGACTGCGGCGGCCATTCTCGCCCTATTCGCCACGCCGGCCTTGGCGCAACAGGGCAAAGTCAACGGGCGGCTGAACCTCGGCGAAGCTAACGTGCCTCCGGAGGCCGAAGTCGAAGTCATGCTGCTGGATGTATCGCACTCCAAGGTCTCTTCATTGCTCGTGTCGCAAAAGAAGTTCGCGGCGGGGTCTGAAGTGCCGATCAACTTCACGCTGACCTACGACAAGGCGAAGATCGACGCCACGCACGACTATGCCGTGTTCGCCCGGATCATGCTGGGCGGCCGTACGCGGTTCGCGGCGGAAAGGAAGGCGCCCGTCATCACCAAGGGAAATTCTGTCAACGTCGAGATCCCCATGCGGAGCGTGGGGCGGCACAGTGCGATGAAGCCGTAAGGGGCGGCGGCTCGCCCACCGTCTCCGGCGCCGCCGCTAAGTCTTACGAGATCTGCTGGTCGCGATTCCGCCAGTACGGCTCGCGCAGCACTTTCTTGAGCACCTTCCCGGTTCCGCCCTTTGGGAGCGCCGGAAGGAACTCGACCGAGGATGGACACTTGAAATGCGTCAGGCGCTGGCGGCACCAGTCAATCACCTCGGTATCGCTGATAGCCGAGTCCGGCCGGCGCACGACAAACGCTTTGATCGCCTCACCCCATTTGAGATCTGGAACGCCAATAATCGCCACTTCCGCGACTTCCGGGTGGGCAAAGATCGCCGCCTCCACCTCGGGCGTGTACACATTCTCTCCGCCTGTCTTGATCATGTCTTTGACCCGGTCGAGCAGGTACACATAGCCATCGCCGTCGAAAGTTCCCACGTCGCCGGTGTGCAGCCAACCGCCTCGAAGCGTTGTGGCAGTAATATCCGGCCGGTTCCAGTAGCCTTTCATCACGTTAGGACCGCGCAAGACAATTTCGCCCGGCTTGCCGGGAGGCAGGGGAGAGCCATCGAAGTCCGTAATCTGCAGATCAACTCCCAGGACAGCGCGCCCGCAGGAATTGACCTTGCGGGTATTGAGAACGTGATCCTGTTTCGCGAGTATGGTCGCGATGGGACTGCACTCCGTCATACCGTAGGCTTGCGTAAAAATACACCCGAAATGCTCGATGGCCCGCCGCATGACGCTTTCAGGCATCGGCGAGGCGCCGTACAGGATGTCGGTGAGACTGGCAATGTCAGCCTTGCCGAGACTTGGGTGATTCATCAGCGCATTGATCATCGTGGGGACCAGAATGGTGGTCGTGATGCGGTGCCTGGCGACCGCCTTGAGGAAGAACTCCGGTTCAAAGACCGGCAGGAAGGCATGCGCTCCGCCGACGAGCGACAAGTAGTAGGTCGCCGTGCCATCGGCGGCGTGAAACATCGGAGCGGCGTGCAGATGAATCCACGATGACGCCGCGCCGCAGGCCGCGATGACATGAAGCGCGTTGGCGTACAGGTTGCGGTGCGTCAGCATCACGCCCTTTGGGCCTCCAGTCGTTCCACTGGTGTAGAAAAGTCCGGCGACGTCATCTTCCGCCGGTTCGTCCAAGCCGGGCGGCAAGCACGCGGCGTTCGACAACGAGGCATCGTAGGACTCCATGCCTCCGGGGCAGTCCGCTTCGGAGCCCACGAACACTACCTTCTCGACCGAGGTCAGCTTGGGCCGTAATTCATCGACGACTGGTGCGAAGCGTTTGTCAACGACCAGCATCCGGCTGGCTGAGTCATTCAGCCAGAACGCCATTTCGCCGGGTGAAAGCCGGATGTTGATCGGAACAATCCAGATACCGGTCCAGCTAGTGGCGTAGTGAAGCTCCAGATACTCCTGGCGATTCTCCAGCAGGACGCCAACGCACTGGTTCTTGCGCAGTCCCGCGCCGAGCAGCCAATTCGCGCAACGCATGACACGTTCATAAAGGTGCTCATACGTCAGGTGGCCGTCGTCACGATAGACGGCGACACGGTCACCATATAGCCGGCGTGCCCGGCGGAGAACAAACGCAAGATTCACAAGGCCACCTCTGGATCGCCGTACTATACCACGCGCATAGTAGACTGAGTGCGAATGGTGCGTGTATGGCGTGTCTGGGCAGCAGCCTGCGTGTTGGGCGCCGCGGCGATGGCTCAGACGCCGGATCCGCCCAAGGGCGATCCGCGGCCTGACCAGGTGGCGCCGTCCACGCAAGAGCCTCGCTCGTCGCTGGTTGAAAAGCGCGTCGATCTCAACCTGCTTGGCGCGACGGACACCAGCGCGGGCGAGAGCCGGCGGAACGAGAACGTGCAGTTTAATCTCGTCGACAACAACGCCCTCAAAGAGTTGAACGTCCGGCTGGGAACCACGGCCACCATCGTCCCCGGGTTTCAAGCATCGCGCAACTACTACGGCACGGAGTTTGGGAACCCTCCCAGCGCGGTTCTTCACCTGAATCCCGTCAACAAGGCAGGCTGGCACGGGCAGGCGTATTGGACGCATTCGAACAGCATTTTCAGCGCCCGGTCGTTTTTTCAAGTGGGCGACGTGAAACCGGCTCATGACAACGATTACGGGTTCATGGCCGGGCTCCAGCCGTGGAAGGGCGGCTATGTGACGCTCGATGCGTCGCAGCAGAAGATTCGCGGCCAGGTGAACGGCAACGTGCTGGTCCCCAAAGAGGATGAGCGCACACCGCTGGCGTCCGACCCCACCGTTCGCGCTATCGTGACCCGCTTTCTGAATGCGTATCCGGATGAACTGCCCAATCGAACCGATATCAACCCCAGGGCTTTGAACACTAACGCGCCGCAGGTCATCAACAACGACAACGCATCCATCCGGTTCGATCAACTGCTCACCGCGCGCGACCGCCTGCTCACCAGCTACCAGTTCACGTGGCAAAGTGTCGATGCTTTTGAGCTGATTGCCGGGCAGAATCCCGATACGGACACCAAGTCTCACCGCGCGCGAATCACCTGGAACCGTGTCTGGAGCCCTTCGACCGTGGTCGATCTGAGTGCGGGATTTGACCGCTTGGGCTCACTTCTCGTGCCGGAACCCAACGCCGTCGGTCCCATGGTGTCACCCTCCGGGCTCACCACACTCGGACCGGAAGCCATCATTCCGATCGACCGCAAGATGAATCATTTCCGGTACGCGGGCGAGATCGCTCAGCAGCGCGGGCGCCACCGCTGGTCGGCCGGTTTCGGACTGGTCCGCCGCCAGATGAACGGCACCGAGACGGACGCGCACCGCGGGTTCTTTTCATTCGCCAATGACTTTGGACGCGACGGCATTACCAACCTCCGTCTCGGGATCGCATCCCAGTACATTCGATCGATCGGCAATGTCACCCGCGGCTACCGCAACTGGGATTTCGTCTCGTTTGTGTCCGATGTGTGGAAGGCGTCCAACACGCTCACGGTGTCCTACGGGTTGCGTTACCAGGGGACGACGCGACCGTACGAAGTCAATCACGTGGACTCCATTCCGTACGACGGCGACTGGAACAACCTCGCGCCGATGGCTGGACTTGCACAGCGATTGCCTGGGCGCTATGGAGTGCTGCGCGCGGCGGGTTCGGTCCAGTTCGGCGAGATCTTTCCGGTCACGTTCCAGCAGGTGCGCTTCAGCCCGCCCGGCAGCGTCAAGATCATTCTGCCGGCGCCGAACCTGCTCGATCCGCTGGGCGACGGCAACGCGGTCGCCAACGCGAAAGGCGCGCGCTACGTGCTGGACCCGGAACTGGCCACGCCGTATTCCTACCAGTACAACGCCAGTTGGGAACCCGACCTTTCTTCGCGCTGGCGGATTCAACTCGGCTATGCCGGCAGCCGCTCGCACAAGCTTCTGCTCATGTGGTACTTGAATCGCGCGCAGGTGGTTCCAGGAATCGCGCAGACCACCGCGACGATCAACCAGCGCAGGCCGGACGCCGCCATTGCCGATTTTCGCTGGGTCCTCAACGGCTCGAGTGGGTATTTTGATGCGGCCCGCGTGACCCTCGTGATCCCGCGCTGGAAGGGCCTTTCCTCCGAGGCGTCCTACTGGTTCAGCAAAGCGCTGGATCTCGGCGCGAGCTACACTGGGACGGCCTATGACGCCGAATCGCGCCAGGCGCGCAGCCAGAGCGATACCGGCACGCAAGCCGACATGAAAGGGCGCAGCAACTTCGACCAGCCACACGCGTTTCTGTGGCGTGGGACGTGGCAGACTCCGGGCGCGCCCGGCGGTTCGTTCTTACAGCAGGTGACGCACGGATGGGAGGTGTCCGCCGTCGTCCTGCTCAAGCAAGGCACTCCTTTTAACGTCGTGAGCGGCTCCGACGCTCCTGGTTTCGGCAATGTCGACGGCAACGGAAGCGACCGGCCCAACCTGATCGATC
This sequence comes from Bryobacterales bacterium, assembly GCA_020851655.1. Taxonomy (GTDB): domain Bacteria; phylum Acidobacteriota; class Terriglobia; order Bryobacterales; family Bryobacteraceae; genus JADZCI01. The sequence goes on from JADZCI010000112.1 coordinate 39,727, forward strand.
CTTCCGTGATAGGCCGGACAATTGGCGACCCGGATACGTCCCGGTTCCTGCTTCCGAAGTCAGCGTTTTCTTTCATGAAGCCGGATGACCGGCGCGGTAATCTCGGCCGCAACGTGTTCCGCAAAGGTTCGATTCGAAATGTCAACGCGGGTATCTCGAGGTCCTGGCCGCTGGACAGCCGCCGGCTTGTCCTTTTCCGCGCCGAGTCCATAAACCTGTTCAACACGCCGCAATTCGCCGAGCCAGGAGTCGAAGCGTCCAATCCGAACTTCGGCCAAATCACCAACACGCTGAACGACGGGCGCAGCTTCCGGTTCGGCCTTCAGTTCCGCTGGTAGCGGCGAGAGATGCTGCGCTGGAGCGTCCTGTTCACTGCCGCGGTGGCCATATTGCTGGCCGTGTCGGGCCTGACGCTTGGCGGCAAGTCACCGGTCTTCCGGGCAGCCTTCTTCCTCGGGATCGCGTTGTGGCAAAGCGCGATGACGGTGAGTATCTATTGCCGGAACGAGAAACACGTGCGCGCCGATTGTCTGGGCGCCGGCGTCATCTCCGTGTTGGCCACGGTGATGTACATGCTCGTGCGCTATCCGCTGTCCTGGCGCCCCATCCTCGCCGTTTCGCCCCTCATCATCGCGGTGACGTTGACGGGGGCCTGGCTGGCATGGCGCGCGTCTCAGGCGCGGAGTCAACCGTAGGCGCTACTTACTCAGAAACTTCACGCAGACCGGCTTGCCCACTTCCAATGTCTGTCCCGCCGGCGTGATGCGCCCCGAGTTGGGGTCGACCTTGAAGACGACCAGACTATCGGAATCCTGGTTCGCCGCCACGAGCCACTTTCCGTTCGGGTGAATGTTGAAGTTGCGCGGCGTCTTGCCCTGGGTGGAGACATATTCCACCGGCGTCAGGGTCCCTTTGGCCGGATCGACGCGATAAACGGCAATGCTATCGTGCCCGCGATTGGAACCATACACAAACTTGCCGGAAGGGCTCACCACAATTTCGGCGGTTGTGTTCTCGCCGGTGAAGCCGGCGGGCAAGTTGGATTGAGTTTGCAATTCGGTCAGGACGCCTTTCCGCCCATCCCAGGCAAAGGCCGTGATGGTCGACTTCAACTCGTTGATGGAGTATGCGAACTTGCCTGAAGGGTGAAACGCGAAGTGCCTTGGTCCGGAGCCCGCCTCGATCTTGGTAAACGGGGGATCGTTGGGCGTCAGGGTCGAGTCCGCCGCATTCAGCCGGTAGACGAGCATCTCGTCGAGACCCAGGTCGGCCGCCACGGCAAAGCGATTATCGGCGGAGATATTGATGGAATGGGCGTGCGGGCGCTTCTGCCGCGGGGTGGCGCCGGCGCCACTGTGCTGAATGTTGGACGTGGCTTCTCCCAGACCGCCGTCCGGTTTGATGGGACAGGCGATTACGTTACCGCCGCCGTAGTTGGCATTGAGCAGAGTGTGACCCGTGCTGTCGACGGCGAGGTAGCACGGCGAGGAGCCCTTTGAAGAGACCTGATTGATTTCCGTAAGCTTTCCGGATTGCGCGTCGATGGCGAACGAAGTCAGATAGCCGCTGCGTTCCCCCTTGTAGTTGCCGACTTCGTTGGCCGCATAGAGAAAGCGTCCGTTGGGATGAATGCGCAGGTAAGACGGACTCGTGGTTTCCGCCGCAAGGCCCAGAGCCGTCACTTTACCGGTGGCGTCATCCATCCGGTAGACATAAATTCCCTTGCTCTTTGGGGTGTCCGTGTAGGTCCCGACAAAGAAGAGCGTCTGAGACGTCGCGATCGTGACAGTTGAAGCTGCGAGCATAAGCCGCCTGAGAAAAGAAACCATGCCGATCATCATATGCCGGATACGCGGTCCCGCGTTGAACACAAAAAGAAAGCCCGGGGCGTTGAGCCCCGGGCTTGGCATTGGACGTTCCGGTCTGCCGGACTATTTCGGGCAGCCGAGCCGCTTCATTTCCTTCGGATCGAGAGTCTGCTCGGTCTTGAAGCCTGCCGGTTTGGCAGTGCCCTTGGGAACGAGCCAGACTTCAACGCGACGGTTCTGATCGGCGTCGGAAACCACGCTGCCCTTGCGTTCCTTGGTCGCTACGCGAGCCGAGGTGCCACAGAGTCCGGGTTGCTTGTCCGCAACCTGCTCGGTGCCGACCCAATCCACCTTGATGCGGGAGGCGTCGACCTTGGCGCAGGTGCCGGTACCGCCGGAGAGCACGGCCGCCGCGTTCTTGACGCGGTGCTGGTCAAGAACCAGCTTGGCTTTGCCCTTCGGCACTTCGTCGTTATCCACGTGACCGATGAGGACGATTTCGTAGTCCTGATCGGCGGCCCTCGTCGCAACTTCTTCGAGCAGGATGCGCTTGGCGCAGTTGTTGACGCGCGAGCTGCCCTTGCCGAAGATCAGGTCGCCGAACCGGATGGCCGGAGGCGTGTAGGTGACGGTGGCGTCGGCGGTGCACTTCGCGCTGGCGCCGCGGTCGTCAGTGACGGTCGCGGTGGCCGTGACGGTCTTGCTTTGGATCTTGCCGCTCTGGTCGAACCGCAGCGTCTTGGTGTCAAGCGTTGTCCGCGGTCCATCGGCCGGCGAAATCGTGCCTTCCGTAATGGTCCACAGGTACTTGATCGAGCTGCAGGGCGAACCCGCGCCGGTGGAGTTGAAGTTGACGCTGTCGCCATACTTCGCGCTCGACGGATTGGCTACGCAACCGGTCACCGTGGGCGCGCGGTATTCCTGAACGTTGATCGTCATCGGGCCGCCCTTGGCGACGCGAACCGGGTGGTCTTCCACGTTCGGCGCGGAGACCTCCACCTCGACAACGTAGTTGCCGGGGCGGTCCGGAGTGAATTGCAGATCCGCGCTGTTGCCGCCAGCCGGATTTCCGTTGACCTTCCAGCGGTAAGTGAGCGGCCGTCCGGCAGGATCGGAAGCGTTCGAGTGGAGCGTAATGGCGCGGCCCTGGCAGAGAATGCCGCTCGGACCGTACTGGCCGGCGGTGACAGTGATCCCGCCGCCGTTCAGGTTGCCCAATGCTTCGATCTTCTTCGGGGCCGGCGGCGGCGGTGGCGGCGGCGGAACGTACTTCGGACCGAAGTTGAACTCGATACCAGCCGTCGTTTGCACGCCGTACTGCTTCTGCCCGTCCGGGATGTACACGCCGCCGGTGTTGTAGTCCGGCAGACCGAAGGTCGGGGCCTTCGACATCAGCCCGCGAACATCGGCGCGAAGGCCGATGCGGTCGTTTATCTTGAACTTGATGCCACCACCGTAGTTCAACGCCGGCAGCAAGCTGTTCTTCAGCCCTTGCGCGCCGTAGATGGTGTTGATCGGAAGGCGGGCGTTTTCGATCGCCTCATCCGTCGGCCGGAAGTCCGCCGCGCCACCACCCACGGTGACGAACGGACGGAATCGCGAACCGCGAGGCGTAAAGTAGCCCAACAGGTTCAGCGTGTATTGATTAAGCCGGGTGCCATATGAGAACGGACCGACTCCCGGTGGCGTTCCGACACGAGACTGGAACTTCATATTGTTAACGCTGTAGGTGAAGGCCGGCTCAATACCGACATATCTCCAGAAGTTGCCCGTGACGCGCGCGCCGACCGCGCCGCCGTTGGCTAGTTGAGAGCCCAGTCCGCCGGGCACGCTCTGGAAGAAGCTTCCACCACCGAAAAGATTGACGTTGACTCGATCGGGGTGTTCGTCGCCCGTCGCCGCTGCCTTGCTGGCCTGGGCTTGCGCCAGAACCGGCAGAGCTGACAGCGCGGCGGCCACCGCAACCCACCGAAAGCGTCGAGAGGAAAAACAACTTGAGATCGCTTGGGATGGTTTCATAAGTTTCTGTTCGTACACTCCCCTTTTTCCTAAACAAAACATTAACGCGTTTCAACCAAGTCGAAGAAGACAACTCCTAAATCGGCGGTCACTCCTAAAACGCGCTGCGGCTGAGGCGAAAACAACAATGATCGGATGTCGGGAGCCGCCGCCGAAGACGAGGTCATTGCCTCCCAACTTGAACCGGCATCCGAGGTGCGATAGAGACGGCCGTAAGCCACAGCGTAGGCCTGGGTTTCACGGCCAGGTTGAAAGCGAACGGCGCTCACGGTCTCCCTTGGTAAACCATTGTGACACAAAACCCAACTGGCTCCCGGGGCCGCGGCTCGAAACAACCCCGCCGCGGTTGCGGCCAGCACCGGACCGTCCGGATTTGAAGTGAGCGCCAGATCATTGATCCAGGACGGATCGGACGGCGCCTCCCACCGGGTCCACGACAATCCGGAGTCCTTCGTGAAGTACAACGCGTTTGCCGTTCGCGCCACAGCATGCTGGCTGTGGCTGGCGGGGGCAAAGATTGCGGTCACGGCGCTGGGAGCGGGTTCCAGTGGAATCTTTTGCCAAGTCGCACCCAAGTCGAGACTGCGCAACAGCCCTGTGGAGTGCCCCATGAGCAGCACGGGCTTTCCGTTCCGAAGGGTCTGAAGGGTCAATACTTTACCGCGCACGCTGGCCAGCGGGGCCCCCTTCCTGGTCCGCGCCAGGACGGGCAAGGTTCCCCACGTCTTTCCGCCGTCGGTGGATTTCAAAAGCCGGTCCTCGGTCGCCGCAAACAGCGGCGTATCGCCTTCAGGCGCTGAACTGAGACTCGTCAGGACCGGACCGTCCAGCACGCTGGAATTGCCATCGCGGCGCCAGGTGACGCCGCCGTCCTCGCTGTAGAAGACACCGCCGGACACCCCATCCTGAATGGCGTTGACATAGACCCGCCTGCCGGAAAGGGCGGCGCGGTTCATCATCCGGTTGACGAATCCCGAGTTGAGCGGTTTGACAGTATCGCCGCGGTCCGTACTCTTCCAGATACCGCTGTTTTCGGCGGCAAAGTAGATGATGCGAGGGTCGGCGGGGTCGATCACGAGCCAGTTCAATTGCAAATTGTTCATCAATTTCCACGTCGCGCCGGAGTCCACGGACTTCAGCAACCCGACGGTGGTGCCCGCATACAGGATTTCGGGCTTTTGCGGATCCTGGCGAACGACGTGCGTTCGTCTCTGTGTGCCGGGAATCCCCATGAACTTCTGCCACTGCTGCCCTGCGGACGTGGTCCGGTAAATGCCGCTGCACGCGCTGGCAAAGACCTGGTCCGGCTGGTTCAAATTGACATAGATCGAAAACACGTCGGAGTCGTCGAGCATCCCGACATGGATGGAATTCCAGGTCTTGCCGCCGTCGGTCGTTTTCCACGGCAGGTGCGTGGTGCCGGCGTAGAGGTGTTCCGGATTGCGGGGGTCGTAGGCAACGGCCGTAACGGCCAGCAGTTCCTCGCTCCTTTCGGGAGAGATGCGGTTCCACGAGTTGCCGCCGTCCTTCGATTCAAAAACCCCCTTGCGGCTTGCCGCCGCCATGATCTTGGGGTCCTTGGAGTAGACCGCGAGGGCCTCGACGGAGTTGCCGTTCATCTCCGGGATCTTTTTCCATGTCATCCCGCCGTCCTGGCTCTCGAAGAGCCCCGAGCCGACCGGATTGCTGGCTCTTACGCCGGCGAGATAGTGCTTCTGGTTGGCCGGGTCGATGAGCAGCGCCTGGACGCTGCCGCCCAAGCTGCTGGGGAATGGCAGCCGTTCCCAGGACTCCCCCGCGTTGTCTGAACGGAATATGTGACCATTGCGGGTGCCGGCGACCAAAACGCGGCTATTGGAGGGATCCATCGCGAGCGTCGTGGCGCTGCCCCCGAATGGACCCGCCAGTTTCCACTCACCGGCACAGGCCAGGAGAGGCAGAAACAAAACGCACATCAAATGTTTCGTGACGGTCCGGACGTCCACAATTCGAAACATGATCCTAAACTATTAGAGTATCAGAGGATCTGCTGAGACGGGGTTACTACTTTGGTTGCACTTGAAATTACGCCAGGAGCGATATTTCGAACAGCGCTGATTGCCGTAGCTCTGTTGGCGAACCTCACAATCACGCGAGGTGACAGCCGGAATCAGACCTTCGATGATTTTACGCTGCCCCTGCCTTTGAAGGCCGGTGAAACGCTCGTGGTTGGGATAGTGGGTGGTTGGGACCGCTGGGATAACCCGCGGAGGGTCACGCGGCGAATCGCGCTCCGCATTCGTGATGCCGGGTTGCCCGGTGTCTTTGTCGAAACGGTGGAGAATCACAAGGTCCAGTTAGCGGACGAACTGATCCGCGGGGCATTCCCCGACCCGTCAAAGGCCCGGTTAGTCGTTTACGGCCAGAGCCTCGGCGGGCGGGAGGTCGTGCGGTTGTGCCGCCGGCTTGACCAGAACGGAGTGCACGTCCTGCTGGCTGTCGTCATTGACGCCGTAGGCCGTGAAGACTACACGATCCCTCCCAACGTGCGGTCGGCGGCGAACCTGTTTCAGCGGGACTCCTACTGGCCGGTCACCGGCGCCAAGGTGATTCGCGCCGCCGACCCGGAAAAGACCAGGATTCTGGGTAACTGGCAGTATCATTACGACTACCGCCTCTGGAAAGGCAAGGTCATCGAAAAGCCGGACTTCGAGGAAGACTTACGCTGGGATTGGATGGGCGGACACCTGAGAATGGAGTACGACCCGGAAGTGTGGGACAGAGTCACCTCGCTCATCACGGACGCGATAACAACGGCGCCACCGCGCTGAGAGACGTATCAAGGTCCGGCGGCATATCAAGTCCCAGCAAGGCCACGGCCATCGCAAACACGTCGGGAGTGCGCAGGCTCGCGAGCCGCGCGCCGGACCGTACACCCGGGCCGCGGGCCATGAAGATGCCCCCCATGAGAGGGTATTCCGCCGGGTCGTAGCCATGCATGCCCTTGAGCGCTGGAATCGGGGAGGTTCCCGGAACCCGGACCTGAATGATATAGGGCCCCTTTGGAATCAGGAGTAAGTCTCCTACCCGGCTACCCGTGTATTTCCACTCCGCCGGTAAGTCGTCGCGGCGGAAGATCTCGTACTCCTGGCTCCGGGCGCGCAGCCGGCTGAATGTCGTCTCGACCAGAGCGCGATTGCCGCTGTACAACTGTGTCATCGGCGCTTCGTTCGCCACTTGAAACTGGCTGAAGCCTGCTTCCGCCGTGAGGTCCAGGTACTTCTCGACGGCCTGCATGCCGTGGTCTGAGACGATCACGACATTCGTCTGTGAATCCGCCATGGCCAGGAGCTTGCCCATGGTCGCATCGACCTTCAAGACGGCCTGCCGCAATTCGTCGCTGTCCGGTCCAAACCGGTGACCAGCCGAATCGGCGTCGGAGAAGTACATGGTGATGAACCGGGGGCCGTTGGGGTCCTTCAGCCAGCCCGCCAGGGCGGCGAGCCGCTCTTCATGCGTCACCCTGCCGTCGTACTTCCGGAAGTACGTGGCATGCCGCCCTTGAATGGCCGCATCGCTGCCGGGCCAAAAGAATGCCGCACTCTGGATGCCGTGTTGTTCGGCCAGCAGCCATAGCGGGGTTCCACGATACCAACTGCCGTCTGAAGCGGTCGTCTGGTAGAAGAACATGCGGCCGTTGTCCCAGAAATTCATTGCCACGATGCCATGGCGCGCCGGCAGCAAGCCTGTCGCCATGGAGTAGAAGTTGGGGAAGGTGGTCGAGGGAAAGACCGGTATCATCTGGCCGGCCGCGGCGGCGCTCTTCCGGAACTCCAGCAGGTTCTGGGCGCCATACCTCTCCGCATAATCGAAGCGGAAACCGTCGAGGCCGGCAAGAATCAGACGCTGCAATCGACCAGTATCTCGAAAAACGGAGCCTCAGTAGTGGAGCATCCCGATGTCTACGGTTCCGGCGTCGGCGGAAGTGAACTTCTGAAGGAATGTGGTGAACGATTCCGGTGGCGCGAAATCGCCGGTAGCTGTATCGATGTAGGTGACTTGGGTATTACCCACGGCGCCGTCGCCCTTGAGCGCCGTAACAATGCGGGCGTGAACCAGCTTGTTGTTGTCGATCGAGTCGTCGGCGATGACCCAGAGCGGTCCGTGTTTCCGCAAAAGCTGAAGCAATCCGTCCACCGTGACCGCGTTGCGCGGCTCTTCCGACAGGGCAAGCGCCTGACCTAGCGCATGCAATTGGGGAACGGTCAATGCCTGGCCGGACTTGTATGCCGCAAGCCACTCGCCCCCAAGGTCGCCGAGGACTGTCTCCGTCGATTTTGGCGTCTGCTCGCGCCAGGAAACCATCATGGTTGCCGCCGCGGCCCAACAGGTGTTGGGCGAGTCCTGTTTGACGGGAGAAAGCGGTGGAGTCACTTCGAAGTCCACCGGAGAAGTTTTGGCATCGGGGCCGACGGAAAGATCGAGCGAGCCCGCCGCGCGCACCACTCGTAGCGCGGCGCTCGACACGCCGCTGGCAATACGATCCAGGAAGCTCTGCGCGCCCGACGTCGCGGTTGGCGCTTTTTCCTCTGGCTTGGGCACGCCCAGCGCCTTGCTGAACAGATCCGATGTCAGGTCATTGGCTTTGTCGGGAGGAAGCAGGTTCTTATCGCGCGCCTGCTTGACGTGCGACAACGCCCGGTCCATCTGTCCGTTGAGGAACTGCTGTTGCGCCAGTTCCTTGCCCTGAGATGCGAAACTCTTGGCCGCGCCCATGACGCTGTCCAGCGCGGCGGCGGCTGCCGCCTGGTTGGCCTGGAGCCCGGTCAGATCCCGGAAGATGTTGTTGATGCCCAGCGCCTGGAGCGCGGCCTCCATGCCGGTTGGCGCGGGCGCCGCGGGCGCCTGCTGCAGTCTGACAATGCCGTCGGGGAAAGCCGTAGGCTGAAGGTTGGGCGCCTGAACGTCGCGCGGCGCGGTGCTGATGGCGCCGATGGCCACCGGTGAATCGGGAATGGGCGCTTCCTCCCAACGCCAGAACACTGTATCGTCGATCAGTTCGCAGCTATTGCATTTTCCAAGCACCGCTTCGGCAAATACGCCCGTGGTGGGCAGGCTGACTCGCATGGGGTCCGGGCGATCGGTCGCATAGAGTTGAATCAACTCTTCCGGCGTGTTCTCGCTATAGACGTAGGTGCTGTCCAACTGAATGCCGTTAGCCACGGGCATGACGAGCGAGTTGCCCACCACAGTCAGAACGCGGTTCTCGACCACCGTCGCCACACTGCGCCCGCTGGCGTTGGGCGCAATCACTCCGTCCAAGAGCATGTAGCGGCGATTGGGGTCCATCAGCATCCAAATGGCGCGATGGTAGTACTCGATGTGTTCGTTCAGGTGGTCCAGCAGGGCTTCGGTTTGCCGCCGGTCCTGCTCCCGTGGATTGCGCTTCTCGTAAGTGTCGAGCGGCGTGATGACCTCGACCGAATCAGTCAGGTCGTTCAGGATCCGGTAATCGCGGAACAGATCGTGGTTGATGTGGTCCGTGCGGTAGAACATGGAGCCGCTGTCGGCCATGGCTTCGATTCCAGCCGGGAGAACGAGGCCGGTAAATGACAGGCGAACCCGTTCGACTTGCGCGCGGGTGAAAGCCGGCAGCGCACCCAAAGGGCGGAACGTCACATACAGCGGCCCGTTCTGCTGGAAGCCGCTCACCATCGACACGTCCAGCGGGATTTGCCGGTACGTGCCGTTGTCGAGCCGGACTTCGACCTGCAGGAAGTCGAGCAGCCGCTGCGCGATTCCTGGCGCCAGGCGGGTGTTCCAGATCGCGGGCCGGGAGGCGGGAAGAGCAACGCCCATGAATCGCTGCCAGACGTCTTGCGGCGCCTGCGAAAGCAGCGGAGTGTACGGGTCCCATTGCGTCGAGTCAAAACTGCCATCATCCTTGTCGGCGGGCCTCGGGATTTGCATCCGCACGCGGATCTCTCCTTCGAGGTGGGTCACGAGGTCGTCAGCGTAACGGGCTAGAGGGTAGTCCGCCTGCTGCCAGTCGATCGCGACCCGTTCCAGCGCGTCGAAGTAGGGCAGGAGGTCCCGCGAGCGCAGAGCGGCGGTCAGCGGCACACGCCAGGACAAGGCCTTGTCCACGGAAAACGAAGTGATCAGAAGGGGAATGAACAGACACTCGCGAACTGCCGCCACTTCCTGCGTCACCTGCAAGTGGCGCAGCACTTCGAAGTATTCGATCGTGAGCGCGTGGCAGTGGTTGTAATTCGCGATGACTTCGGTTTGGGCGCGAACGGTCTCTCCCTGGCGCGCCGTTTGCACCACGGTCGAGCGCTGGCTGCGAACGGCCGAGGCGGCCTGCATGGTCCGGTCCCGCGCCACGTTTAAGACAGAGCCGGCCACATCTCTGGCTGACACCTGGCTCGCCGACGACCTGGCGGAGGATACGCCGCCCGCCGCGCCAAACACGAGTGCGCCGATGAATCCGCCAACCGCTCCGCCCACCGCCTTCACGCTGGCGCTGGATTTGCCCACCATCGACTCGCTGAGCGATGCGCTGACCACCTCCGAGATATCGCGGTCGTGGAGGAGGGTGGCGTTCAGGTCTTCGCTCACCCGGCGCGTCTCGGCGCGCATCGCGATCTCGCGGCGCTGCCAGTCCAGGATCGATATCAACTTCTGCTGACCCGGCGCCAGGGGCAGGGAGTAGAGCAGATCTCCGAGTGAGTACCCGTCCGAGCGCCACACCTGTTTGATTGTCAGCAGGTGGCCGTGGGCGATGGTGCTGGCCTGATACAGCGCTGGAATCATCTCCCAATCGACTTGCCTGTCGACACTCGGATGAAACCGGTCGGCGAGCGGGGCGGCGACGCAATGGATCGCGGAGCGGACCTTTCGTACCGTGCTCGCCTGTTCGGCCTGAAGAATCCTACGCGGCGTAATTGGACCCGGCTGGCGCGCCACCTCGGCCAGGACGGAGGATTCAAACTGGAGCGGATTCTTTTGCAGATCGCGCCGTTGGAGCAACCGCAGTGCGACTTCGTCGGCGCTGGCCGGCGCGGCCGTCGCCGCCGATGCCGTGAACAAGGAGGCGGCGGCATTCAGTGATGAGGTAACCGGGTCGGAGTCCGAGGCGGCGGCTCTGGAAAGCGCAGGTTGATCGATCGCGACGATGCCGCGCGTGGCGGTCGAAGCACTGGAAAGCCCGCTTGCCGCGACGACCGTCGGAGTGGGCTTGGCCGGCGGGATTGTGATCTCGAATTCCGCGGCACGGCTGGCCAAGTCCACGATGTGGTTGACCAGCGTTGGAGGCAGTGGCAGAGGGCGCGGTGGACGGAAAGGAGACTGCACGTCCGGTTGGGTCGTCCTGACCAGCGCGAAGTACGTCACTTCCTCGACGGTGCGGTTCGGAACCGTGAAGTCCACGCATGGCTTCGGATCGGCCGCGAAAGCTTCCGGATCCTCGGAAAGATCAACCTGGTCGGGGAAACGCGGCGGCGCGGTTGACCCGTTTGCGCCGTCGGAAATGGGCAGGTCGTGAACCAGGATCACCCGCTTGGGAAAGCGCCCGGCGTCGAGCGCCACATCGATCGGGGCGCCGCCTTGAATTTGGGCAAAGGCGCTTCCCAGGATGTCGGGCGGCCAGGTCCCGGAAAAATACCCGCCACCGCCGATTTGCGCAATCGCCACTGGGAAGCGGTCTTCTGTCGAACCGTCCGGTGGAACGCCCCAAAAGACGATGAGGGGTCCGGACTTCAGGCCGTTTCCGCGGCTGTCGATCGCCCGCCCGGTGAATTTGATGCGCTGTCCCAGCGTCGGGTCGTCGCTGGACTGAATGACTTGAGGCGGCGGTTCCGGGCGCACCGGAAGGCGGATGTTGTCCAGGGTTTCGGGGTTGAGCGGCATCTCGCCCAGCCGGATTCCCGCCGAGTTCTCCGCATAGACCGATACAGGCGGCTGCCAGCGCTCTTTTTCAGGCAGAGTGATCTCGAAGGTCCCATCGTTGTTGACCGCGGCCACCCGGCGCGAGGGGAGAAACGGCGGCGGAGTCAGGGACGATCCGCCACCGTCCAGAACCACCTGCTCCTGAAAGAGCGCCACCACCCGGTAGCCGCTGTACACGCGGCCCTGCTCGCTCGACGTCAACCTTCCGGAGATCTTTGTGGGATCACTCATGGCAGGGCCCCCCCTATGCCGGCGCGTGGAACGCGATCTCAGTTTCCTGAAGCTCGGTCTGATTCAGAAAGCCGACACTCAACCTCGCCCCCTCGGGCGGCGTCTCGGTCAAAAGGCCCGACGCCTTGGAGCCGTCCGGCGTCGTGCGGAGCAAATACACCTGCAAATCGCCCACCGTCGCCACCAGCGGCGCGGCGCGCGGTCCGAAGCCGGAACCGGTTATCACTACCCTCATCACCCACGGGCCAATCAGTTCTTCGGGCGGGAGCATTTCAAAGGTTGCCGATTCCACTTTCATGTCACTAGTCCTTGGCGATTTGAACGCTGTCGAAATACACGTTCCGCGCAAAGCCGGCGCCCGGACGCATCAGCAGGACCTCAACCGCTTTCAGATTGACCCCGCTGAACGAGGCCAGCGGCGCCCGGACTGTCGTCATGGCCAGGGCGGTAGCCGAGATCACATTGATTGCCGGGGGAGTCTTGCTGTCATCGGTCTCGACGACATCGTGATAGACAGGCCGCGTCATCGGCGGGCCGAACTTTGATTGATCCAGAGCGGCCGATCCGCCTGCCGTGTCGATCAGTTCGATTTCGAACTCCGGCAGCGGGCTGTTCTTGATCGTCTCCAGGTCGGTCAAATCCGCGTCGGCGCAGATACGCAACTGCAGCCACTTGAAATCGTGCCAGTCCTGATCTCTCTGGAAGAACGTCAGCTTCAAAGTGGTCTGCGCCGGAGCCGGGATATTCGCCTCCACTTGCAGGACGCCGGTCTGGTGCAGCGTGTGAGTCGTGAATTTACCAAACGGGTCCACCTTCGAACGGCTCAGTTCCCTCACGGCGATCTGGCCGTCGACTGAGTCTTCCATGTCTTCCAGGTCCTTCACCGGAACCGGCGTGGCGGCGGGCGGCGGAGTTGTTGCGCTGAACGACCATTGGAACCCTGCTTCGGCGTGAACGGTGTTGGCGATGTCGCCGGTGAACAGGCCCGCCAGAGCCGTCTCGCCCTTCAAGTGCCAGCGGAAGAACCCGCCCACATACTCATTGACCAGCTTCCGGTGGTCCGCCTCAGGGAGGACACGCCCCGGGGTCCCCGCGAAAGGACCCAGATCGAGCGGCGACATTTCGCTATCGTCAGCGCCGCCAAAGTCGCTGTTGACTTCGTTTTTCCAGATCGTGTTGAAGCGGTTGTGATTGCAGTGGTGCAGGAACACCATCGCCTTGGGACACTTCGCGCGGTCGTAATGCCGGAAGCCGGTTCCGAACCACCCGAACGGACCGTCCTTGCCGCTCACATCGCCGTCCAGCCCACCATAAACGACAAGATAGGTCAACGGAAGGTTATCGCCGAGCGAATACGGGCCATCCTGGAACACGTCCGGAATCTGGTCCGGAACGAATGTGCGGATGTCGCTCGACAAGCCCACGACCGACGCTGTGCCGGTTGTGTCGGTGGGCGACAATGAGCAAACCGCCTTGATGCCGAATTTCTTGTCACCGAGTTGGCGGTTCTTGAGCGCCGCCCGAACCACAGCGTCTCCTCCCCGGGAGTGTCCCATGAGGGCCACCCGGCTGAAATCGACGCGGCCGAAAAGCGGCGAGCCGCTGTCGCCATCCAGCTTTCGAATTTTTTGCATGGCCTCGAGGATCATCTCGGCCCGCATTTCCACCAGCGCGTTTATGTAGTTTGCGGCGTTGCAGTCCACTGACACCGAGATGATGCCTTGCTCGGCCAGGAATTTCTGAAAGTAAGCGTAGCCGATGAAACTCGGTACGTCATCGCGTTTCTTGGGCTGCCAGGCCGCGTGGTTGCCGTGCACCAGCACAGCCAGCGGCAGCCTTCCGGTTCCGTCGACTTTGCCGGGCGCCGATGCGCTCTCCGGAAACACAACCAGGAGCCGGCGCGTGATCTGGTAGAGGGGTCCACTGCCCTTCACTTTGAAGAAGCGGGGATCCACGTCGCCGATTGGGAACGTGTCCGCCGCGTGGCCGGTAACCGCCTTGAGCGCCTCCACGTCCCGAATCCGCACGGCTGTCATGGTGCGCGATCCGATGGGCTTCTTGTATTCGTAGGCTTCCACGATGAAGTCCTGGTCAATCGATTCTTCAATGATGGGCAGCGCGCCGGCCACTGGAGTGGCTCCAATCTGCGTTCCTTTGTCCTCGAACTTGGCCTCCACCGTTTCAGTCGGCGTCGTAATCTTGACTTCGGCCTTCTTTGACTGGGCGGCGGCATCGACCGCCTTCTTGATGGCCGGGTCCTGAGTGGGGAGAGTTTGCTGGTTTGCGGGGGCGCCGATGGCGGCTCGTAATGCTCCTTCCGCAAAGTGTTGCGCCGCCTCCGGAGTCAGCAGTCCGTCGCGAACCGCGCCCTGCAAGCGGTCGAGGGTCCGCTGCGTGTTCGGCATCGCCAACTGCTGCTTGGCGAGCGCAGCCGCCTCGCTTCCGATGGCCGTCATGTTCGTCATGGCGCTGCTGAAGGCCTTTTGGGCATTGGCCTGAGTGCCCGCCAGTCCGGTAATGTCGCGGAAGAGGTCGGGCTTGGCCAGGAGTCCGAGCACGCTGGCCAGGCTCGTGGGATTCGGCAGCTCGGGAGCCGCCTGAATCGACACCAGGGGGGCAGGCAAAGGCGTGGGAGTCAGATTCGGCTCCGTGCCCGCTGGACGCTGGGTGGTCACCTCCGCGATGGGAGGCGGCGCCAGCATCCCTTCGGTTGTCCAGCGCCAATAGCGGGTTTCGTCGATCTTCTCGCAGCCGGAGCAGTTGCCCAGAACGGCTTCGGCGTATACGCCACGCGTCGGGACCGCGATGTTCAACGGTGGAGTGGGCGCGGCTTGGTAGAGATCTTCGAGCGGCGTGGATTTATCTGTGATGCGCGGATCGAGCCTCAAGCCGGGGGCGAGCGGGAAGATCATCGAATTGCCCGCAATCCCGATCAGCCGGTTCTCGACGACACTTGCCACGCTCAGTCCCGAAGTCCCGGGAATCAGCATTCCGTCCAGCAGGATGAAGCGCCGCTCGGGATCCAAGCCGGCCCAAATGGCCTGGTGATAATACTCCAAGTTGTCGTTCAGGTGCCGGACCAGCTTGTCGGCCAGGTCCCGGTCTTCCTGGCGCGGGTTTCTGGCCTCGGCGCGCGACAGGGGCGTAGAGATCGTTACCGGGTCGCCGGGCCGCAGGTCATTCAAAATGCGCGGCTCGTTGAACAACAGCGCGATCAGGTTGGGCGTCTGGTAGCGCATCTTGCCGGAGTGCACCACCACCCGCGCGTCTTCGGGCAGATCGCTGCCTTCGTAGCCAATCTGGAACCCTGAGATCTGCTCTCTCGGTATCGGCGGCAAGCCTCCGGAGGGGCGCAGCGTGGCATACAGCGGCACGCCTTCGGCGTAGCGGGACACCAGGGTTCCGTCCAGTGTCAGGGCGGTGATGTTGCCGGTGCTGGTGATATAGGCGAACTTGAGGCTTGCGATTAGCCGCTGGGCGATTTCCGGCGCCACGTTGGCGCGAAAGAACTGATCGCGCTCCCTGGCCGCCTTACCGTTGAGGTTGGCGATCCACAGCTCATACGTATCGCGCGGAAGAAACGGCGAGTACTGCCGCCACTGACTGATCTGGAACTTGCCATCCTGATCGTCGCGCGGACGCGGCAGAACAAAGGAGATGCGCATTTCTCCTTCCAGCGCAATCGGCGGCTCTTCGCTGTAGCGGGAAACCGGGTAGTCCCACCCTTCCCACTGATCGGCCACGCGCTGCATCGCGTCGAAGCCGGGTTGCAGCGTCGAGTCGCGCAGGAATCGCTCCAGCGTCTCGCGCCAGCGCAAAGCCTTGCCCACATCGAATGCGCGCATGGTGAAGGGAACGAACAAACACTCCCGCACTCCCGCGAGCTCGTGCGTCACGACAAAATGGCGCAGCACTTCGAAGTACTCGACCGTAATCGTATGGCAGCGATTGTAGTTGGCGATGACTTCCGTCTCGGCGCGCCAGGTCTCGCCTTGCGCCACGGTCTGGACAACGGTGGACCTCTGGTCGCGCAGCGACGACGCGCGCTGCGTGACGCGGTCTCGCAGGTTTTGCATCGATTCGGCGGAGAACCGCCGCGACGCGTCCTGCCAGGCGGTGGAATTGGAGCCGCTGGCGCCTCCCGCCACGCCGCCGAAGATCCCGAATGTCCCTTGAATCAGCCCCGCGCCGAAGCCGCCCGCCGCTCCCCACGTCGTGTTCTTCGAGCCTGCCTGTAACTCCTCGTCCAGGCGTGAACCAACGATTTCGCGAATATCGCGGTCCCGCGTGACGGCCGATTGAAGCTCCTCTTCGAATTCGAGGCGCTCTTCGCGCGCAGCCTGGCTGCGGCGGTCCCAATCGACCACGGCGACCTGCCGCCGCTGTCCGGGCGCCAGGGGAAGGGAACTCAGCAGGTCGCCCAGCGAGTACCCGTCCGCCCGCCAAACTTCGCGATATTCAAGTATGTGTCCGTGCGCGATCGAGACGGATTCGTAGATCTTGGTGTCGTTGTAGTCCCAATGGATCGGGTGGTTGTCGTCGACGTCCGTCCGCACGCCGGGCGCCGCCACGGTCGCGGTCAGCAGGTCTTTGGCGCGGTCGAGTTCGGAAATCCAGGAGGCTCGCGCCAGTTCACGGATCGAAGGTGCACGGTCGCCGCGTAGGAGCCGGCCGGCCGATGAGGCGTCGAGAGTCAAGCCGGATAACGCATTGACCTGTAGCGGCGCGACGGTACGCAGGGATAGAGCATCGGTGGTCGCCGACGCCATGATCAAGTCGCCGATCAGCTTGGGCGGCAGGGTGGACCGCTCGGAAAGCGAGAATCCCTTCACTTCGGGTTCGGTGGTCCGCACGACGATGAAATAGCTGTACTCCTCGATCGTCCGGTCGGGCATCGACAGGTTGACGCAGCCGCCTCCCAGGTCCTGTGAGAACGCAGCCGGATTGGTGGACAGGTCGGACGGATCGGGCGCCCGGGGCGGCGTGGCGCTTCCGTTGGACGGCGGTTGCGGGATGGAATCGACGACCACCACGACTTGTAGCGGCAGGATTCCCGTGTCCTCGAGCCGTATCGGAACCGGCGTACCGCCCGCAATCCGCGCAAAGGCGGAGATGAACCGGTCGGGCACCCACGGCAGAGAAAAGAATCCGCCCACCTGGGTTCGCCCCGTTGCCACCACGCGAGGCGGACCTGGATCGCCGCCCTGCACCTGGTCAACTCCAAAGATCACCACCGCCAGCGACTGAGGAACTGCCTTGCCGGCTTTGTCGATCGCCCGGCCCTGGATCAGGATCCTGGTTGACGATTCGCCTGTCGAAGAGATCGTGAATGGCCGGTAGCCATCGACTTCGATCGTCACGGCTCTGGCTACCTCGGCAAGGCTGAACTGCTTTTCCCCGGAATCGGAGTGGTCGGGGGAACTTGCCCTCACCGTGATGAGCGCCACCGGGTCGCCAGGACCCTGGACTTCTACCCGGAAGCTGCCATCGTCTTCGGCGGGCCGTGAGGCCGCCACCGGCGCCGTCACGGAGGCGGCGCCAGCCGGGTCCCGCAGTTCAGGGATCACGCACTCGTACGCAACCCTGACTGTGTAGCCCTTGATAGAGTTCCCGGATTGCCGCGCGACCAGCTTGCCGAACACCACAACGGAGCGCGCCATGCTTTCGCCTCCTCCAACGTGCCGCTACGGAAGCCCAACTGCGTAATCGCAGGAAGTACGGGCCGGATAGTGTAACGTCAGGATACAGGAAAAGTTTCGTCAGATTCAATGGAATTCTGACGAATTGGCGTTCGTTTAGAGAATGGACAGTCCAGCGCGCCGGCTGGCCAGAATCGCCATGGCCTTCCGTACGGCGGCGGCGCCTGTGAGCAGGCCAAAAGCCGACAGCAAGAGCATGGTCCGCACGAACGTTCTGCCGGCGAGGAGCGAGGCGCCGAAGTCGCGCCACGACTGGGGCGCAAACTGCGAGCCGCCAGCCAGCAGCAGCAGGACAAAGAAAATGCCGAGCCGCAAGAGCTGTCTCGCGGATGCCGGTGTGTAGGAACTGAGCGCCGCCACAGCGCCCAACCCGGAGATGGCGAATGCCAGGCAGAACGCGACCAGCGCGACCGGCAGCAGGGTGGATGGCGCCGGCGCCCGTCTCAGCGCCATCAGCGCCACGCCGAGAATCAGGACAAACGCCAGCCATCCGTACAATGTTGCGGCCAGCACCTTTCCCAGGATCCAGTCGCGATCGCTGACATAAGGGGTTTGAGTCCCTTCCATGAAAGAACGCACGACAAACGCGGAGGAGAACAGCACGGCAAAACAGCAGTAGGCGAGCAGGACGAGCGGATCGAGAAAAGACAACCCGAACCGGTAGACCGGCAATGCTCCCAGGGCGATCATGGCCACGAGGATCAGGACGCCACGCAATCCGCCCAGCCTGCGGGGCAGTTGGCGGAATTCATCGGCGATGACGTCCTTAATGTTCAACAAGGGTCTTCAGCGGGCCGCACATCCACGATATCCATTGTCCACGGGGCATAACCGCGGCTGCGGCTGTAGTTGTCTTCCTTGAAGCGTACCAAGGCGTCAAGCCGTGCTCCGCAAGGCATCTCAGCGAGCCTTTCGGCGAATCTCCAGGCTTTGGCATGCACCCAGCCCGCTCCGGAGTGAAGCCGCATTCGTAGATGCTTCTCCTTCATCACGACCGGCGCTTCTTTGAGTTCCACGTTCCGGAGGATGAATGTCGGCGTGGGATTCCCCAAGCCGAACGGCGCAATGCGAAGAATCTCTTCCACCGAGGCGTCATTGATCTCGTCAAGGCGAACCGGGGCGTCCGCCGTGTGTGTCCGGCAGAGATCGGCGGCGGTGAGGACTTGCCGCGCATGCGCGTCAAAGCGGCGGCGGAATTCGTCGAGTTTCTCCAGTCCGACCGTCAGGCCCACCGCATATTTGTGCCCGCCGAAGCGGGTCAGCAGATCGCCCATGGACTCCAGCGCGTCGAGAAGATGAAATCCGGGGATCGAGCGGCCGGATCCTTGCGCCTGCCCGGTGGCCGGATCTTCGGACAACACCAGCGCCGGGCGGTTGAAATGCTCAACCAGCCGGCTGGCGACAATGCCGAGCACGCCACGGTGCCAGCCTTCGGCGGAGAACACCAACCCGGTTGTGCCGGCGTTCTCCAGTTTCCTGGCGGCCTCGACAATCGTCTCTTCGGTCTGGCGGCGTTCTTCGTTGAGCAGGTGCAACTCGGCGGCGATTTGGGCGGCGCGCGATTCATCGGCGGTCAGGAACAGGTCGATGACATCGCGGGCGTTGCGCATGCGCCCGGCGGCATTGATGCGCGGAGAGATCCGGAACCCGACGTCGCTGGCCGAGGGGGAAGCGCCAGACTCGAATCCCGCGGTTTTGAGCAGCGCCCTCAGGCCCGGATTTCGCGTGCGGCCCAATCCGGCCAGCCCGCGCTTGACGATCACCCGGTTTTCTCCGGTCAGCGGCACCACGTCGGCAACCGTGGCAATCGCGACGAGGATCAGGAACGAGTCGCAGAACCGGACGATCTTTTCCGGCGGCCACTCCTCCTGGTACATCAACGCCTGCACCAGCTTGAAGGTGACCCCCGCGCCACAGAGGTTCTTGTTCGGGTAATCGCACGAGGGCTGGTTCGGGTTGATGATCGCGTACGCCGGAGGCAGTTCCGGTTCCGGCAAATGGTGATCGGTGATGATCAGATCGATGCCGTGCCGGCGCGCGGTCTCGGCGGCCTCCCGCGCCCGGATGCCCGTGTCGACGCTGACGATCAGCGTCACCCCGGACGAGGCCGCCTGCTCGATCACCGGCGGGTGCATGCCGTAACCGTCTTTGAGCCGGTCCGGAATGAAGAAACCGGCCTGGTGGCCGAGCAGCTCGATCGTCTTCTTCAGGATGACGACGGAGGCTGTGCCGTCCACGTCGTAATCGCCGTAAAGCAGGATTCGTTCGCGCTGCCGGACGCCGCGGCGAATACGTTCAACCGCCGCCTTCATGCCGGACAGTGTGAACGGATCGTGCAGATCGGTCAGACGCGGATTGAGGAACTTTTCAACCGACTGGACATCGCGGTAGCCGCGGTTCCACAACACCCGCATGGCGGGCGGCTGCAAGCCGCACTGGCCGGCCAGGCGCGCGACTTCCTCTTCAACGGCTGATTGAATTCGCCAGGTGGCTGCCTGAGTGTTGACCATGCTCAGGCTCCCGCGCCGCTCCGGCGCCGGTTAGTTGTTGGAATAGTAGCCGCCGTAAGGGCCGGCGTCCTCGTCGAAGTCCGGCAGCGCATCTTCGATTTCATCCAGCAGCGACCGCCATTCTTCGCACCACTCGGTCTCGAGCTCAAAGAGGTAAACTCTGCCGTCGAAATCGAACGTGAGTTCGATGGCATCGGTGAAACCCTCATAAATGACGTACTCTTCGATACGCCGTTCGAGGTCGCGCTTTTCTTCGTTGGGCAGGTCAGCGTCCTCGAGCATGGACAAGCTTTCGTGACGGATCTCGGGCGTAAACTCGCGCTGGTTGAAATGGATCAGGCGGACTCCCAGTTTCGAGGCGCAGTCCAGAAACTGCCGGAAGTCGGGAATCCGTTCCGTGTCCCAGACAATGAAGTGATGCTCACTACCGAAACGGCTTTCAGAGCGGAAGGTGACAAAATGCTCGGCATCCAGGTATTGCTGGATTTCTTCTGTCAATGAGTCAAGATTCGGTCGCATTGGAGTGAAGCCCCCTTCCCTAGCGTTGGGCCAATATCAGGATCTCACCGGGAGCGGCAAGTTCGCGCGCCGCCGGCGTCACGATCGTCTTGGGCCCGATAAAGATCTTCTTGGACTGAGTGATTGCCTGACGCACGTCACTCTCGCAAACGAAGTCGACGATGTTAACGGGAGGAGCCGGGGGCAGCGGCTTTTCTTCCGGAGGTTCCGCGGAGGGCTTCGGCTTGGTGGCGCACGGTGCTCCGCCTCCGGTACACCCGCACGATGGCGCGGCCGCTGGCGCGGCGGTGTGCTTGCGCGCCAGGAACCGGTCAACGACATCGGAAATTGTGGCTCGCGGAGGAGCGGCGGCCGGAGTGCGTGGCGTGGCGGCGGCCGGGGGGGCCTGCACAGCGATACCTCGTTGAGCCAGGTATTTTTCGACTGCGTTCACTACCGTGGACCGGTCGATGGTGGCCGCCTTGAGGGCGGGTTGAGGCGCCGGCGCCGGAGGTGAATCGGGGAACGCCTCCTCAGGCGTGCGCACGACGTAGGCGATGCGCTTGATATTCATCAGGTGCCGTGGCCCCACGTTGTCCGATGTCGAATTGCCGGCCATGGCGCCGCAACCCAGAGTCATCGAAGGCTGCAATGCGGTCGTGATGCCGACCGAACCCTGCGGCGCCGGCGTGTTGACCAGAATGCGGAAGGCGTTCATCTTGAGGCCATACTCACGCACGCGCGAGTCGTCCTTGCTATGGATGACACAGGTATGCCCCAGTCCGCCGAAATGCAGAATGGCGTCACAGGCGGCGACCGCCGCCTGAAAATCGGGCACGAACAGAACGGCGAGTACGGGCGAGAGTTTCTCGGCCGACAGCGGATGTTCCTTGCCGACGCCCTCGATCTCGGCCACCAGAATCCTGGCCTCGGCGGGAATGGTAATCCCGGCCATTTGGGCAATCTTCTTGGGCGACTGGCCCACGCAATCGGGGTTGACTGTGACTCCCCGGACAAACAGGACCTTTTCGATGGCGGCCCGTTCCGCCGTGCTCAGGATGTAAGCGTTGGAGTTCTTCAGTTCAGCGAGGACCTGGTCGCGAATTGAACGTTCCGCCACGACCGTTTGCTCGCTGGAGCAGACGGTCCCGTAGTCAAACGACTTTCCGACAACCACTTTTTGTACGGCGTCCGGCACGTCCGCCCTGGAGTCGATGAGTATCGGCACGTTGCCGGGTCCGACACCGAAGGCTGGCTTTCCGGACGAATACGCCGCTTTGACAATGCCTGCTCCGCCCGTGCTGAGGATGAGCGCCGTCTTCGGATGTTTCATCAGCGCATTGGTTCCGTCCAACGTGGCGGCGCCGATGCACTGAACCAGGTCCGCGGGCGCCCCGGCCTTGGTGGCCGCATCGGAGAGCAACTGCGCTGTGTGGCATGTGCAATTCTTGGCGCGCGGATGCGGGCTCATCACGATCGCGTTTCCCGCTTTGAGGGAAATGATCGTCTTGTAGATGGCCGTGGAAGTAGGATTGGTCGTCGGCAAGATCGCCGCGATCACGCCAACCGGCACGCCGATCTCGACAATCTTCTTTTCCGGGATCTCGCGCAATATACCGACAGTTTTCATGCCCCGGATCGAGCGGGGCAGCAGGTCGGCATTCAACAGGTTCTTGGCGACCTTGTCTTCAACCGTCCCCATGCCGGTCTCTTCCACCGCCATCCGGGCCAGTTCCCGCGCGTTCGCCCGTCCGGCGGCGGCGACCGCCTCGACGATAGCGTCAACCTGTTCCTGGGAGAACTTCTTGTAGTCCTGCCACGCCGCCCAGGCTTTGTCGACTTTGCTCCTTACTTCCTGGATCGAGACAAGGTCCTGATCATGAACCATGGATCACCCCTTACGCAACTTGGTTTCGCCGTAGTATGGGGCGCCCTATTTGTCGTTCTTCTTCGGCGCGCCAGGGATCACCTTTTCGGTTTCGTCGCTGGGGTTCGGGATGACATGGACCGCGATCAATTCTCCAACGCGCCGCGCCGCGGCGGCGCCCGCATCCGTCGCCGCCTTGACTGCGCCGACATCTCCCCGGACTGTGACCAGCACATACGCGGCGCCGACATATTCCTTGCCCGTGAGGACGACGTTTGCCGTCTTCACCATGGCGTCGGCAGCCTCGATGGCTCCTACCAGTCCTTTGACTTCGATCATCCCGAGGGCTTCCATGTTTACCGAACCTCCTGACGAATTATCACGGTATCACAAATTGATGGGAGACTCGCCGCGCGAAATTCCAACCCCGCCATTCACGATTTCCGCCGCTGCCTGAGCGTGTTGCCCACCCGGGAACCCTTAGTACCGATTGCCGCGGAAAGACCAATTTCTGCGATTGTTTTTCCCCGTCGAGAGGTTACGATAGAGTGCGATGCAGCCAGGTTGGCGCCAGCCCGGATGGTATAATTTCAAACATGGCCAGTCCCTTGTAAGCCTGCCTCCTGCCCCACCGGCCGTTCGTTCCCAAAACTCATCTTCTTCACTCCGGTTGGGCCAAACCAATTCAAAATGAATGACTTACGAAGTAGACAGGAGTAGTGTTTCCGAATGAAGAAAGCATTGTCGAGAGGTTTCGTGGTGGCGGCCGGGTTGTTTGCGGCAACGCAGCATGCAAATCCCGACGTCAGCAAAAAGGAATACGCAGCCACTTCGGACCCCAGAACCAACAAGATTCGCAAATTCTTCGCCCGTGGCAACTGCCCGGCGAGCCAGTATGCGACCGATTTCGTTTTAGCCGCCGATCAACACAAATTGGATTGGCGTCTGCTCCCCAGCCTGTCGTTCCTGGAAACAACGGGTGGCAAGACTCAACGCAACAACAATATGTTCGGGTGGTCCAACGGCAACGCCCGCTTTCCGAGCGTGCGCGCAGGGATTTACGTCGTAGCGTCCCGGCTCAGCCGGGCGCGGCATTACCGCGGCAAGAGCATAGACGAGAAGATGAAGATCTACAGCACCAACGAGACATACGGGCGGCACGTGCGCGCCACGATGCGTGCCTTAAACGCCGTCCCGGCGTACTAACCTTTGATTACGTTGGGCTTGAACGAGTCTCAGCCCAAAACCCGGACTCCCATATAGAGTCCGCCGAAGACAGCAAGCGACACAAGGGCCACCAGCACCCACTTCATATACTTCTCTTTGGGTGTGGTGGTCTCTTCCTCGTCATGCTTCATTTGTTCGTCGAGGCTCTCAAACATGGACTAACCTCCTAGGGTTGGGTCAAATCAAGCCGAGACTGCGCTTCTGGTCACTGCAAGTGTACGTCGGCTGAAATTGGAATTCAAGGGTCTTGTTGGCGCGCTTGCAAGGTTTCGAAAGGTTTCGAAAAATGCGTTCTTTCCCTTGGAGAAAGATCACGGTATCCTGGGAGCAAGACCGGCCGGCGTAGCTCAGTTGGTAGAGCATCTGATTTGTAATCAGAGGGTCGTGGGTTCAAATCCCTCCGCCGGCTCCATTCATTCGGTCGGGGAAGCGCGGGCGTACACTGGGGGCATGGGTTTTCTGGGTCCGAAATCTGCCAGTCTGCTCCTCGGCGTTGGCGCCCTGGTTTCGGCGGGTCCCTGCGCCGCCGGACAGTCTCCAAGCGCGCAATCCCCGAAGCAGTACTCATTCCAAACCTTCGAGCTTCCACGCCCTAGCGTAGCTACGATCGCGACGGGCATCAATAACCGTGGGGCGGCCGTCGGCTACTACTATGCCCGGGGAAAGCAATATGGATTCAAACGCGACGCGAACGGTGTGCTGGAGTTCCCCATTATCGGTCCACGCGACGCGGTCCGGACTCAACCGGAGGCAATCAACGACTATGGCGAAATCGTGGGCTTCTTCGTTGACGGCCAGGGTGGTCCTATCATGGGCTTCCGGCTCGACGGTGGTCCGCATGGAACCTTCACGGAAATCCCCGCACCTCCGGAAGTTTCGCTATACATTCTGGGGCTGAATAACCTGGGCGATTTTGTAGGCTACTACTCCGCAAACAAGTTCCTCCCATCGCTCGGCTTTGCCGATATTGGTGGCATCCGGGTACCAGTCGATGTCCCTCCCGGCGGATCAAATCGGACTGAGCCCATGGCCATAGCCCAGGATGGCGCCATCGCCGGGCAGTTCATTGACCCCAACGGAATTGTCTATGGCTTCTTGCGTGGGCCCAATGGACGCTTTCTGGGGCTTCAAGTGGACGGTGGCAGCAACACCTACCCCATGGGAATCAACAACAAGTCACACTTGATCGTCGGCACGTTTCACGGAGCGGATTACCGGGACCACGGTTTTGTCTGGGACTATGAGGAGGGTTTGGCCAACCCAATTGGAGATCGCTGGCTCCGGGGTCTGTTGATCCTGAAGATCCGGCCTCAAGTGTTGGATTGGCCAGCGGGAGCTCTTACCGCGGCGAGCGTCAACGCGGACGGCGTCATCGCTGGGTCGGTGACTCCGAACCAGGGCTATACGTTCTCCTTCATCGCAACTCCGCAAGACTGATCCGATCCGTTCGGAGACATGGGTGACATTCTAAGGATGAACCGGCTCCGGCCTCGCTTCCTTCAGAACAGATAGCTGATTCCAAAGAGGGGCATAAGATCGTGCATCCAGCCGTGCAGGGTGCTGCCGGGCGGTGCCGCCAGAATGTTGCGCGGCGCCGGACTGATGTAGTCGCGAAACTCAAAGCGCATCGAAACCTGGCGATTGAGCCGGATCTTGACTCCGCCACCCCCGCCGAAGACCGGAAGCATCTGTGTGGTCGCGGTCAGAGCCACCAGTCCGGAACCTGGGTAGGAAGTATGTTCCGCACCGGACCCCACGACCAGCCGGCCGCCGCCACCCGCGCTGAGGAATGGCCGCAGCCGGCGCCCGCGCCGCGTGAAGTGATAGACAAGGTCGTATGTGAACAGGTGTTGCTGCGCCGCCAGCGTCGATCGCTGCCCGCCGGACTCTATCATGGCGGCGCCGCCGTGGAACAGGTAACGAACCTCTCCGGCCACGTGCTTGTAGGAATCCCGGCTGAGGAATGCGCCGCCCGTGAAGCTGTTTTCGAAGCCGGTTTTGGCCTTGGTGGAGCCCTGCTCGACGGTCAGGCCACGGACCAGGGAGAAACCGCCCAGACCTCCGAACTCCATCATTCGCGGCCCGTCGCCCCTTTGGGCGTAGGTGCTGCCGGCCGCACACAACAAGAGCGCCAGCGCGCTGGCTGATGTTCGCATCTTCATGGCCTTCGGAAAGTCCGCGATTCGAGCGGGTGTCCTTATTGATGTAGTGGCTACTTGGCCACTACTCTCACCGGAACTATCGTCTGGACGCCACCCTGAACGATAGAGAGGGGCACCGCATTGCCGCTCTTGACCCACCACGGTACTCGAGCGTCGATGCGGTATACGCCTACTTCGCCTCCTTCGGCGCCACTCCACCAAAGGGGTAATACCTCCGAGCCTAGGACCACTTTGACGGGGCTGGCCAGGGTCGCGGGCGGATTGGCCGGAGCGCCCGAACCCGCTTCAGGCTGCGGCAGCAGCTTTCCCATCCCAGTGAGGTAAATGGAGATATTGTCGTCTCCATGGATCGGGTTGGAGAAGCTGATGGTTTCGGAATTCTTCCAGCGCACGATCAGGGGACTGCCTGCGTTGGCCCCACCGGCGGGCGCGCGGAAGATGGCGGGTGCGGTTTCGTTGACCGCGAGTTCGTAGGTGCCGCTCACGCCGTTCGCTGTGCGAACCGAAAGCAGGGCGGTTCCGGCGAGATCATAGGTCAACTGCGCCACGATCTCGTCCGGAGCGACACGGGACAGCGGCAGCGCGACGCCGTTCGCCTGCACACACACATCGCCTAACGTGGTTGGCCACGGCGCGGTGCCAGCGGAGGCCGTTCCCGGCGCCAATCCGCTCCCGGAGATCGAGATGAGGCCGCCGGCGGCGACCGTGCCGGTGCGGTCGGCGGCGTTCGCGATGCCGCTCACCTGAGGCATCATAAGCGCCTGGTCGTAATCACCCTCCAGCACAGTCAGGCCGGATGTGGTGAGCGAGACAACCGCCTGGGTCGCCGGCACCACGGCGAGCGACCGTATGAACGATTGCGCCGCTGTCCCGGTCAGGCCCAGCGGCGTGCCGGCATCGAGCGGCCCCAGCGGGGCTTCGGCCAACCGCGCCATGCGGCTCATCGGCCCGTCCCAACCTTGAACTCTCTCGATGTAGGCGGGCGCGCTCCGTGGCGTCACGGTCCGGTAGAACGAATCGGCGGCATAGAGAGCGGCGCCGCCCACCGAGTCTCCACTGAGGGCGCTCGAATAGGGATACAACGCGCGGTCCAGCAGAGTGTTGCCGGCGACGAACCAGTCGTCGGTCAGGACTGCGACGGCGCCGCTGAGTTCATCAAAATCTTTGCGGCCTACAACGAAGGTGTCGGCCGCCGCCTCGTAGAGCATCACGCTGCCGTCCGGTTCCACCAGCATGGCGGTCAAGCCGCGCCAGTTGGCCACGAGCATCGAGCCTTCTTTGATCTTGTTTTCGAACATGCCCAGTCTGGCCGGCGCGGCGGCCGAGCGCGAGACGAGGTCGAGACGGTAGATTCCCGGGGGGCCGCCCGCCGACCGCGACGCCGACAGGATGGCGTTGGCGGTGGCGGCCACAGACACGGGATACTGGCCGAACGGCATCTCAATCGGCTGCGTAAGTGCGAGGTTGTCAAGATCCACCACCGCCGCGGTTTGGGAGTTGGCCGCGCCCACGATCATGTATTTCGCGTCGGCGGTGATCGTCATCTGCGTGGGTGTGTTTCCGGTGGACACCACCGCCACCCTGGCCAGCGTTTGGGCGTCGAAGACGAGCAACTGGTTGCGGTCCTGCCGCAGGACGTAGATGCGGGGCCGCACCGGGTCCGCTACGAGGTCTACGAGGCGTCCCGGAACATTGAGGATTCGTCCTTTTTGATCGAGGTCGCGGCTGCTGATCTTTATCTGGACAGGTTCGACCGCATTGACGCCGGCGGCCGAGGTAATGGTGAGCGGAACGACAGCCGTGCCGCCTTGCGGAAGGTACGCGGACGGATCCACTTCCACCGTGATTTCGGCGGGAGTGACGCCTTGTTGCGGATAGACGCGCAGTCCCTTTGCGCCGCCGGGTAGCGCGATCTTGAAGTCGCTGCCGCTTCCGGAAGGATCGCTAAGCCGCAGCGTCTGCTTCAACACGTGCTTGTCGCAGGAGTTGGCCGAAAAGAGCAGCGCCTCCTGGTCGGGGACCACTCGCGGCGCCTGGCTCAAGGAGGCCAGAGGAATGATGAGCACGCCGTTTTGAGAGATCGCGTAGAGGGTGCTCTTGGCGGCGTTGAGCAGCGCTTTGCCGCCCAGGGCGGCGGGCAGACGCAGGACCTCGGCGACCGCCAGGTTCTCCGGATTCATGATGTGCAGGAGCGGCTCCTGCTTGACGGCTGTGGCGCCGTTGGGCGCGGCGGCCGGCGCCTGCGCGTAGACCACGTTCCGCAGCGAGTCGAAAGCATGTCCGCCCTCGGAGTACTTGCCGGTGCTGTTTGGTATTTGAGCCTTGAGATAGAGCCGGGGCGCCGTGTTGAGCAACGCCCAGCCATCGATTACCGCGTTTCCGTGCTCGTCGACGCTGACCTGCCGCGGACCAAAAGGAGGCGACGACACAAACCGTTGAATCGAGATCTGAGTGTTCTCCACCTGGTAACGGACCAACAGGCTGCTGAGACTGCCGGTTGTGGCATCGGTTGCTCCCGGGCTGCCGCCGGCGCCGGAGGAAGACTTGTCCTCCATGTCGGCGGCGACATAGATCACTTTTCCATCACCGGAGACGCCAGCGCTGGCGCGAACCAGGTCGGAGGACCGCGCCCCGGGGGGCGCCGGCATCGGGCCGACGCTGCCCGGCAACTGTACGGGCAAAACCATCGTCGTCCCGCTATAGGGCTCGAGCAGGTAGAAACCGGTGCGCGTCACGATGAGTGCCTTGTACCCGGCGCCGAACGCCACAGCCAATACCTCGGCCGGCATGCTCAGCGTGCGGGTCTGGTTCAGGGCCAGATCCATCACCGTCACGCCGCCGCCAAAGTGCCCGGCCACCAGATACCGTCCGTCCGCCGACAGCGCCAGTGATCCGGGCATTTCGCCCACCATAATGCTGTTCTGGGTTGCCCCGGTGTCCAGCCTGACCTGCTCGATCCGGTTGGCGCCAAAGTTCGCCGCGTAGAGCACCCCCCTGCGTTCATCCAGGGCAATATCGGAGATCTGCCCCCGCAAATAGACGACCTTGCCGTAAGTACCCCCTAAGGCGGCGGCAGCGCTGGCGGCAGCGAGAACAAAAAGGACCATAGCCCGCATCATGGTTCGGCGCACTCCTTCCCGAATTCCTCATCGGCAGGGAGGCGAGGAAATTGAGCGCCGGCGGGCGAGCGGGACGC
>JADZCI010000113.1 GCA_020851655.1 Bryobacterales bacterium
CGTCGCGCTGAAGGGCTTGTTCAGCATCGGGATGTCGGTTGTGACGGGATTCTGTCCCTCGGCGTAGCCGGTCATTTGCAAAATCGGCGTCCCGGGAAAGCGCTGTTTGAAGGCGCGGCTCAGAACCGCACCCCCAACCTCGGGCATCACCGTATCGGTTAACAACAGGTCGATAGGACTGGGGAAGACATCGATAAGAGACAGCGCCTCACGCCCGTTGGCGGCCTCGAGCACCGTGTACCCCCGCAACCGCAGCACGTGGGCGACAAAGTCACGGACATTGGGATCGTCCTCGGCGAGCAGGACCGTGGCGCGGCCCAACCTCGGTTGGGGCGGCATCGCGGAGTCTGGTTCCGAAGGCGACGGCTGAGCTTTGGCGGGTGGAAACCGGATTTCAAAAACCGACCCCTCGTCCGGCTGGCTGGCCACGGAAATCGAAGCGCCGTTTTGGCGCACGATCCCATAGACCACCGACAGGCCCAAGCCTGTCCCCTGCCCCTGAGGCTTGGTGGTAAAGAACGGGTCGAAGATTCGCGCCTGGACCTCGGAAGTCATGCCCACTCCGGTGTCCTCGACCCGTAGAACCACATCACCCTCGCCGTTGTTGCGGGTCTGTACGGTCAGCCGCCCGCCATCGGGCATAGCGTCGCGCGCATTCACCACCAGGTTCATCAGCGCCTGTTCCACTTGTCCAGGATCGGCATAAATCCAACTGGGAGACGCATCCAGCCCAAGCACCAATTCGATGTCTTCGCGAATCAGCGGCCGCAGCATGGAGTTGAGTTGTGAAACCAGATCGTTCAAGGAGATAATTCGCGGCTCGACGGCTTGGCGGCGGCTGAACGTCAGCAATTGCCGCGTGAGCGCGGCCGCCCGGGACGACGCCTGCTTGATCTTCTCCGCCGCGCTCCGGATTCTTGATTCAAGCGGCAGTTCCCCCAACGCCAGGTCCGCATAGCCGCTGATAACCGTCAGCAGGTTGTTGAAGTCGTGCGCCACGCCGCCGGCCAGTTGACCGATGCTTTCCAGTCGCTGCGCCTCTCGAACCTGCCTTTCCAAGGCCAGGCGTTCCGACACGTCCTGAATAAAGACGATCGTCAGTCCATCGGCGCCTGGAACGGTTCCGTAGTCGATATGCACCGGAAACTCGGCGCCGTCGGAGCAAAACCCCCTGACGGGCTCCGGCGAGTAGTTCGAAGAATCAAGCTCACGCCACCAGCCTGGTTTCCCCGGGGAACTCAACCGTGACGGGAACAACGCGCCGATATGCTGGCCCGTCAAACTTCTGGCGCCGCGGCCGAACATCGATTCCGTCTTTGCGTTCGCGTACGCAATGAGTCCGCCGGTGTCCACCGCGAGGACGGTTTGCGGTGCGGAGTCGATCAATGCGCCAAACCGGAGTTCACTCTCGCGGAGAGCTTTTTCCGCGCGGGCTCTCAATTCAAGATCCTCGGCCAGTTGACGGTTCAGGCCGGCCAAACGCCGCCGCGAGCGTTGCAGCCGCAGAATAGCGCCGCTCACCAGCAGCACAAACAACGCGGCGCCCGCCAACCCGATAGTCCAGAGGCGCGACGTGTAGCGAGCACGCAGCCGCTCAGCCAGGCGCGTGGCCTGAGGCGTGGACATGGGTGGGTTCTGCGCCGCAATCGCAGTAAGAGTTCCATCGGCGGTCAGGTCGTCGAGCGCGGCCTTGAGCCGTTCCGCCATAGCGGCCGAATCATGCCGCACGGTGAGGACGAAGTCCGCTGTCACGCTCAGGTCGATGGTGCGAAGGCCGGTATGCCGGCACGCCGCCGGCCGCTGCGCCAGCAGTTCACGCAAGAACATGGCGGCGAAAATCCCGGCATCCACCTTCCCACGGCAAACCATTTCGGCTGTCTGGAATACGTTCGCCGTCCGCAGGACCGGTTCCGGCGGCTGAAGCAACGGCAGCGCAACCGAGGCCCCCGGCGCCAGGGCAATCGGGCGTCCGCGGAGCGCCGCTTCCGTAGTAATCGGGCTCGATGTGGAGACGATGGCAACGATTTCAGAAGACCACCAGGGTCCGCTCACATAGAAGAGACGCCGCCGCTCGTCCGTTGCCGGGCCCAAGATCAGGTCGATCCGATTCTGCTCCAGCGCCCGGTCGTTGCCCTCCGGCGTTGATCCCGGAAGCCATCTCAAGGTCAGTCCCGCGCGCCGCGCCGCCTCCTCCATCGTCTGCACGGCAAAGCCGGCCGGCTTGCCGGAAGCATCGACGGAGGTCATGGGCGGCGCCTGGCCAAACGGCACGCGCACGACGGGCGTCGAACCCAACAGATTCACACCCAGCGTCAGGCCGGCCACGAACGCCAACGGTGCACAACGGCGCCCGCGAGCGACAGACGAGAGTTCGCATGCCGGCCGCCGTGGCATCAAGATCTTCTCATTCCAGGAATGCGGCTCCCTCACGCACTTTGAGCCGTCACACCTATTTTATTGCCACCCGTCCGTCCTGGCGCACGCGGGCATGTCGGCGCCTGGGCTTTCGGCCCAGAAGGTACTGCACCACCACCGTGTTCTACATGGGCTCTGCACCAGACCGTGAAATGGCACTTGCTGGCGCGCAATCCCAGCGGACGCGGTTGAACCCCGCCGGATGGAGATGCGGGCGCTGACATAAGCAGGGACTGTCTGGTTACTCGATGCAGCCGAGGGCACACGCCTCCACCTGCCGATTTTGCCGGCCGTGACGACCGGGATGCGCCGCGGCGGGATCCTGGCGCTGCGCTGGAAGGACGTCGACCTGGCAGGCGGCCGCCTCTCGATCTCCCAGTCCGTGGAAGAGACCAGGAGTGTGCTCCGGTTCAAACAGCCGAAGATGGCCAAGGGGCGGCGGATGATCACGCTGCCGCCGATCACGACGGAGGCCGTGGTGGCGCACCACGCGGCTCAGGCCAGGGAACAGCGACCCGCGAAACTGGCGTGACACTTGGGAGAACGGGTCGTAGGATAGAGGTAGGCGGAAGAGCTGATGACGATCAGGATCTCACCTGAAGCCGAAGAACTACTTCAGAAGCGGGCCCTCGCTGAAGGCGTGTCTGTCGAGGCCTATGTCGAGCAACTCGTCCGTGAGGACGAGGACTGGGGCGAACTGTCAGAAGCGCCGATCACGCCGCACGATCCGGAGTTTGCCGAGGTTAGGACGGCGGTGACGGAGGGCTTAGAGCAAGCCAAGCGCGGAGAGAGCCGTCCCGCGGAAGACGTGTTCTCCGAACGCCGCGCAAAACATGGGTTATCGCGTTGAGTTCACCCCAAGGGCAATCAGTGACCTGGATGAGATCTACGGGTGGGTGACTGCGAACGCTCCGTATGGTGGCCCACTTTGGTTCGACCGTTTCGAGGGCGCCATCCTTTCTCTTAGAGATTTTCCTGAACGCCGCCCTGCCGTGAGCAGTCTTTCCTCGCCTGAAGATACGATCCGCCGGCTCGTGTTTGGGCGGAAGAGGAATCGGTACGCGGTCTACTTCGCAGTGTTCGGAGATGTGGTGCGAATCCTTCACGTGCGGCACGGTGCTCGAAAGGTCCCGAGGCGGAGGGATTTGGGGTGACGATCTGGATCACAGCCATGGCCCACGTGCGCGCAATTCCCCGGTTTGCAGAATTTTTGCAACTCGGCGCCAAGCAGGATCGCTCGTAACCCCATGAAAACTGGCGGTGAGGGTGGGATTCGAACCCACGGAACCCGTAAAGGTTCAACGGTTTTCGAGACCGCCCGATTCAACCGCTCTCGCACCTCACCGGGCCTTTCCTTATTATAGTGGCTCCCGGCGCCCGATCAAGGATCAAGGAGCCGCGATCGGAATGGTGGTCCCGTTCTGGGTCGTTCCGCCCGACGCGACGCGCGCGACGATGGGGCGGTCGCCCGCGGCAAGGCCGGCGGGGATGCGGATGTTGATCTGGTAAAGTCCGCTAATGGACTGGCCGGCCAGGCCTGCGTACAGGACATCGGCGGCGGTGAGGCGCTGGCCGCCGATTTCCACGACCAGGTCGCGCGCCAGCGGCGCCTGCCCCATGTTCACCTCGCCCTCCTGGTAGACCGGGTCGGTGACACCCAACCCGGTCAAGTACAGTTGAACGATCTCACCGGGCTTGGCCGCCCTGGCGCCGGGAACGACGGCAGGATTGGCGACGATCACGCCATCCTGAAACCTGGCCTTGACGCTCGTGCCGTTGAACGTGAAGAATGCCGGCTGCGTTTCGGTCGTCGGATAGACGCCTGCGGGGATGCGCCGCTCCGCCGCTGTCCCGGGATTCAGCAGCAGTTCCACCTTGCCCGGATTCTGGAACCCGGCGCGTGCCTGCGCGTTAATCTGGTTGGCCTGAACGTAGGTGAGCGGCATCTTGACTCCATCCACCAACACCGCGACACAGTCGAGTTGAGCCGGATAACGGCCGTCCACAAAGTCGAAGGCTTTGGCTTCTCTCGTGCGCCCTGTCGCCACAAACGCGGACCCATAGATGCTGAACAGCGTGTTGTACGCCA
>JADZCI010000114.1 GCA_020851655.1 Bryobacterales bacterium
CGCGCGGCCGCCGGTAACAGCCGGGCGCTGTTCGATACAATAAGGGCCGGGTCAGGAGGACCACTCGTAATGGCACAAGATAATACCGACCGGGTTCTTTGGTTTGCCGCGGGCGCCGCCCTGGGGGCGACCATCGCCCTCTTGTATGCGCCACAGAGCGGCAAGGATACCCGCCGCCGTCTCCGCAGGCAGGCCGAACGCGGGCGCGAAGCGCTGGCGGAACAGGGACGGACTCTCGCCGACGCAGGCCGTGAACTGTATGAGAAGGGACGCGACCTGGCCGAAGAAGCGGCCCAGATGATCGAGCGGGGCCGTAAGCTCGTGGAGGGCTGATGCCCGCCAACCTTTGGGAGTTCAGGAACGAGCCCTACGCCGATTTCTCCGAGCCGCGGAACGCCGAAGCGGCGCGCGCCGCGCTGGCGCTGGTGCGCTCGAAACTCGGCGCCGAGTACCGGCTGCGAATCGGGGATAATAGCTATTCCACCGGTGACTTACTATCTTCGCTCAACCCGTCCAAGCCTTCCGAAATCGTTGGGCTGCACCACAAAGCGACCGCCGAGCTGGCCAACCAGGCCATCGCCACGGCGGACGCGTTCTTCGCCGAATGGGCGAAAACCCCGGCGCCAACGCGTGTCGAAATGCTGCGGCGCGCCGCCGCGATTCTGCGCCGCCGCAAGTTCGAGTTTGACGCGTGGCTGGTGGTGGAAGCGGGAAAGACGTGGCCGGAAGCCGAAGCCGACGTTTCCGAAGCCATCGACTTCTGCGAATACTACGCGCTGCAGATGCTCAAGCTCGCTGAGCCGGATCCCCTGGTCCAATTGCCTGGGGAACAAGCCGTGTTGCGGTATCTGCCCCTTGGCGTGGGCGTGATCATTCCGCCGTGGAACTTCCCCCTCGCCATTCTGGTGGGAATGGCCACGGCCGCGCTGGTCACGGGCAACACAGTTGTGATTAAGCCGTCGAGCGACACGCCGACCATCGCCGCCAAGTTCGCCGAAGTGCTGAAGGAGGCGGGATTCCCGGATGCCAGCTACACGTTGCTGGTGGGCAGCGGCTCGGCGGTTGGCGACCTCATCGTCACCCATCCCCGGACACGCTTTGTCTCTTTCACCGGCTCGCGCGAAGTCGGACTGCGGATCAACGAACTGGCCGCCAAGCCGCAAAAGGGCCAGGTGTGGATCAAGCGGGTCGTGGCGGAAATGGGCGGCAAGGACGCCATCATCGTTGACGAGGAGGCGGACCTGGACGAGGCCGTGCAGGGTGTGCTCTGGTCGGCCTTTGGCTACCAGGGGCAGAAGTGCTCGGCGTGCTCCCGCGCGATTGTTTCCAGCAAGGTGTACGACCG
Organism: Bryobacterales bacterium; assembly: GCA_020851655.1. Taxonomy (GTDB): domain Bacteria; phylum Acidobacteriota; class Terriglobia; order Bryobacterales; family Bryobacteraceae; genus JADZCI01. Next base: position 1,346 of record JADZCI010000114.1, read on the forward strand.
GTTCCTCGAAAAGCTGGTTCCCAAGGTGGAAGCGCTGGCCGTGGGGCCGCCGGAAGACCTCGCCAACTACATGGGACCGGTGATCAACGAGCGGTCGCGGAAATCGATTCTCAACTATATCGAGAACGGCAAGAAAGAGGGCCGGCTGGTGGCGGGCGGAAGCGCGGCGGCCGGCGACGGCTACTTCATCCGGCCGACGGTCATCGCCGATGTCGGACCCGAAGCCCGGCTCTTCCAGGAAGAGATCTTCGGACCCGTGCTGGCCGTCTCCAAGGCGCGCGACTTTGAACATGCCTTGGAACTCGCCAACAATTCCGAGTACGGCCTTACCGGGGCGGTATACACACAGAATCCCGCCAAGGTGAACGAGGCCGCCGAGCGCTTCTTTGTCGGCAACCTCTATATCAACCGCAAGTGTACGGGCGCCATGGTGGGGGCGCATCCGTTCGGCGGATTCAACATGTCGGGGACCGACTCGAAAGCCGGTGGGCCCGACTACCTGTTGCAGTTCGTGCAGGCCAAGTCGATCGCCGAAAAGATCGCTTAGCGAACCTTGTCCAACACTTCGTAGCGCGCGCGTTCCGCGTCAGGCCTGGCTTGGGAATCGGCCGCCAGGTGCATTACGATATAGCCGCTGGAGCTTCCATAGGCCGGCCACCTCGGCAGACCCTCGCCATTGGGGTCGCCGGTCTTGGCGAAGTTTGACCAGTAGGTGGCCATCAACTCAGACAGCCGCCGGTCTTGGTCGCGCCACGGCAGGTTTTTCGACGGGAGCATCTCAAAGACGAACTCGATCTCACCGGCATGCGGCGCGCGCGGTTCGGCCGCCATGCCGCTTGCTCCCTCGGCGACAGGAAGCGTCTGTTCGAAATGGTAGCGATAGAGGGGGGCATTCCCGGTCTTGCTGTGAACTTCCAGCCATTTCCACGTCGAGTAGCCGATGAAGCGGTCTCCGGCCAGGTCTCGCGCGGCGCGTTTGGCTTGCGCGGCATCGGCCGCCGGATAGGCTTTGCGCACCAGATCGGCCTTCTCGCCGTAGAGCGCGCCGATTTTGGCGGAGAGGAGTTCTGGTGTTGGCGCATCGCGGCCAAGGATCATCATGGAACTGCCTTCGTCGGCATTCCAGCCCGCCAGCAGCGGTACGTGGCTTTGCTTGCCAGCCATAAAGATCGCTTCGACGCTTTGGGGCAGGAAATACCCATCGATATTCGGGACAAAGCGCAGACCCGGTCCTCGTGGGATGGCCTTCATCAAGTCTTCGGCTGGCTTGGCCCGCAACGCGGCCAGCGAGTCCGTCCCCACCGAAGTTTTGGCGAACTCGACATTCGTCTTCTCTGTCTCCTCGCGCGTCTTGAGCCCCAGGGTTTCGCCGAAGAACGCGCCGCTCTCGCCGATCGCCCTGTGAAACAGGCCCTTGGCCAGCGGCGACGCCATCAGCGCGCTAACCGAAAACGAGCCGGCGGACTCGCCAAAAATGGTGACGTTGCCCGGATCCCCGCCGAATGCGGCGATGTTGTCCCGGACCCATCTCAGCGCTTCCAGTTGGTCCATGAGCCCGTAGTTGCCGGAGGCGTTGCGCCCGGATTCACTGCTCAACTCGGGCAGCGAGAAGAAGCCAAAGAGCCCCAGCCGGTAATTCATGGAAACGACGACGACGCCTTTCCTGGACAGGTTGCCGCCATCCTGGCGCGGTTCTGACGTGGCGCCGGCGGCAAAACCGCCTCCGTAGATCCACACCATCACCGGCAGCTTGGATGTCGCCGGAACGGCGGGCGCCCACACATTCAGGTAGAGGCAATCCTCGCTTTGGCCCGCGTCTTTGAACACCATGTCGCCGAAAATCGGCGTTTGCATGCACCGCGCGCCAAACTCGCTGGCTTTGCGAACGCCGGTCCACGGCGCGAGCGCTTGCGGCGGCTTCCAGCGGAGCGCTCCGGCGGGTGGGGCGGCGTACGGGATTCCTTTGAAGGCCCTAACCTTGCCGTCCGCGCTGATCACGCCTTCCAGCACACCCTTGGATGTGCGCTGTTGGACGCTGCGCAACTGCGCGCGGGCTCCAGCCGTGCTCAGCAGCACGCCGCAGAGAATCGTTGTAAGTGTCGAGCGGGACATAGGCGTGACGCCACTTTATCACGCCCCGGCGCTACAGCAGCCAAGAAGTCTCGCCGTTCCATGCCCTCACCTCACTGACTCTTCACTTTTCCGGTGGCCGCCCATTCCACGCCGCGCGCAAACGCGGCGCGCATCCCCGGCTGCTCAAATGCCTTCACGTCGTGGCCGAGCGTGGTGTAGAAGACCCTTCCGCGCCCGAACGAATTCACCCAGATCAACGGCTCGCGGTTTCCTGTACCTCCGATCTCAACCGGGCTCAGCGCGTCCGCCAGCACGGTGACGCCAGGGGACAACGTAATCCGGTGGTACAACTCGTCGTCGGCGGCAAACGAGCGCGGGAAACCGCGGCTTATGGGGTGCTCAATCCCGGTCCAGTCGACCTGGAACGGCGCCCTGCGGGCATGCCCGATCTTGGCGGTGTCCCAACTCATGCCAACGATCCGAGGGTAGGCTTCCCACTCGCTGCCCGGCGCGCCATCGCGCCATTTCTTGTCGAAGACCATCCCGAACCATTCGCCATAGCTCGCCAGGTGAAACGCCACCAGCCCTTTGCCCGACCGCACGAACTCCTCGATCTGCGTTTCCACCGGGCGCGGCCAGCGCGGTCCGTTATAGTTGATCAGGATCGCGGCGTAGCCGCGCAGGCCGCCGGGTTGTAGCGCCTGGGGCGAGTCGTTGACTTTCACCTGGACACGCCCCGCGCCCTCGAGCAAGCCCTGGATCGCGGCTGTGGTTTCTTTCCAGTGGTGATGCGGTTCGTCCGACTGTCCCGTCAGGATGAGGACGCGAGGCTGAGCCATGGCCGCCAGCGCCGCAAAAGCCAGGAGCAGGGCCGCTCTCATGACGCTTGAGCGTCCCGCGCCAGTGTGAAAACCGATCTCGATCATTTGGGTCTGTTTCTCTGCTTTCATCACTACGATAGAACATTAGGGGATGCTGGAATGCTTCGCCTAGCCCCGCTGGCCTTTGTCCTCGCCGCCACCGCCGCGCCGCCGTTTGACGTCCGGTCCGCAAAGCAAACCGGGCTGGTGCACGTGCTCAACAACTCGGCCACCCCTGAAAAGCACCTCATTGAAACCATGACCGGGGGCATAGCGGCTCTCGATTACGACGGTGACGGCAACATCGATCTCTTCACCGTGAATGGAGGCAGGCAGCCGTCACTCGAAAAACAGGGTCCGGAATGGTGGAACCGCCTCTATCGCGGCCGCGGTGACGGACGTTTTGAAGACGTCACCCAACGCGCCGGCTTGAGCGGCAAAGGCTACGCGATGGGCGCCGCCGCGGGGGACTATGACAACGACGGACGTCCCGACATCTTTGTCGCCTGCGTGCGCGGCAACCAGTTGTTCCGCAACCGCGGCGATGGAACCTTTGAAGATGTCACCGTCAAGTCCGGCATCGCACAGCCGGTCCCCGTGTGGTCTGTCGCCGGAGGATGGTGGGATTTCAACGCGGACGGCCACCTCGATCTGTTCGTGGTGAACTATGTTCGCTGGGATCCGGCCACGGAGCCGTTTTGCGGCGACCAGGTGAGCCGCCGCTATCGCGCCTATTGCCATCCGAAAGAGTACCAGCCGCAACCGAACCAACTCTTCCGCAACAATGGTGACGGCACGTTCACCGACGTTTCCGCTGGCAGCGGCGTTTCGGGCCACGCCGGCAAAGGGATGGGCGTGGCATTCGCCGATTACGACGCCGACGGCCGAATCGACGTGTTCGTGACCAACGATGCGACACCCAACTTTCTGTTCCACAACGAAGGCGGCGGACGCTTTCGCGAAGTTGCCGCGGAGGCCGGCATCGCGTTGAACGACGACGGACGCGCGACTTCTTCAATGGGCGCCGACTTTCGCGACGTGGACAACGACGGACGCCCCGACCTGTTCATCACCGCGCTGGCCAACGAAACCTTTCCGTTCTATCGCAACCTGGGCAAGGGCGTCTTTGCCGACCGCACCTACCCGGCGCGCATCGGCGCCGCAACGCTGCCGCTAAGCGGCTGGGGCGCGGGAATCTACGACTTCGACAACGACGGCCGCAAGGATCTGTTTGCCGCTACCGGAGACGTTCAGGACAATACGGAACTCTATTCGAGCCGCGCCTCCCGCCAGCGGTGCATCCTGCTATTGGCCACACCGAACGGCCAGTTCACGAGCCGCCCGGTGACCGAAGCGGCGCTTCACCGCGGCGCAGCCTTTGCCGATTTCGACAATGACGGACGCGTGGACGTAGCCGTCACGCGGTTGAATGAAACGCCACTGGTCCTGATGAACCGGATGGACGAAGGGCGTCACTGGCTCGGGTTCCGCCTGAAAGGAACCAGGAGCAACCGCGCCGGCGCCGGCGCGCTGATTCATATCAAAGCAGAGGGCGGGCCAGACCAGTGGAACGCGGCCAGCACCTCCGTCGGATATTCCAGCGCGAGCGCGCCAGTGGTTCATTTCGGACTTGGCACGGCCTCGCGCGTCACGGAGGCTGAAATCCGCTGGCCTTCCGGGACCGTTCAAAAGGTTCCTGTGCCCGGCGTGGACCGCTACCTGGAAGTCGAGGAACCCTGACCGCTCAACCGGGCGTGTTCGGCGCCCAACACAGCGTTGCCGCTCCGGTAGTAC
>JADZCI010000115.1 GCA_020851655.1 Bryobacterales bacterium
CGCGCGCTGGCCTATCGCGACGCCAACGATCTGGAATCCGCGAGCCGGATGTTGCAGCGGGCCATTGCGATCCAGCCTCAATTTCAAGCCGGGTACTTTGACCTGGGAGTCGTTTTCTTGCGGCTGAGTGATTTCCCGCACGCGCTCGGCCAGTTCGAGGCCGGACTCAATGTCCCGGCCGCTGCCGGGCCTCCTCCGGATCTCGATCTTGCGGTCAGGGAACTGGGAGCCGCCACAGGACTCAGCCGAAGCGCCGAGGCGCACGCGATTCTGGCCAGGATGTTAGGGCTGGCGGGCGCCGACAGCAAGGCCGTGCTCGCCGAACTGCACGAGGCGGTCCGTTTGCGCCCCGATTTTGCCGAAGCCTACAACCAGACCGGTCTCGTTCACCTCCAGGCGGGCGATGATGCGCAGGCCATCGCCGCGTTTCGCCAGGCGATCCAGATCCGTCCAGACTATGCGGATGCTCACGCCAATCTGGGGGCGACTCTTACGCCAACCGATGCCGGCGAGTCAGTTCGGGAGTTGCAAAAAGCGGTTGAACTTCAGCCCGGGCTGTTGAAAGCACAGTTCAACCTCGCCATCGCCTATGGGTCGAGTCCCAGGTACGGTCCGGCCAAAGAAATTGAACAGTTGCGCAAGGTCCTGGCGATGGATGCCAACCATCCGAGAGCGGAGTTCGCCTTGGGCAAAGCACTGGTTCGCTCCGGCAAGGTGCAAGAGGCTGTTCCTCATCTCGAGAGAGCCGTCAAGGCCGAACCCCAATTCGGTGAGGCGCAGTACCAGTTGGGTCTCGCTTTGGCGCGAACAGGGCGAGGGGAAGAGGGGGCGGAGTTGGTTCGGAAGGGCCGTGCCATGGTCGCCGCCAGCCAGAGTCAACAGCTTGCGGCGCTGGATCTGGCGGAAGGCAAAGCGGCGTTGGCTAGAGGCGAGTACGATCATGCGGCCGGCGTCTTTCGCCGGGTTCTCCGGGAACATCCCGGACTTGCTGAAGCGCACTACCAGCTTGGGGTCACGCTCGACCGGAGGGGGGACCACCCCGGTGCGGCAGCCTCCTATCGCGCCGCCCTCGCAGCGGATCCCGGACGCCAGGATGCGCAGCAGGCCCTGGCCCGCGCCGTTGAGCCCGCTCCTGCGCTGGCCGCCGACGATCCACAACGCGTCGCGGAACTTGAGTCCTACTTCAGGGAACGCAAGTTCAGCGCGGTTCAGCCGCTGCTGGAGGCCTACGTTCGCGAGCTTCCGTCGTCAACGTGGGGCTGGTATGCGCTCGGCTACAGCCTGTTCGCCCAACAGAAGATCGGCGAGTCGATCTCGGCGCTGGCCAAGTCACTCTCGCTCGATGTCACCAACGCGGAGGCTCACAAGGTGTTGGGGCGCGACCTGATGATGATTGGACGGTTCGACGCCGCGCAGAAGGAGTTTGAGCTGGCTGAGAAATATGATCCCAAATCGGCCGAGAATCCCTTCAACCTGGGGCGTCTGTACTCGATCCAGGACCTCTGGGCGCCAGCCCGGGCTGCGTTTGAACGTGCTGTCGGGCGCGACGGGGCCTACATGGAAGCCTACGACGGCTTGGGATTCGCACTGGAAGCGCTGGGTGAGGATGAGGGCGCAGTGGCGGCCTACCGGAAGGCCATTCAGTTGAATGAGGAGCGCAAGGCGGATTTCGCCGCGCCGTATATCAACCTGGCCGCATTCTATAATCGCGCTGGCAGGACCGGCGAGGCGCTCGAATATGCGCGGCAGGCAATCGCCATCAATGCGAAAGCCGATCGTGCTTATTTTCAGCTTGCCCGGGCACACGAACGCCGGGGTGAACTCGAAACGGCGCTCGACGCACTTACCAAAGCGACTTCGCTGAACAGCCGGGTTTCGTCCTATTACTATTCACTTGCCACGATCTACCGGAGGCTCGGCAAGCAACAGGAGAGCCGCGACGCAATGGAAACGTTCGCCCGGCTTGACCGGGAATCGAACGAGCTTGAGCAGAAGCGGCGCGAATCCCTGCATCCGGCCCGACAGGCGGGCGGAGACCGGCCGAATGAGTGATCGCCGGCCTTCGCGCCGCGATTGGATGCGCTTGGTTGGAGGGCTGCTGGCTCCCTTGCGGATCATCGCGGAGCCGTTGTCGGCGCCCGCCGTCACGTTCACCGACGTGGCGGTTGAGGCTGGACTAGGCAAGGCTCGGAACTACTCCGGCGCGGCCTTGAATAAGCAAACCCTGCTTGAGGAGATGGGCGCCGGCGTAGCGTTGTTCGACTACGACAACGACGGGTGGCTCGACATCTTCCTGGTAAATGGTATGCCCCCGGACCAAGCCAGCAACCGGATCAAACCGGCGTGTTACCTGTTCCGCAACAACCGCGACGGAACGTTCACGGACGTAACACGCAAGGCTGGGTTTACCGATGCCGGATGGGGGCAGGCGTGCTGTGCCGGAGACTACGACAACGACGGGTTTGAGGACTTATTTGTCACTTATTGGGGACATAACCGCCTCTATCACAACAATGGCGATGGGACATTCTCCGAAGTATCCGGCAAGGCGGGAGTGGCGGGCGAATCCGGCAGGTGGGGCGCCGGTTGCTGCTTTCTGGACTACGATCGTGACGGCCTGCTGGACCTGTTTGTTTCCAACTATGTCGCCTACGACCCGGCCACAGCGCCGCGTCCCGGTTCCTCACCGCTTTGCCGGTACAACGGCATTCCTGTGCCATGCGGGCCTCAGGGCTTTGCCGGAGGAACCAACCTTCTGTATCGCAATCGCGGGGATGGCACGTTCGAGGACGTTTCGGAAAAATCCGGCGTGACCAACCCACGCGGATCGAGCACCATGGTATTCATCGAGCGTGGCTGGCGCCCTTCTGGGTCGTACGGGATGGGCGCCGTCGCGGCCGACTTCGATAATGACGGGTGGCCGGACATCTACGTGGCCTGCGACAGCGCTCCCAGCCTCCTCTATCGCAATAACCATGACGGGACGTTCCGGGAAGTGGCCGTCCCGGCCGGCTGCGCTTTTGACGAAAACGGCGCTGCCATGTCGGGAATGGGCGCAAGCGCCGGTGATTACGACGGCGACGGCTGGCTCGACATCGTCCGAACCAACTTTTCCGAACAGATCACGACCGTCTACCGCAACAACGGAGACGGCACCTTCCATGACTCCAGCCTGGCCGCGGGGATGGGGATCAACCGCAATTTCCTTGGATTCGGCGTTGGCTTCCTGGACTTCGACAACGACGGCCGGAAGGATATCTTTATCGCCAACGGGCATGTCTATTCGCAGTTGGAGTCACGTAGCCTTCACGTTGCCTACAAGCAGCGCAGGACCCTGTACCGGAACACCGGGAACGGCCGCTTCGAGGATGTCTCCGGCAAGTCCGGACCGGGAATCCTGGCCCGGACCTCGGCGCGCGGATGCGCGTTCGGCGATCTGGATAACGACGGTGACATCGATGTCGTCGTCAACAACATCGATTCGAGTCCGTCGCTTCTTCGTAACGATGGCGGAAACCGCAAGCACTGCCTGATCGTGAAGTGCGTGGGAACGCGGTCCAACCGCAGCGCCATCGGAGCGCGGGTCGCCGTCACCGCCGCAGGGCGCACCCAGATTGACGAGGTCATGAGCGGGTCGAGCTACTACTCGCAGAACGACCTGCGGCTGCATTTCGGAGTGGGAGACTCTCAGGCCGTGGACCGTGTGCACGTTCGCTGGCCATCGGGCGCCGAAGAAACGCTCTCCGATCTGCCCGCCGATCACGTGATCGTTATCGAGGAAGGCAAGGGCGCGGTGCGCCGCGAAAAGCTGGCCGGATTACGTGGAACGAAAGCGCGGGCGGCGGCGATGGCAGTGGGCCTCGTTCTGTCGTTGTCCTTGTGGGCGGCGCCCCAGACGGCGGTGACATACTCGGACGTTACCGCTGAGACTAAGATCGATTTTAAGCATGAAGCCTCACCCACGTCCAACAAGTATCTGATCGAAACCATGGGTGGCGGCGTGGCGTTGCTCGATTACGACAACGACGGCCGTCTGGATGTTTTCTTTGTGAACGGCGGCGCCATCTCTGACCCGATGCCCCCGGGCAGGATGCCCGGCCGGCCGGACCGCAAATATTGGAACCGGTTGTTTCATCAGAAGTCCGATGGCACGTTCGAAGACGTGACCGAAGCGGCGGGTCTGACCGGCGCCGCGCAGTCGCTCTACGGAATGGGTGTGGCGGCCGGAGACATCGACAACGACGGGTTTGCAGACCTTTACGTGACGGGCTTCGGGGGCAACACGCTCTACCGCAATAAGGGCGACGGAACCTTCGCCGACGTAACCGCCAAAGCAGGCGTGGCGGGCGCCGGATGGGGAAGCAGCGCGGGTTTCTTCGACTACAACAACGACGGCCATCTCGACCTGTTTGTTGGCCGCTACCTTGATTGGACGTTCGAGGGCAACCGTTTCTGTGGCATTCCGAAGCAGGGCGGCCGGGCCTACTGCCACCCCGATAACTTTAAGCCCATCACGAATCTGCTCTACCGCAACAACGGCAATGGGACCTTCACCGATGTCTCGGTCAAAGCCGGGATCGCCAACCCGAATGGCAAGACTTTGGGGGTGGCGTTTGGCGATTACGACCTTGACGGCTGGACCGATATTTACGTGGCCAATGATTCGGTGCAGTGCTTCCTGTTTCACAACAACCGCGGCGGCGCATTCAGCGAGGTTTCGCTACTGGCCGGGGCAGGTTTCAACGAGGATGGCAAGACCTTCGCCGGGATGGGCACCGACTTCGCCGACTACGACAACGACGGTTGGCCGGACGTGATTGTCACCGACCTGTCTGACGAGCGCTACGTGCTGTTCCGAAACAACGGTGATGGAAGCTTCCACGACGCCACGGTTGAAAGCGGGCTGGGCCGCGCCACCGCCGCCTTTTCGGGATGGAGCACGCGATTTTTCGATTTCGACAATGATGGTTGGAAAGACCTGTTTGTCGCGCAAGGCCACGTGATGGATACGATCGAGTTGACGTCGCCCAATCTGAAATACATGCAGCCGCCTCTGCTGCTCCGCAATGTGGCGGGCAAGTTCTCTCTGGCCAATGCCGGATCGGCGTTCCAGGGCAAATGGGCCGGCCGCGGCGCCGCCTTCGGCGACCTGGACAATGATGGGGACATCGACATCGTGGTGGCCAACGTCAATCAGAAAGCATATGTGCTCAGAAACGACGGCGGGAGCCGTCGCGGGTGGATCCGGCTGGCCGCGGTGGGGACACGATCCAATCGTGACGGAATCGGATGCCGCGTCAAAGTCGTGTCAGCCTCGGGTATGGTTCAGCACTATGCCATACAGACTGCTGTGGGTTACCAGTCCGCCAGTGACAAGCGCCTGGTTGTCGGACTCGGTGGCGATACCATGGCGCGCGAGATCGAAATCAGGTGGCCATCCGGAGCGGTGCAAAAGCTGGCCAACGTCAAGTCAGGGCAGACCGTGACCGCCCGGGAGCCGGAGCGTTGATCACACGGCGCGGTTGTCTTGGCGCGCTCGGGCTCGGCGCTACCAGGCTGCTGGGGCAGGGCGTGTCGTCTCGAGGGGTACGGCCGCAGCCTCGGGGGAAACC
>JADZCI010000116.1 GCA_020851655.1 Bryobacterales bacterium
GCCGCCAGCGCGGCGAGAGCCAGGTAAGGCCCGCTGCCCAGAAACCGCATTAACTGACCCTTATAATGATGCCATTAGCCTTGATTCAGCCCGGACACCATCCGGCCGGTATCTCGGGGTTGCTATCAGTTGTCTCGCCGCGCTGGCGCATGCGGCGGGACAAACCACTCAAGGTCTGATTGCCGGGCGCGTGGTTGGCGCAGCCGGCGGCCAGGCATTGAAGCCATGCCAGGTTGCTTTGACTGGCCGGACCGGGGCGGCTCGCACCACCGGCGCCGATGCGGAAGGGTATTTCGCTCTTCCGCTGTTGTCACCTGGCGCCTACCGTCTCCGGGTCGAATGCCCCGGCTACCAGGCGCAGCAGGTTGAGGAACTGCGGCTGCCCGTCGCGGGCACTCTGAATGTGACCGTTCGAATGCGCGCGCTGACGGATGTGTTTGAGCAGCAATCGCAGACGATCACCGTATCGGGCGGCGCGGTGCTGCCGTTCTACGGCCCCGATATTGACTTGCGGCGAACCGGCCCTCTGCGCCTGGATTCGGGCGCCGCCGGAGCGCTGGAGCCGGCCGTTTCTTATGTCGTGGAGCCATCCGAAATCGCCGCCCTGCCGCTCGCCGGCCGCGATGTCTATGCGTTGCTGGTCACCGTACCGGGAGTAACCACCGAAACCGCCACCAGTCGCGGCTTGGGCCTTTCGGCCAACGGGCAGCGGCCTTCATCCTCCAGCTTTCTTCTTGATGGCGTGGAGAACAACAATTTCCTCATCTCCGGGCCCGACGCCACCGTTCAGCCGGAGGCCATTCAGGAATACAAGGTGACGACCAGTGGGTTCGCCGCCGAGTACGGCCGCACCGCCGGCCTGCTGGCCAACGCCGTCACGGTGCCTGGCGCCGGACCCTGGCACGGCTTCGGTTACTATTTCTTTCGCGACGACTCGCTCAATGCCGCCGAGTTTCAACGCAACCGCCTCGGCTTTGGACGGAGGCCGATGGCCGAGTCGCAACCCGGCTTCGGCCTAAGCGGCCCGCTACAGAAAGAGCGATGGTTCGCCTCAGCCACCACGGACTACCTGAGGTTCCTGTCCGAGGGAGACAAAGTGGCCTGGAAGCTCGCCACAACCTCGTTTTCCCCCCGTCCCGGAACTTACGCAGCCTCGCTATGGGCGAAGTACCCCAACCGTCCGCGGTTCGATTCCGCTGCGCCGGCGGTGTCCGTAAGCTACGCGCCGCCCGCGGCGCTGCGCCGGTGGCTCTTCACGCCGCGCCTGGACTACGCGCCTGCAAATCGCAATTCCCGCGCCTTCTTCCGCGCGGCGGTCTCGCGGCTGGAGCGTCCTGACTTCATCTGGTCGCCCTATCGCGACTTCTCCTCGCCGCTGATCCAGAATTCGGCGAACCTCGCCGGAGGACTGGTCCACACGGCTGGACGGCACACTCTCGACATTCGCGCCGCCTGGGCTGACGGCGTCACCTCGTTCGACCGCGCCCATCCGGAAGTCCCTGTGATGCAGACCTACTTTGATGACGGCACGCTTCTGCCCGGCAGTCCCGCCAGCTATGGTTTCCGCCACGAAACGAGTCACTGGGAGTTTGTTGGGAACTGGATTTACGCCGGCGAGCGGCATCTGATCAAAGCTGGGGGCAGTCTGCTGCTGCGTTCCTGGAGCGGCTACCTGACGCTGGGCAAGGACGGCTACTACGCCTTTGCGACTCTCGCTGACTTCGGCAACGACAGGCCAGACCAGGTTCGCGTGTCCCTTTCGCGCCTGGACTTTGAGCAAGGACGCTACGTGCCCGCGAATTTCGACCGCCGGTACACGCTGCCCGCCGGCTCGCTCTTTCTCCAGGACAGCGCCGCCATTGGACGCAGAATCCGGCTCAACGCGGGCATCCGTTACGAGTTTCAGGGCGTACCGCGCATCGACGGACCAGCCAACGACGTGTTCTTCCGCCTGGGTGGCGGTCCGGACTGGTCCGCCCGGTTTCGCGACGCGCGCACCGTTGCCAGCACGTCCGGTCAACTTCTCTATAACGCCTCACGCTCATTCGTTGCGCCGAGAGTTGGCGTCACGATCCGCGCGACATCGTCCGGCAGCACCTTGGTTCGCGCGGCTTGGGGACTTTACTATGACCGGCTATTTGACAACCTCTCGCAGAACCTCCAGAACAACAGCTTTATCCTCTCATCCGCTTTCATTACGACCCCAACCGTTGCGCCGGTCGACAAGATCCTGCCGGTCTTGCAACAGCGCAAGCTCCAGCCCGACCTGGTATTCTCCCGGCTCGGGTTGTTCCCGGATCAGATGAGCGCTCCAAGGATCAGCAGTTACTTCGCCGGCATTGAACACCAACTGGCGGCGAACCTCGACCTTCAGGCGTACTTCCTGGGAAGCGACGGCAGCCATCTGATCGCAACCGATATCATCAACCGGCTGGGGAGCGTTCCGAGCGGCAACCGCTGGGCGCCCTACCGCGCCGACCTGCCGCGGGTGATCCATCGCACCAACTTGGGCGAATCCACGTACCGCGCGTTCACCACCGCGCTGCGTTACCGGACCAACCGGACGACACTCGGGGTGGTTTACACGCTCGGGTTCAACCATGACGACCAGAGCGAACCCCTGGCGGGTGACTTCTACGATCTGGGCGGCGTCCGCGCGGGATCCGGCGGGGCCGCGCTGCCACCAGCGGCGTTCTCATTGCAATTCGATCCGAGTGCGGATTGGGGACGCTCGGATTACGACCAGCGTCACAATTTCTCGGTGTCGGCTGTATATGAGGCGCCCTACGTAGAGACTCCGGTCCGCTGGTTGCTTCGCGACTGGCGTGTCTCATCGCTGTTTGCGATACGCTCCGGCTTTCCATTCAGCGTCTTTTCCGTGCCGCCACCCGGGCCGGAGATCGCCAATGCCCGGCCAGACCAGGTTCGAGTTGATGCGTGGCTTGCTCCTGCGGCAGCCACCGCTGGAGGCAAGCGCATCCTCGATCCGGAAGCCTTCACGCCGGGCGCTCCAGGTCGCCAGGGGACAAGCCCTCGCAACGCTTTCTCCAGCCCGTCGTACTTCAACTTCGACTTTTCCCTGGCCCGGACCGTCCCCATTCCGCGAAGCGACCGCCTTCGCCTGACGTTCCGCGCCGATGCGTTCAACTTGCTCAACCACACCAATCTCGCCTCACCGGACAGTTTCCTCGGCTCCCGAACTTTCGGCGTGGCGCGGTACGGCCGCACAGGACGCGCCAGCGCATTTCCCGCGCTGACCCCGTACACGGAGAACCCACGTCAGCTTCAGCTTTCGATCCGTTTCGACTTTTGACTACTTCCGAACCACCGGCAGTGACGTGAAGGCGCGCCGGGCGTCATTAAAGCGAAGCCCGAGTCCGAGCAAGTCCGGACCGTCGCTGGCGAACTCCGCCACGCCTCGCAATCCACCGACACGGAACTGCGGTTGCGTCAACTCGAAAGCGGAATGGCCTTGCAGGGGCAAGCTGTACGTCGTGCCGGCGCCGAAATTGACCGCCGCGCCGGTTGGGTCGCGGAACGTGAGGCTGAGGTTTGAACCCGAATTGACCACGGCTACGCTGGTCACCACGCCGTTCGTGTTGTCAAAGGGCATAAAGAATCTGCTGCTGGCGCCGGAGAGCATTGGGGCGGCGCCCTCGCTCTCGATGCCGGAGCGGTCTCCCTTGAACACCGCAAACCCGTTCAGCGGTCCGGAGGAGTTCAGTTCAGCCCACCCCATCCACAGCGGGTCGGAAATATTGCCCTGCGATTGAATGGTTACGCTGCTCGACGCCGGAACCGTGACATTGAATGTGCTACCGGCGGCGTAACTGCGCCCCACCAAGGGAAGGCTGCGGGACTGAGGTGTGTTGAGCCCCGCCTTGAAACCGATGGTCACGGTGATCGGATTCGCGGCGTCCGGGTTGACGAGGATGAGGGTCGTCTTCCAGCCGGACCCATCGGCAACGTGCGTGATCTTTTGCGCCGCGGTCGTGCCTCTGCTGATCGTTTCGAAAGAGGTGAAATTCCCTCGCGGGCTGAAGCGCAATCCCAACCCGGCGATCTGGGGACCGTCGGAAGCAAACTCGACCGCGCCGCGAATTCCCGCCGTGGCCGGAATCTGCGCCGGCAGGCTGAAGGCCATGTGCTCATAGGGCCCCAGGACGATCGGGCTGGCCGAGGTTCTCACAATCTGGCCGCTCTCATTTCGAACAGTCGCTCGCACGGTGGCCGTAGCCGAGTTCGAGGAATTGAGGATCGCGAAACCGGTATCGTAGCGGCCCGCCGCCTCGGCCGTGTTGTCGAAAGGAAGCAGGAATCGCGAACTCTCCAGCGCTTTGACCGGCACGCCGCCTTCTGAATCCTGTTCAGGACTTTGCCTGACCCGGAAGATCGCGGTTCCATCAATGGCGCTGACCGATTGGAGTTCGGCCCATCCTTCCCAAAGCTGCGCACCGGCGCCGGCGGTGACCAGCGTGCGGGACCCGCCCGGCGGAATCGTGTCCTGGATCTGCATGGATGGCACAATTCCCAGCGACTCGAACTCGATATTGGGCGCCACGGCGCGCCGCCCGCGATGGAGGATCAGGGTGAATGGCCTGGCCGTTCCCGTATCGGTGTTGATGAGCGTGATCGAGGTCTTCCAGCCCGCTCCATCCACGATCTGGGCGATGACACGCGTCGTCACCAGTTCAGCGAGGTTAACGTCGTTGACGACCAGCCTCACCGGAATCTCTGCTCCAGTAACGACTCCATTCCCGATACTGACCCATCCGTTGTACTGATCCGCCCGGACCCCAACCAGCGCGTTGGGATTCACCGAGACGCTAAGACGATTGGGAATTCCTGTGAAACTGTCCGGAGTCACGATCAGCCAATTGCGGCCATCCTCAGTCGGCGCCGTCACAACAAAGCTCATCTCCTTCACGTTGCGAATCGGTTCAGGCACTGGATTGAGGCCGATCCGCGCGGCTTCCGTCACGGCTCCGGGCGTGTAGGTGAGCATGATCGGATTATCCGAGGTAACCGTAAAGTCCGATGGAGGAAAGACATTCAACATAACCGGGATAGTCTGTGGACTGTTCGGCGCGCCGGGCGCGGTGATTCTGACAAAGGCCAGGTATTGGCCGCGGTCCAGTTTGGCCAGTTCCTCGCGATTGAAATTCACCGTGAGATCCTGTGGGTTGGAACCGAACGTGGGTGTGACGGACAGCCACTTGACATTGGCCGAGGCGGGAGGCGAGACGAAGACGACTTGCGCGGCAAAGGTGGACGCTGCGCCGAGAGTCGTAATTCGGATGGTCTTCGGCGCCGGATCATCCGGCTGTCCCACGACGAAGGTAACTTCCGGTTCTGGGCGCTGTACCTGCAAGTAGCTCCCAGGCACGCTGAGATTCAATTGGACTGTAATGACTCCCGATTCGGTGACCACCCCAATCGGAACGATCTGGAACGCTGTCGAATAGGCGCCCGGCGCCAGCGTGCCTGGCTTGACGGTTATCTCGGCGGATCCGGGCGTCAGACCGCGCTTTGGCGCTACCGACACCCAGGGCGCCGTAAAGCTAATTCCACCGGCATTGGGGCGAAACTGGTTGACTACCTCCCAATACAGTTGGTTGCCGCCGCTCGCCAGGACGGTGATCTTGGGCGGCGCCTGAGGATCACCCGCGCGGTAGGTGATGGTCAACGAATTCCTGTCCACTTCCGTCTGGTCCGCCGGACCATAACCGGTTACTACGGGCGTACCCGTCATCTCCGGCTTGGTGTTGGACTCGAGACAATTCTCACCAGGCGCGGGAGGAACCGTGGAAATCCTCCAGGCAACCACGCCGGGCATCCGCGAAGCCGGGATGATGTTGCCCGGAAACGGGCGGCCCGAAACCGGGTCGGTCAGGATCCCCGGAAACGCGCTGAAGTCGCCCATCCGTTCCGCGGCGGCTGGAACGTAGGCGTAGCCCCACACGCCGCCTAACACCGCGTCTCGCGTAACAGGCGTCAAGCCACAGATCTTCTGGTTGGGCCGCGCCGGCAGCGGCAGTGCCCGGTACAGATCGAAGTTCGCGGCAGTCATCGAGGCCACGACAACACGATCCGCGGCGGGATCGAGGCCGGCCGCCCAGGTTGCGCTCAGCGCGAGCGCTGGAAATCCCAACCAGCCCCAGCGAGCCAGTCCCATAGCGCCTCCTCCGACGCTATGCCCCGGCGCTCTGACACGCCACCACAGCGTCAGTATGTCTTCAATTGTAGGCGCAACTCCGGAACCGAAAGGGCCACGGCGCGGGTCACACCATGTTGACGCCGCCGCCTGCCTGGATATTCTGGCCGGTCAGCCAGTGAGCGTCATCGCTCGCCAGAAACGCTATCACTTCAGCGACATCCGCCCCGGTCCCCAGCCGCCCGAAGGCCGACATTCCGGGTCCAATCTCGCCGAGACGCGGAAACTGCCGCAACATGTCCGTTTCAGTGAAACCAGGTGAGACTGTGTTCACGGTTATGCCCCGGTATCCGAGTTCCCGCGCCAACGCGCGCGTAAACTGCTCGATGGCGGCCTTGGAACCGCAGTAAATGGCGCCGTTGGCCGTTCCGGTTACGGTGGCGCCGCTGGAAACGTTCAGAATGCGGCCGCCATCTCTCATCCGGTGCGCCGCCTCCTGCATCGCAATGAACACTCCCTTCGTGTTCACGGCGAAGATCCGGTCGTACTCTTCTTCCGTTATGTCCCCAACGGGCTTGAAGATTGCGATCCCGGCGTTGTTCACCAGGATGTCGAGACCGCCCAACTTCTCGTCTGCCTGGGCAATCAACTCGCGGACCGCGGCTGGATTTCCCATGTCCGCCTGAATCGCCACCGCGCCAATTCGCGACGCCAGCGCTTCGGCTTCTTCCCGGGATTCTCCGTAGTGAACCGCGACGCGTGCGCCCGCGGCGGCGAATCGCTCCGCGACAGCGCTCCCAATTCCGCGAGACGCTCCCGTGACCAACGCAGTCTTGCCGCTTAGCCCGCTCATTGCTTCCTTCCCTCCTTCGAGAATGATTTGTAGGCGACCGGCCGGCGCCCGCAAGCAACGCAACACTTTTACGATAGACGGTCGCCCGATCCGGCGAGGTATTGGACGCGCCGGCATCTCAGTCAGCCCCCCAGACCCTGTGGTAAGGTTTGAGCACGGCCATGCAAGCGGGAAATCAAGGATCGGGCCTGAGCGCGCGGCTCGCCCCAATCGTCTACCTTTCAAATAATTGGATTAGCCGGATCGGTGTGGTTCTGGTCACGACCGCCGGAATTCTCTGGCTGTTTTTACTGCCGACGTTCCTGCAGGGGCATTCCCCGGATCCCTACATAGGGATTCTTCAGTTTCTGGCCTTGCCCGGCGTCTTCTTTCTCGGGTTGTTCATGATCCCCGTGGGGATGTGGCTGCGCCGCAAGAAGGGTGAGCCAACGGGATTGCCTCCTCTCACATGGCAGAGTCCCGACCTTCGGAAGCTGGCGGCATTTGTGGCTGGAGCCACTGTGTTGAACCTGATCATCGGTTCCCAACTGACCTATCGAGGGGTCGAGTACATGGAGTCGGTCCAGTTTTGCGGGCAGACCTGCCACACAGTGATGAAACCCGAATTCACCGCCTACCAGAACTCTCCGCACTCTCGCGTGGCATGCGTGCAATGCCACATCGGCCCGGGCGCGGGATGGTTTGTAAAGAGCAAGCTGTCCGGCTCCTGGCAGGTGATTTCAGTCAACTTGAACCTCTATCCGCGGCCCATTCCCACGCCGCTGGAGAACTTGCGCCCGGCGCGCGAAACCTGCGAGCAGTGCCACTGGCCGGAAAAATTCGGCGGAAACCGCCTGCGTGTCATCACCACCTACGATGACGACGGCGCCGAAGCCAAGACCGTCCTGTTGATGCATGTCGGCGGCGGTGACGGAACACTGCGCGGCATCCATGGCGCTCACGTCGGACAGGGCATCAGGCTCCGGTACAAGTACGCTGACCGGACGCGTCAAAACATTCCGTGGGTGGAATACAGCTTCGACGGGCAGACGAAGGAATTCACCCATAAGGATGCCAAGCCGGACGACCTGGCCAAAATGGAAGTTCGCGACATGGACTGCCTGGATTGTCACACACGGCCGAGCCACAGCTTCGATATGCCGCACCGCGCGGTCGATCGAGCGATGAGCTCAGGGTTGATTCCGGTGAACCTGCCAAAAGCCAAGAAGTATGCGATGGAAGTCCTGCGGAAGGATTATGCGACGACAGCCGACGCGGAGTCGCAAATTCCGGCGCAGTTTGCCGCCTACTATCAGAAAGAGCACCCGGATGTGTACTCCGCGCGAAAGGCGGATATCGACAAGGCCGGCAAGGCGGTTCTGGCGGTATTCGAACGCAACGTGTTTCCGGAGATGCGCGTCAAGTGGGGCACCTATCCGAACAACATCGGCCACACCGATTTCACCGGATGCTTCCGCTGCCATGACGAGGAACACAAGACGAAGGACGGCGCCGCAATCACCCAAGACTGCAACACTTGCCATTCACTCCTGGCGATGGACGAAAAGGCGCCGAAGATCCTCGAAGAATTGGGCCTGACGCCCCCCGCTCCTGAGCCGCCGAAAGAAGCGTCCAAGCCCGCCAGGAAAGCCTCCGTGCCCAGGAACCCAGCGGGCGGTGACGCCGCACTAATGCAGTGAACCCGAATGCGGGTGCAACCGGTCAGAACTGAAGTCGGAGCGAGACCTGGCCGGTGCGGTTTCCGCCAAAGTCCGAGCTGCGCGTACCAAAGATCCTGCCGAAGTTCACAGCATCAGCGACGTTGACATTCGGGTCGCCAAGATTGGTCCAATTCGGCAGATTGGTGAAGCTGCCCTCAAGTTGCAGGTTGAGGCGTTCATACAGCCGGAACTGCTTTCGCATCCCGGCGTTCCAGGTGAACGTTCCGGGACCGGTAATGATCCCCACACCCGAGTTTCCGAACCGCGCGATCGGCGGCAGGTCCTGCCCCGGCCGCACGCCCACGTTGAAGTTGAACTGATCCGGCGTGCCCGGAACCCGTCCCGGCGCCATGAATGCATCGCGCGAGATCCACTGGTTCCGGTTTGGATCGGCCACCGAACCATTGCCGGCGCCCACACGGTCGGGACGCTGCGTCCCACGCCGTGGCGCATTGGTTCCGGAAGGGTCGCCAACGGACATCGTGGGCGTCAGGTATGGGCCGGATTGGAGAATCAGGATGGACGATATGCTCCAACCGCCAAACACCGCCTCGGCAAAAGGATTGGCGGAATTCATGAAGGCGCGTCCGCGCCCGAACGGCAGATCGTAGACCAGCGTGTTGAGGAAACGGTGGCGGCGGGTGGCGTAAATGTCGCCCCGGTCCGCTCTCCGGTCCAACGAATTGGTCACTCGGCCGCCCCCGGTTTCGCCCGCGTAGCCGGTCGGATTCGGCCCGGCGTTGTCCCCGAGGTTCTTGGCCAAGGTGTAGGACGCATTGTAGGTGAGACCCTTTTCGAAACGGCGCGTCACCTCCGCCTGGAAGGAGTTGTAGATCGAGTTGGCGCCGGCATCGCGCGAATAGATCAAGCCCCAGTTCGGGAATGGCCGGTCAGTCAGCGGCCGTTGACTATTGAAAGTCTTCGCCGGAAGCGGTTGATTCAGGTCCGGAGCCCACGGTAGATTGGTGGACTTGTTGGCGATGTAGCTCAAACGCAATCCGGTGGCGCGGTCCAGTTGCCGGTCGACGGATAAACTCCACTGCGCCATCTGTGGAGGTCTGAAGTCAATCTGATTGGCGGTCCGGAATTCAAACGTTCCGACGGCCCCCGCGCGGACACCGGTCGAATTCGGAGGACGCGTCTGAGGCAGTACAAAGATCGGTTTGCCATCGGCGCCGACGTTGTTGAATCCGCGCACGTCTGACTGAACCGTTCCGGTCAGCGAGAAAAAGACGCTGCCCAGCAGGATCATGTTGTACCATCCGTAGCTGCCGCGCACCGTCGTCTTGTCATTGACGCGGTACGCGAATCCAAACCGCGGCAGAAATTGATTCCAGTAGTTGTCCCTGAGACTTTCGGGGATGCCAGCTTCACTCGCGGTGACAAACGGCGTGCATGGCACCCCGCCAATCGCCTGCCCGGGACAGGCATTGACCGCCACCAGTGTCGCCGGCGCAATAAACTCTTTGGCTTTCGGGTCCGTGGGAATCACGACGCGCCCGGTTCTTGGAATCGTACGGTCGAAATTCGCAACGTTGAAGCCCGCGTCCTTGTAGCCGGGTTGAATCTCGTAACGCACCCCGAAGTCCAAGGTCAGCTTGTTGGTGACGCGGAAGGTGTCCTGCGCGTACCACTTGTAGTGTGTGGCGCGGCCATCGTTATCCAGTTGAACAACGGCCACATCGGTTTCGGCGGGAACTCCCAGGAGGAAATCCCCCCAGGGCGCTCCCGTGAACGTGCCCCGAAACGCATAGTCGCCGTAATTATCGCCGGTGGTGAACCCGAGGTTGGTTTCGGCGCGCAGGCGGCGGATATCCATGCCGAACTTCAGCGTGTGCCGCCCGACGATCCAACTTACGTTGTCGATGAACTGCGTGTTCCACGAAACGCTTCGCCCCGGACGTCCTTTCGCGAAGCTCGTAATTCTGTCGATGGCGAAGTTCGGCAGGGCGTTAAAGAAAATGTCCTTCTGTATGTCCTCGAAATTCAAGCTGTTCATGAAGCCCCGGCCATCAAAGGGAAAATCCGCGCCCGATGGCGCATACGAAACCCCGCCGAGAAACTCGTTCAACAGGTTGGGCTTGATGACCCACTTGTAATTCCCCACAGCCTGCTTGTAGTCGTTGAAGCCGGTATCGGAAGGCAGCAGCAGCGAGTTGGGGCTGATCCCCGTGCCGTGTTTCCAACTGTAACGCCCGAAAACGGCGTGCGACGCGGAGAACTGCTGGTCGATGCGCACGTCGAACTGGTTGCTGTCAATATTGGAGATCCGGTTTTCGACAAAGTTCGAGCCCCTGAAGCGGTCCAGTGCTCCTACGTTGGGGTTGGGATAGTAGGGGATCACCTTGTTTGCCGCGTCAACGTACCGGCTTTTCGGGATCACGTTGCCCGGAAACGGAATGCCCGTGAACGGATCCTTGACCGCCACTCCTTCGTTGGTGAAGTTGCCATTCTTCATGAGCTCGGTAGGAACTGAATTCGTGACCGTTGCCTGCCGGGGGAACTTGAAGCTCTCCCAGGTGAAGAAGAAGAACGTCCGGTTCCGGCCGTCGTAGATCTTCGGCAGCACAACCGGCCCGCCCAACGTGCCGCCGAATGTGTTTCCGATCTTCGCCGGCAGCGTTACTTGGTTGAAAGTGCGCGAGTCAAACGCTTTGTTTTGGTGATACCAGAATGCCGCCCCGTGGAACGCGTTGCTTCCGCTCTTGGAGATCGTTGTCACGTCGCCCGGAGCGCCAAATTCGGCCGTGTTGCCGACGCCCTGCACTTTGATTTCACCGATGGATTCAACCGACGGAAACAGGTTCCGGTTCGGGCTGTTTCCCGTCACCGCGGTGATTGAAACCCCGTCGACCGAGGATTCCGATTGCGCCGGGAGCC
This sequence comes from Bryobacterales bacterium, assembly GCA_020851655.1. Lineage (GTDB taxonomy): Bacteria > Acidobacteriota > Terriglobia > Bryobacterales > Bryobacteraceae > JADZCI01. The sequence goes on from JADZCI010000116.1 coordinate 11,588, forward strand.
CGCCCTGAATCGCGTAGGCGCCGCCATTGTCGGATTGAACGCCCGGCAAGGTGGCGATCAGCGCATAAGGGCTGGTCGAACCCCCACCGCGCACGTTGGATGGAAGACTGAGAACCGATTCCGGTGTAAGTGTTGTTGCGACTGCCGGAGAATCGGTAGCGATGGTGTTCGCCGCGGCGGACACCTCAAGGACCTGCGCCACATCGCCGACCTGCAACTGCGCATCGACGCGCAGCGTCTCACGCGAAACAAGCGGCAGGTCGATCGCAGTAAACATACGAAAGCCGGACTGCGTCACGGAGACCGAATACGTTCCAGCCTTTACGCTTCGAAAAGCGTAATCCCCTTTGTTGTCGGTCTTCGTTTCCTGAGAAGTGTTTTCGCCAGTATTGGTTAACTTCACGGCGGCCCCGGCGACCACGCTGCCGGAAGAGTCCGTGACAGTACCCAGTACCACGCCTAGAGTAGACTGCGCCAAAGCGCTGGTTCCCCATAAGAACAGCGCTACCACCAGTTGAGACTTCATGCCATTCAGAATAACCGATCCCCGCCGTTTGGAGCGTAAATAGTGATGCGGGTGAATGAAACAGACTTACAGATCTGAATTACTAACAAACCGGCGCACCCAGTTTGCGAATTCAGCGCTGTTGGCGGGCTGGTTCAGGGTTGCCCGCGCGGCGGCCGCACGCTCTTCGCCAATCCGCGAGGCGCGATGCGCCAGCAGCGCCCCGGCGTAGGCCGCGGTCCACTCGGGATGTCCTTGAATACCCAGCATCCGCCCCACCCGGAAGATGCCGGCCGGGCAGTGCTCGTCGCCCGCCAGAACGACCGCGCCGGGAGGCAGATCCTCCACCTGGTCCTGGCAACTCATCAGCACGCTGACGCTCTGGAGTGGAGGCATCATCCATGGTTCGGTTTCGTGAACTGCGAACTGGTGCATTCCGACGCCCCACCCGCGCGGGCTCTTGGCCACTCGCCCGCCCAAAGCATGCCCCATCATCTGGTGGCCGAAACACACTCCGAGGAAGGGCTTGCCCGCATCGCGCAGCCGCCTCACCAGCGCCGCGTAACCGTGAATCCACGGTTCATCATCGTAGACCGATGCTTTGGACCCGGTACCCACCCAGACATCGCATTCATCCAGATTCTCAGGAACCTGCTGCCGCGAGACGTCATACACCCGCCACTCGCCGGGCAACCACCGCGCAAACATCGCGTCGTAATCGCCGTCAATGTGCCGGAACTGATCGAGCACATGGTCACATTGGAGCAATCCAAGCTTCACGTCGTAACCGTTCTCAGGTGGAAGGACTTCGGCCGGGTCAGTTGCTCGAAACCCAGGACACTCAGAGCGCAGCCATGTCCGGAATCTTTCACGCCGGTCCAGGCGAGCGCGGGATCGAGGTAGTCGCAGCGGTTCATGAACCAAGTCCCGGTCTCTATCTGGTTGCCAATCCGGACCGCGGCTTCTTCATCAGACGTCCAGATCGCCGCGGTCAAGCCATAGTCGCTGTCGTTCATCAACCGGACCGCCTGCTCCTCGGTATCGACCGCCATGATTCCAACGGCCGGACCGAATGTCTCTTCGGTCATGATACGCATACGGTGATCGACGCCCGTCAGGATCTGAGGCGCGAGATAGGGCGAGGCGGCATGATCGGCGGGAAACTCCCGCGGGTCGATGTGCGCGATGGCGCCCATCGCGCTCGCTTCGGCGATTTGCTTGCGTACGAATTCGGCGGCGCTGGTTCGAACCATGGGGCCCAGGGTTGTGCTTTCGTCCAGCGGATTGCCCAAGACATACTTGCGCGCCAGCGACACACAGCCGGAAACGAAGTCTTCATAAACTGCGCGGTCGACGTAGATCCGCTCGACGGCGCAACAGGACTGGCCGGAGTTAAACAACGCCCCATCCACGAGATTCTCGACAGCATGTCCGAGATTCGCATCGGCGCGCACATAAGCGGGATCCTTGCCGCCGAGTTCTAGCGCCACGCCGATGAAGCGCCGCGACGCGGCCGCCTGCACCGCATGCCCGCCTTCTACCGAACCGGTGAAAGCCACAAAGTCCACCCGTGAATCGCCGATGATCCTGGCGACGTCCCGGTGGTTCAAATGCAGAAATTGAAACACTCCTTCCGGTAAGCCAGCCTCGCCAAACGCCTCGGCATACCGCTCGGCGCACAAAGGCGTCTGCGCCGAGTCCTTCAGGATGACGGAATTTCCCGCGATGATCGCGGGCACCAGCGAGTTGACCGACGTCAGATACGGATAGTTCCAGGGCGCAATGACAAACACCACGCCAACGGGTTCTCTGCGAATGAACCTGGTGAATCCGGGCTTGGGCGAAACGGAAACGTCCGCCAGGCATTGAGGCGCGACTTCGGCCATGTAGCGGGCGCGCTCGGCAAAGCCGCGCCGGATCTCCATCGGCCCATAGCGAACCGGACGCCCCATTTGCCACGCCAGATCCTTGCCGATGTCATCGGCTTTGGACTCCATGACGGCGACGAATCGCAGGACGGTCTCACACCGTTCGGCCAGCGGAACGGTCCGCCACGTCGTCTGCGCCGCGGCCGCCTTGGCCAGAGCCGCTTCGATTTGAGCGCCGCTGGCCAGATCGCGAACGGCAAAGATGCTCCCATCGACCGGCGAGACGGTTTGCTGCGTGCTCATAGCGGTGTCGTGTATGCGGCCGTGATGCCGCCGTCCACCAGGAACTCGGCCCCGGTGACGTATGACGATTCGTCTGACGCAAGATAGAGCGCGGCCTTGGCGATTTCCTTCGCCTCGCCAAAGCGCCCCATCGGAATATGAACAAGGCGCCGCTGTTTCTTTTCTTCGGTATTGAGGTACTTCATCAGCAATTCGGTCCGCAGGGGTCCGGGACACAACGCATTCACACGAATATTTTCGCGCGCGTGGATCGCGGCGAGTTCGCGGCTCATCGACAGCACGGCGCCCTTGCTTGCGGTGTAGGCCAGTTGCGGGGTGGCGGCGCCCAATACGGCCACAAACGATGCCGTGTTGATAATGGACCCGCCTCCGGCGCGGCGCAGCGCCGGGATTCCGTACTTGCAGCCGAGAAATACGCCCTTCACGTTAACAGCGAACGTCAGGTCCCAAACGTCTTCCGCCGTCGCCACGGCATCGTCGTCGTCGGCGTGAGAAATGCCGGCGTTGTTGAAAAGCACGGTGAGTTTCCCGAACTGCTCCTCGGCCGCCTTCACCATGGCTTGACAGCCGGCGCCCTGCGAAACATCCGCCTTGACCGGCGCCGCCTTGCCCCCGGAAGAAGTGATTTCCCGGGCAACGGCCTCGGCGGAGGCAAGATTCACGTCCACCGCGATGACCGCGGCGCCTTCCGCGGCAAAGAGGAGCGCCGATTCTTTGCCAATTCCACTGCCCGCGCCCGTGATCAGGGCGACTTGATCTTTCAATCTCATGGCTACTTTCTAGATTCTCTCGAAATAGCGCTTGCGTTCCCAGTCGGTCACGGCGCGTTCAAACGACTTCTGCTCGCTGCGGTAGAAGTGCGCGTAGTGCTCGGCGGCGCTTTCACCCAAAGTGTCCTTGACAAAGCCGCTGGCCAAGAACAGGTCGACCGCATGTTCCAGCGTATAGGGTACGCGCGGCAGGTTTCGCGCCGCGTAGACGTCACCCTCGAAAACAGGCGGAGGATCGATCTTGTTGCGAATGCCATCGAGCCCAGAAGCAAGCGAGGCTGCAAACGCCAGGTAAGGGTTGGCATCCGATCCCGGAATCCGGCATTCGATTCGCAAGCTGTCACCGCGGCCCACCACCCTGAATCCGGCCGTGCGATTGTCGTAGCTCCACGCCAGGCGGGTCGGCGCCCACGACAGGTCCTCAAAGCGCTTGTAAGAATTCACAGTGGGCGCGTAGAACACCATGAACTCCGGCGCATGCGCGATCCAGCCACCCAGGAACCACCGGAAGACATCGGAACCTTCGACCGGACCCAGGCGGCGGGTTCCCTTAAAGGCGCTCTTGCCCCGTCTTCGGAGACTCATGTGAATGTGGCATCCGGAGCCGGCTTGTCCTTGAGCCGGCTTGGCCATAAAGGTGACGCTGATACCCGCCTGGTCGGCGACTTCTTTTAAACACTGCTTGAACAAAGCGTGATTGTCGGCCATCTCCAGGACCTCTCCGTACCGGATATTGACTTCGTGCTGGCCCAGGCCCCATTCGCCTTTGGAATTTTCCACGGCAATGCCCGATTCTTTGAGATGACGGCGCACGGCGGCGGTATAGAACTCCTCCCGCGTGCCCTGTAGCAGGTTGTAATCTTCCAGGTACCAGCCCAGGGGTTCCAGGTCGCGATAGCCCTGCAGCGCCGCCTGCCGGAACGAAGTCCGGTAGGCGAAGTACTCGAGCTCGGAAGCCGCGAAGGGCTCAAACCCAGCCGAGCGCGCAAGGTTGATCTGCTTTTTGAGAATCGTCCTGGGCGCGACTTCGACTGCCGCGTGATCGGGTTCCAATTCGATGTCGCAGTGGACAAAGGCCGTCTTGTCGAGCCAGCTCAGTTGGCGCAGTGTGCCCAGGTCGGGAACCAGGTGGAAGTCTCCGTAACCCAGTTCCCAGTTCGCAAATCGATAGCCGGGCACCGGGTCCATTTCCATGTCGGCGGTCAGCAGGTAGTTGCACGCGTGAGTGCCGCCCCCGGCTACATACGCAATAAAATGCTCGGCGTCAAACCGCTTGCCCATCAGGCGCCCGTAGTGGTCGGTAAAGGCGGCGATGACCGTGTTGATGGTCCCCCGGCGCACGGCCTGACGCAATTCACTTAAGGTCACAGATCCTCCACATGGTGGCGGCGATACAGCCAATAGTAGGCCAGCATCACCAACACAAAAACCGCGGTTCCGGCGACGCCGGGCCGGAACGAAGGCACCGCGAACGTCGCAGCCAGGCAAATCAGCCCGAGAGCAATGCCGGTGGCCGCGCCGGCTCGCCCAAGCGGGCTCAGGTACGGTCGCTTGAGGTGCGGTTGATCGGACTTGAGCCGCAGATAGGACACCAGCACGAGAATGTAAGACATCAGTGCCCCAAACACAGCCATGTTGAGCAATGCGGCGCCGACGCTGCCGGCATACTGCTGCGCGAGGAAACACAGCACGAGCCCCAGCACGCCGCCCAGCAGGAGCGCCACCCAAGGCGTCCGCCGGCCGCCCAGCTTCGACATCAAGGAAGGCAGGTACCCGGCCCGGCTCAACGCGAAAAGCAAACGGCCGTAGGCGTAGATGATGGAGTGAAAACTGGCGATCAGCCCGGTGAGCGAAATGGCCGAGAGCAGCGTCGAAGTCACATTGCGCGAGAACACGGCCCGGAACCCGGCTTCCAGCGGCGCCGCCGACGCCCCCACGCCATTTGCCCCCGGTCCGACACCCGAGTTCAGCACCAGTGTGCCGACTGAAAGCAGCAGCAGCGTTCCGATGCCCCACTTGAGGGCGCGCGGCATGTCACGCGCGGCGTCGTAGCTTTCTTCCGCCGACAGCGGCAACTGCTCGATGGCAAGATAGAACCACACCGCATAAGGAAGCGCCGCAAAGATCCCATACCAGCCGTGCGGAAGAAAGGCGTTGTTTCCCGGTTCGGGCGGAATATTCAATGCGTTGGCCCAGGAGAATGCGCCGGTCGCCACCGCACCGCCGTAAAACAGAAGCAGCACCAAAGCCGCCAGAACGGTGATTCCCATCGAGACACCAAACGAAATCGCCGCGCCGGAAATGTTGATCCCCACAAAGATCAGGTAGAAAACCACCCACCAAACCCAGTCGGGCGAACCGGGCACCAGCGCTTTCATATATCCGGCGATGCCGGCGACAATGACAGCGGGCGTAGTCACATATTCGATGGCGTCGGTGAGCCCGTTGAGAAACGCCCGGTCTTTGCCGAACGCGGCGCGCGTGAAGTTGTAAAAGCCGCCCGCATCGGGCAGCGCGGCGGAAAGTTCGGCAATCGAGAACACCAGGCAGACATACATCGCGGCGATAAGGACCGTGGCGATCAGCAACCCGCCGAAACCGCCGGTCAACAGCCCCGTTTGCCAGCCAAAGTAGTTGCCCGAAATCACGCCGCCAACACCCAGCGCCCAAAGGTGGACCCAACCGGCTGTCTTTTTCAGTGTCTGAGGACTGGCGGATTCCATGCGTAAAGAACGGACGTGAGCGAAAGAGCCGGCGGTGAATCAGGGTCGCGGACGGGGAGTGGCGTTGGCTTCCGTCATTCCCAGCGCCCACTTGGTTGCTTCCAGCCACATCTTCTGCATGTCCGGACGCTCCCAGGATTCAAACGTGTGCCCAAAGGTCGAATAAAAGACCCGGCCTTTGCCGTAGTTCTTCATCCACGCCACCGCAAAGTCCTTGTCCGCGCGGTGGACCCTGGGATTCTTAAGGTCCAGCTTGTTTTCGTCCAGCCGCATCAGCACGCGCACCTTGTCGCGCGAGTAGTCCTTGGCCTGGTAGATCTCATCGAGCGTGACAAACTCTTTGGCGAAATGCTTCACGATCGGATTCGACGGGTCTTCGACAATCACCGGCGCCTGGAACGTGTTCCACGGATGCTGGTCGAAATAGCCGCCAATCAGTTCTCCATACTCCGGCCACTTGTAGAGAGTGTCGAGCGCGCTGTGAACGCCGATGAACCCCTTTCCGTCGTCCTTGACAAACGACAGAATGGACGCTTTCTGCTCGTCATCGAGGTCGATCTCCCCGGTGGTGTAGAACACCAGTACGTCAAAGAAATCGAGGTTCTTCGCGTTTCCGGCCAGCTTCTTCTTGGTGAGGAGCTGGGTATCGGTCCGGATGAAGGTATCCCACAGTCCGGACTCCTGCCCGAGTTTCCAGATGGTCGCCAGTCCATGGCTCGTGGAATCGTGCTGGAAACCCTTGACAGCGCCAATGCAAAGCACGCGCTTCTTCTTCGGTGTCTGCGCCGCGGCCAATCCGGTAATCAATAGACATGCGCCCATCAGGCGAAGGAGTTTCATATTGGGCACAATCATAACATCGGCATGCTGGCTGGCTTCACGGTTCTCGCCCTGTGGCTCGCTCCTCCGCAACTGGAACGGGCGCGGAGCGCGGAGCAGTCGGGCGACTACGCGGCGATGTTGCGGGAAGCGCGGGCGGCCGCTACCGAGTGCCGCCAGGCGTCCGATACGGCGTGCGAAGCCGAGGCGGCAAACCTTTCCGCCAGCGCGCACTACTACAGGGGCGAGTACGATCCCGCGCGGGAAGCCTATCAAAAGGCGCTGGACCTCTACCGCCGCGCCGGCGACCTGAAACACCAGGCATATTGCCTGAACAACCTGGGCGGCGTCGATTTCGTCCAGGGGCGGTATCTCGAGTCGATGCGATCGTACGACCGCGCCGATAGCCTCAAAGCGGGACCCGCGGCCGAGGAGATGACGCTGCTCAACCGGGGCGCGCTGTACCAGCGCCTGGGACGCGACCGCGCCGCCCTGGCCATCTATCAGGACTTGAAGCGCCGGCGCAATTCCTTTACTCCGAGCGAGCAGGCCCAACTGCTCACCAATCTAGGCGCGCTGATTCGCCGCCTCGGTGACCCGGTCAAGGCGCGCTCCATTTACGAGCAGGCGCTGCGGCTCTACCGCGACGAACGGAATTCGGACCGCGAAATCGGCACGTTGAAGAATCTGGGCATCCTGGAAGCGCTCGAATTCCAGGATTACGTCGCAGCCCGGCGCCGGTTCGGCGAAGCTTTGCGGCGCGCCACGGCAACCGGGAGCATCCGGGAGGAGTTGCAGTCGCGTCTGTACCTTGCGGAGTGCGATCTTCGGACCGCGCGCCCGCGAGACGCAGAAATGGGATGGCGCGCCGTGCGTGACCTGGCGCAGAAGATCAATGCTCCCGAAGAAGAGTGGAAGGCCGACTACGGACTGGGGCGACTGGCGCTCGAGCGGAACCTTCCCGGCCAGGCTCGCCACCATTTTTCCCGTGCCGTCGAAGTGATCGAGAACATTCGCACCTCGCTCGGCCGCACCATCCTGCGCCGCGACTTCCTGGCCGGCAAACGCGAGGTGTACGATGCCATGATCGCCCTGATCCTCGCTCAACCGGAGCCCGACCTCGATGCCCTGCTGAACTGGATGGAACGCGCCCGGGCGCGGGCGCTTCAAGAGACTCTCTCTCCGGAACCCGTCACCGTGGCGCGGCTCCAGCAACGCCTGGAGGAAGCGACCGCGCTGGCGGTCCTGTGGAAACGTCCCGGAACCAATGAGGCGGCAACTTTGTGGATTACCCGGCACTCGGCCCAGGTGAACGGAAGTGCTCCGGCCGGACGTGTCATTGCCGTGCCCGATGGTGCGCCTCAGATCGCCGATCGCGCGGCCTGGTACATCCCGACCGTCCGATACCTCTTCCGCGCTCGCGCACAGCCGCGGTGGCTATGGCCCTGGGAGCCGCGGGTAGTCGCCGTGGTGGCGGGTGGCGGACAAAGCGCGGCAACGGTTCTGCCGGGCGACGAACATCTCATGTCTCTTCCCGGCGCCCGGCGGGAGGTCGAATCCATTGCCCGCCAACTCAACACGCGCGTGGTCTCCGAGCCTTCTCACTTGCCCGCTCCGCTCCCCGTGCTGCACTTCGCCGCACACGCGATTGCCGACACGGAAGACCCGTCACGGTCCAGGATCATCCTGCCAACCCGCTACCTGTTCACGTCTGACATCGCACGCCTGGACTTGACCGCCGTATCGCTCGTGACGCTCTCAGCCTGTGAAACCGAAGCGGGCTTGGATCTTGCCGGGGAAGGTCCTCAAAGCCTGGCGCGCGCCTTTCTTGCGGCTGGCGCCGCCGCGACGGTGGCGAGCCTGTGGAAAGTGGAGGACGAGGCGACGGCCGAGTTCATGCGGATCTTCTATGCGGGGCTCGCGCGCGGCGAAGGCAAGGCCCAGGCGCTCGCCGGGGCAAAGCAGGCTATGAGATCGTCGCCCACGCGGTTCTCCGATCCGCGCCACTGGGCCGCGTTCGTCCTCACCGGCGACGGCCAGACGCCGCTCCCCGGCCAACTCGGGTGGCCCGCGCTTTTGTCCGCCATCGCCGCGATGCTCGGCGCGGCTGCGCTCGTCCACGGTCTGATGGCCCGCCGCCCAAGGGGCTAAGGAACCAACCGGAACCGCTGCTTCTGAGACTCCGCCACCTTCTCGCCGCGCACATCAAACGCGGTGACCTGCCAGACCAGCGTTTTCTTCGGGACGATCAGGCTCTGGACCGGGCCGGGCAGCGCGATTTCCGCCGCCGCCGATTCACCTTTCCAGATCAAGGCTCCGTCCACTTCCTCGACCAGGACTTCGTACCGGACCGCCGTGTCCACGGCGTTCCACGCTAGCTTCTGAGGGATTGCCGTAACATCTCCGGAAGGACCGATCAGCGTCAACTGCGCCGAACGCATCACCGCGGCGGCGCCGGTGTCCGCCACCCCCGGACTGCTGACTCGAAGCTTCCGCAACTCGAGCGCGCCCGCGACCACCAGCAGAAGGCTGGCCAACGTGACCACCACTTTTGAGAACGGCGAGAAACTCCCCCACGCCTGCCACCAGCTCGTGTTCCGTTTGGGCGCGCGTTCCGCGGCGCCACCCTTCTCTTCGAGCCGGTTCACCACCCAGGCGAGGTCGCTTTCTTCTTCCGGCTCCGGTTTGGAAGCCAGGAAGCCGCGAAGCAAGTCCAGTTCCGCCGAACACGCCGCGCAACCGCGGATGTGATCCTCAAACCGCTGCCGGACGGCGGCGTCGCCGCCTTCACCGAGCATCAGTTCAAGCTGTTCCGGCGCCAAGCAGTCCCCTTCTCCGCGCAGGAGATCCCGCACAGGGTCACTGTTTTCTTGCGGACTCATACCTTGCCTTCCATCGACGAGCCGATTCCTGCAACTTCCGTCTCGCGCTCACCAGGTGGGCCTTGGCGCCGCTCGGATTCTTCAGTCCGAGCAGCCGCGTGATCGCGTCCACAGCCATCCCATCGCCGAAGTGCAGACGGACGACCTTGCGCTCCGTTTCATCCAGCGCATCATTGATCCAACGCCGCGCCAGCCGGACGTGTTCTTCCCGCGCCAGCCCTTCCTCCGTATTCGCACCGCGGGTGTCGGCTATGTCCACGATCTCTTTCATCACGTCGGGTTCGTGCGACTTGGCTTTGACATGATTGAGGCAGTGGTTCCGGCAAACCATGTACAACCAGGTCGTAAACTTCGAGTTTCCCTGGTAGGAATCCAGGTTGCGCCACACACGCGCCAGGATTTCCTGCGCCAGGTCCGCCGCATCTTCCCGGTTGCCGGCATAACGCAGGCACCATAGTGAGACACGCCGCTGATGGCGCGAGAACAGTTCGTTCAGATACGGATCCGAGGCGGCCGCGATTCCAGACCCGCGGGATTGTGTTATCAGCTCTTCGTCGCTGAGCTGCTGCATGCTCCTGAAGGTTCCTTGCCGCCATTGCCGGAATCCCGTTCTATCTGTTAAGACAGAGTAGGACATTATCCGGAACAGCTTACAAATCAAAACCCTGCCATATTGTACAGGACTTGTGTGTCTGCTGGCCGCCTCTCAGCTCCCGGCGGCGCGTGATCGAATCCTGGCCGCCATGCAGGAAGTCATGGGGCCGCTGCCGGCAGACCGGAATCCGGCGTTGGACGTTCGGGTTATCTCCACAGAGCAACTGGACGGCTACGAGCGGCGAAAAATCGAGTTTGTTTCCGAGCCCGGGGACCGTGTCCCGGCCTGGCTGCTGATTCCGGAGCCGAAATCCGGCCGGCACCCCGCCGCAATCTGCCTGCACCAGACGACGCGGCCCGGCAAAGACGAACCGGCCGGAATCGCCGGAAATCCTGATCTGCACTATGCGCTCGAGTTGACCAGGCGCGGCTACGTAACCTTGTCGCCCGATTACCCGAATTTTGGCGAATACCGCTTTGACCCCTACGAGCACGGCTATGCGAGCGCCACCATGAAGGGCATCGTGAACCACATGCGCGCTGTCGATGTGCTGGTCTCACTCAAGGAAGTTGAACCGGACCGCATCGCCGCCGTGGGCCACTCGCTGGGCGGGCACAATTCCCTCTTTCTGGCGGCATTCGACAAGCGGATCAAGGCGGTTGTCACCAGTTGCGGGTTCACATCCTTTGGCAAATACTACGGCGGCGACCTGACCGGCTGGTCGCACAAAGGCTATATGCCCAGGATCGCGGAGATTTATGCCAAGTCGCCGGCCCGCATGCCGTTCGATTTCAAGGATGTGCTCGCCGCAATCTCGCCCCGGCCGGTCTTCGTCAATGCGCCGTTACATGACGCCAACTTCGATGCCTCGGGCGTCGACGATGCGGTGCGCGCCTCGGGATCCAACGCCATCACGGTCGTCCATCCCGATGCGCCTCACACGTTTCCGCGGGAAGTCCGGCTTCAAGCCTGGGAGTGGCTCGACCGGCAACTCGTGGATATAATGATCGAGCCCAGGCGCCGCTCAATCTTACAAAAGCGGTAGGACCAGACGGATAAGCCGGGGACACCCAGCTTCCACTCCGATACCGCGGGGGCGATTCGTGTCACTCTGGTACTAAAACCGGGTACTTGATGATAGCCGTACTACAACGAGTTAGCCGCGCGAGCGTCACTGTGGACGGGTCAGTGACTGGACAAATTGGAACGGGGTTGCTTGTCTTTTTGGGAGTAGAGAGAGATGATACAGAAGAGGATGCGAAGTATTTAGCTGATCGTGTCGTCCATCTCAGAGTATTTCCAGACACGGCTCAAAAGATGAATTCTAGCCTGATCGATGTCTCCGGGAGTATGCTGGTAGTGTCACAGTTTACTCTGGCCGCGGATGTCACCAGGGGGCGTAGACCCTCATTTGATGGCGCCGCGGTTCCGCAATTGGCAGCACTGTTGTACGAAAGCTTTATCAAGTTCGTCCGGCAGGTGGGAGTCTTGGTTGAGACTGGGGTATTTCAAGCCCAGATGTCGGTGGATTTGACCAATCAAGGTCCAGTCACCTTCATCTGCCGCTCACGGCCCCGAAGAGAAACGTGATTAATTAGAGCGAGGGATTATTCATGGCGAATTTTAGCAGCGATAATGCGACGTTGTTAGCTGCGGCACTAGAAGGATTAGAGTTGCAGCGGCAGCGCATCGACGCACAGATCGCCCAGGTGCGTACCGCGCTGGGCAAGAAGGCGGGCAGAGCCACAGCCTCGGCGGCGCCGAGTCTGAATGGACCGAAGCGCAACTTGAGCGAAGCCGCACGCAAGCGAATTGCGGCCGCACAAAAGAAGCGCTGGGCCGAATACCGTAAGAATAAGGCGAGCGGAGGCTAACCCTCCGATTCGCGATGGCAGCGCGCCCGGTGACGACTACGACCGTCCATCCGGGGCTTCCTGCGTTAACCAACTGAGGCGTCTGCGATTTCCGGACCGGGACCATCGGTGCCCGCGACATCCGGCGCCTCAATTAATAATCCCAGCCAGTTCGCACGTTTGCGGCGGCGCTCGAAGTGCGCACGCTCGTCTTACGGCTCCCGAAGCCACGCTTTCAGGCTGGCCTTCTGGTCCGGAGTCGCGTCCGACCGAAGTTCCAACTGCCAACCCGGCGCGCGGTCTGGTTCGAGCTTCAAGTCCAGGCGCATGAGTTGGTCGCGGCGGGCGACCAGGACGCTCACCGTGTTGCCGGGCTTGTAGGATTCCAGCCGCGACGCCCACTGTTCAGCACGCACCCGGTAATCGTTGATGGCGAGAATCTCGTCGTTCACGTTGATCCCCGAATCGTAGCCGGGTGTGCCCCGGCGCACCTGGGAAACTATCAGCCTGCCATTATCGGTTCGCAGCGTAAGTCCAGTGTTAACACGAGGTCCGCCGCCGGGACGCGGAGTATCTGCTTTGAATCGCAGCCCCAGATAGTCCAGCGCTTCCGAGTAGTCCAACTCGGCCGTGGTGTCCAGTACCTTCTCAAACCAGGCGCTCAGATCGCTGTTGGCGACTTCGGCGGCCGTTTGGCGGAATTCCTCCGGCGTATAACCGCGCCGGCCTGAATAGCGGGCGTAAGCTAGCCTCATCACGTCATCGAGACTCTTCTGAGCATTCGTCAACTTACGGATTTTGGCATCCAACAACCATCCGGCAAGCGCACCCTTGGTGTAGTAACTGATCGACGTGTTGGGTGAGTTCTCGTCCGGCCGGTACAACTTGATCCAGGCATCGTAGGAGGACGATTCCAGCGGCTGGACAAGCCGTCCCGGCTGGCTTTGCAGCATGCGGATCTGTTGCCCCAGGTCTCTGAGCAGAGAATCGGTGGAGCGGAGTCCCGCGCGTTTCAGCGCCAGTCCCCCGTAATAAGACGTCACGCCTTCGGCAACCCAAAGGCTCTTGGAATAGACTTCGTTCTCATAATCGAA
>JADZCI010000117.1 GCA_020851655.1 Bryobacterales bacterium
CGGGAAGTTTGCGCATGGTAGCATAGGATTTCCTGAATCCTCCGGGAGCTCACGCTTGGGTAAAACCATCGCCATTGCCAACCAAAAGGGAGGCGTCGGCAAAACCACAACCGCTATCAACCTCGCGGCATCCCTTGCCGCCAATGACTTACGGATCCTGCTAGTGGACATGGATCCGCAAGGAAACTCCACGACCGGTGTGGGTGTCGTCAAGCAGGCTGGCATGCCGACCAGCTATGACGTGGTGACGGGCAACTTGGCCGCCGCCGAAGCCGTCCGCATCACCGATTTCGACGGCCTCCAAATCCTTCCCGCCGACAAAAATCTGGTCGCCGCCAATTTGGAGCTCGTCGATCAGCCCAGGCGGGAATTCCGGCTGCGCGAAGCCTTGGATCCCCTGCGCAACGACTACCCGTTCATCATCGTCGATTGCCCTCCCGCCCTCGACCTGCTCACCGTCAACGCACTCGTAGCCTCCGATAGCGTTCTCGTCCCGATTCAGTGCGAGTTCTTCGCTCTCGAAGGCGTCTCTCAACTCCTCGATACCATCGACCGCATCCGGGACACCTTTCAGCCCGCTCTGAAGCTGGAAGGAATCCTGTTGACGATGTTCGACGATCGTACCAACCTCACCAGGCAGGTAGCGGGCGACCTGAAGGAGTTTTTCGAAGAAGAAGTCTTTCAGACCGTCATTCCGCGTAGTATCCGTCTCGCCGAAGCTCCGAGTTTCGGCAAGCCCATCCTCAGCTACGACGTCCGTTCCCGCGGAGCAGAGAGCTACATCAAGCTAGCGAAGGAGATCCTCCAAAATGAGCAACGCGCCAGACAGCTCACGGAAAGCCTTGGGTAAAGGTCTTTCGGCGCTCCTGCCCGCCAACCGCGCTTCGGCCGCGGCCCCCGCGCCTCCGCCTCCCGTGAAACTCGCTCCGGAAATTCAAGGACCTGCGAAAGCCTTCGAAATCCCGATCGACGAGATCGATCCCAACCCGCTTCAGCCTCGCACGGCGTTTGAAGCCGGACGCCTCGATGAACTGGCTCAGTCGATCCGCGAGAACGGCATCATTCAGCCCCTGATCGTGCGGAAACAGGCCTCCCGCTTCCAACTCGTCGCCGGCGAGCGGCGCTGGCGCGCCGCCAAGATCGCCGACCTCCGGCGCGTGCCGGTCGTCGTACAGGACTTCGCCGATAACCGCTTGCTCGAAGTGACCCTGATCGAGAACATCCAGCGCGAGGACCTCAACCCGATCGAAGTCGCGCACGCCTTCGAACGCCTCGGGCGTGACCTCGGTCTCAGCCACGAACAAATCGCCACACGGACCGGCAAAGACCGCAGCACGGTCACCAACATGATCCGGCTCCTGAAACTTCCTTCTGAAGTACAGATTCTGCTGGCCGAACAGCGGCTCTCGATGGGTCATGCCCGCGCGCTCCTCGGCCTTCCCGATCCTGAACAGCAAACCGTTCTAGCTCAACAAGTTGTAAGCCACGGCCTGTCCGTCCGGCAGGTTGAAAAAGCGGTGCAGCGCCTGACTCGGGAATCGGAAGAAAAAGCCCCGGCCGAGGTGAAGCAGGATCCCAACGTGAAGGCGGCCGCTGAGCGGCTCGGCGAACTGCTGGGAACCCGCGTACGAATCGCGGAAAAGTCCGATCAGCGAGGACGAATTGAAATCGAGTACTACTCGATGGAAGAACTCAGCCGCATTTATGACCTGATCGCCGCGGCTTGCGAGAAATGAGAGTCGTTTGGTGCCGGCGGTAGGACTCGAACCTACGACCTGCGGATTATGAGACCGCCGCTCTAACCACCTGAGCTACACCGGCAAAAACGTCCTACCTTTCTAGCCTACGAACCGGAACCGGAATCTGTCAATAAACGATCATCAGACCTGTTTATCCCTATCTGAAAAACTTATAGACCTTGACACCCGTGATTTTTCGTTCCAGAGTATAGGCAGAGATCATGATCTTCGCCGCTCCGAGCCGTTTGAGCGGGGTGGCACTCAGGCGAAGCTGATCGCAGCCGAGCCAACAGATAGGAGGCTAACTCATATAGAGATCAGCCACTGCTCAGGGCGGCTTCCGGCTTAATGATCTGCTGGGTTGCGCGTCTTTCGAACCGTTGCAGCCTCTTGAAAACGAGGTTGCAGGGTGCGGCATAACGACCGCTAAAGAAATAAGGCTCAACGCAACCGAGAGAAGACCTCGTCAAACGATTGGCAAGGCCCGCAGACTCAAGGACCGGCGGTCGCCCTGTTTTGATTTTCTCTCCCCTTGTTTGACATCCCGGTTCGTGCTTCTGCTAGATTCGACTTAAGGGCCTCCGAGCCCCTCCCCGCAAGTGAGTGTCATTGAGTTCCAAGGCGTTTCGAAGACCTATCCCATATACGATTCGCCTAAGGGCCGGCTCAAAGAACTCCTGACCTTCAATCGAAAATCCTTCCACCGCGACTTCTGGGCGCTTCAAGACATCAGTTTCACGGTCGAAAAAGGGCAGACCTTCTGTATCGTCGGCGAAAACGGCGCCGGCAAGAGCACCTTGCTGCAGCTTGTCGCCGGCATCCTCCAACCCGCTTCTGGAAGCGTTTCCGTGAATGGCCGGGTGTCGGCGCTGCTCGAATTGGGCGCCGGATTCAACCCTGAGTTCACCGGGCGGGACAACGTCTACCTGAACGCGGCCATCCTCGGCTTTTCATCGGCGCAAGTCGACCGGATCTACCAGCACATCGAGGAGTTCGCTGAAATCGGCGAATTCATCCGCCAGCCCGTCAAGACGTACTCCAGCGGCATGGTGGTGCGGCTGGCCTTCGCCGTAGCCATACACGTTGACCCGGACATCCTGATCGTCGACGAAGCCTTGGCGGTCGGTGACATCTACTTCCGGCAGCGCTGCCTAAGGAAGGTCCATGAACTCCGTTCTCGCGGCACGACGATCCTGTTTGTCTCTCATTCGGCGGGCGACGTCAAAGCGATTGGCGACCGGACGCTGTGGCTCGACCGCGGGCGGGCGCGGGAACTGGGCGAGACCGACCGGGTCATCTCCCGGTACCTGGCAGCCATGGCCGAGAAAGACACTTCCTACCTGCAAACCCACCTCTCGCCCGCCCGGCAGCAAGTCGAAACGGTGCAGGCGCCCGAAGTGGTGACCAGCATTCCGAACATCGACCACCGCTATGGGGACGGCAGAGCGGAGATTCTCGGCATCCTGATCACCGACTCTTTCGGGCAGCGTCTGGCGGCTTTGCAACCACTGACCCGCGTTGTGGTGCGCATCTCGGCCAGAGCCAAACAGTACCTGGCTCGCCCCAATATCGGCTTCATGCTGCGCAATCATCTGGGGATCGATTTCGCGGGCACCAACACGACGCGCGAAGGGGTCGAACTGCCGGCCATGAATCCCGGTGACACCTACACGGTCGATTTTCACGTGGACTTGCCGGCGCTCTATCCCGGGTCCTTCTCGTTTTCTCCCGCGGTCGCCGACGGGTCTTTGCTCAGCTACCGGATGTGTGATTGGATTGACAATGCGCAGACGCTGCAGATGGCGCCCGGGGACGGTTTGGTCTACGGGTATCTGCACCTGCCGTGCCGTGTGACCATCAATACGCGGCTGGAGAAGGCGCCGGAGGCACACGTTGGTTGAATTCACGGGAGAGCGGGTCGTTCCCGGACAGGTCGAAGCCGATCTGTGGAACGAGCACATGGCCCGGTACCGCTTCGCCGCCCGGCTCGCAGGGGGCAAGCGGGTCCTGGACGTGGGATGCGGAAGCGGTTACGGCTCGGCGGAACTGGCGCAGGCGGCGGCCAGCGTCGTCGGGCTGGACTCCTCGGACGAAGCGCTGGCCTACGCCCGAGAGACCTACCCGGCGGCGAACCTCACGTTTGAAACCGGTGATGCCTCGATCCTTCCATTTGCGGACGACAGCTTCGACCTCGTCGTAGCCTTCGAAGTCATCGAGCACCTGTCAAACTGGCAGGCTCTGCTTGACCAGGCCAAGCGCGTGCTGACGCCACACGGGCAACTCATGGTGTCCACTCCCAACCGGCTGTATTACGCCGAAAGCCGCAAGCGCTCCGGACCCAATCCGTATCACGCCCACGAGTTCACCTTCGAGGAATTCACCGCGGCGCTGGAAGGGACCTTCTCCAGCGTGCGGATCTTTCTCCAGAACCACGTTTCGAGCATTGCCTTCCAGCCCGTGGCCGCGCATTCGTTCAACGCCGCGGAACTGGCCGTCGAGCGGGGGCAGCCGGACCCGGAAAGCTCCCATTTTTTCGTCGCGGTCTGCGCCCAATCTCCACAAACGGGTTCGCCGACGTATTTGTTTGTCCCAGCTTTGTCGAACGTGCTCCGCGAGCGCGAACGGCATATCGGCCTGCTCGAAGACGAATTACGGCAGAAAGACGAGTGGCTCGAAGCCTCCAAGTCCGGACACGCGGCTTTGCTGGCCATGCACCAGGAACAGAGCGCCGAACTTGCGCGCCGCACCGAGTGGGGCGCCCGGCTACAGCAGGAGATCGACCAGGCGCGCGCCGCCTTTGAAGAATACGAGCGGGAGTTGCAGCGCCGCGACGCCGAACGCGAGGCCGAACGCGCCGGCTTCTCGGAAGCCATCGCGGCGCTCGAACGCGAACTCGAAGCGGTACGTCACGCCGCGCGCGAAATGGAGGCGAGCCTGGCGGCCGGCTTGAACAGCAAAGTCGAGGAGCTGGGGCGTTGCGTCGAGCTGTTGCACGCCGCCGAAGCCACCATCGAGCAGCGCACCAAGTGGGCCCTGGATCTTCAAGAGCGCATCGCCCAGCTCGAAGATACTTTGCGAAACGCGGACAAGTCGCGCTGGCTGAGACTGGGACGCCGGTTCGGGTTCGGCCCCGACCTGGGCGCCTTTTAGCATGTCGCGGCTGCGTCAGATCGTCGCGGGATTTCCGCTGGCCTTGCTGGCGCCGCTGTTTGCGCTCGCCGCATGGCTTGGCCTGACCTTGACGGACCTCTTGTGGCGCGCATTGGGAAAGCGAATTGCGCCGCGCGACACGCGGCCTGGCAATCGCTCGGCCAGCGTGGTCATCCCTAACTGGAACGGGCGCGACCTGCTCGAGAAGTACCTGCCTTCGGTCCTCACCGCGCTTTCCGGCAACGCCGCCAACGAGGTGATTGTCGTCGATAACGGTTCGGCCGATGGCAGCGTGGAGTTCCTCAGGGAACACTTCCCCACCGTGCGGGTCATTGCGCTGAACGAGAATCTCGGCTTTGGCGGCGGATCGAATCGCGGATTCGCCGAGGCTCGCAACGACATTGTTGTCCTGTTGAACAGCGACATGCGAGTCGCGCCTGGCTTTCTCGCGCCGCTGCTGGAAGGCTTCACCGGCGAAGCCGTTTTCGCGGTGGCGTGCCAGATCTTCTTCAGCGACGCAGCCAAGGTGAGAGAAGAGACCGGGCTCACACAAGCCTGGTGGTCGCAGGGAGCGCTCCGTGTCCGGCACCGCGTTGACGACAAGGTGACGGCCCTGTATCCGTGTTTCTATGGCGGGGGCGGCTCGTGCGCGTTCGACCGCCGGAAGTTCCTGGAGCTGGGCGGCTTTCACGAACTCTACAAGCCCTTTTATCTGGAGGACACCGACCTCGGCTTGCTGGCCTGGAAACGCGGCTGGAAGGTCTTCTACGAGCCCCGGAGCCACGTGTGGCACGAACACCGCGGCACGATTGGCAAGAAGTTCACTCCCGGTTTTATCGAGGGTGTGTTGCAGAAGAATTTTCTGCTCTTCACCTGGAAGAACATCCATGAGCCCGGCCGGCTGGCGGCGAGTTTCGCTTACGCCGTTCCTGGCGCCTGGCTGTCATGGCTGGCCGGCGACTCGCGGGAACGCACCAGCCCCGCCGGGCTGGCGCGCGCCTTTCTGCGGCTTGTCCCGGCCTGCCGCGCCCGGTGGCACAGCCGGAGCCTTGCGGTGATTTCCGACACCGAGGCGTTCCGGCGGCCACTGGGCGGCTACTTCCGCGACCGCTTTTGCGCGGATGGTCCGGCTTCCAGCCGGCTTCAGGTCTTGTTTCTCTCGCCGTATCCGGTGGCGCCTCCCATTCATGGCGGCGCGGTCTTTATGAACCAGACGCTGCGGGAGATGGGCAAGTACACCGGCGTCCACCTGGTCGCGCTGCTGGACAGTCCGCATGAAGAACCCGCTCACGCGGAACTGGCCGCCGCCTGCGCTTCACAGGAATTTCTCATTCGCCTCGAAGGGCAGCCCAAAGGCGTAGGCGCCCTGTCGCCGTTCGCGGTCCGCGAATTCTGCAACGCCGATCTCGACTGGCTGATCCATCGCCAGTTGTATACGCATGCGATCGACATCTTGCAGATCGAGTACACACACATGGGGCAATATGCGGGCCAATACCGCCGCATCGTGAATGCGCTTTTTGAGCATGACGTGTACTTCCAGTCGGTCGGCAGGCGGATTGGGGCGATTGACGGAGTGTTCGCCAAGGCGAAGGCGGGTTTCGAGTACTTGCGCGCCCTGCGTTACGAACTGCGAACCCTGCCGCGCATGGACCTGGTCGAGACCTGCACGGCCGAGAACAACGAGTACCTGCTCAGCTTCCTGCCCGAGTTGCGGGACCGGATTTCGGAGGATTACCGCGCCGGCATCGATACGTCGCGGTACGAATACCGGGAAGCGGGGCGCGAACCATCAACTGTCCTGTTTCTGGGAAGCTTCCGGCACGCGCCCAACGTCGAAGCGCTGAACTGGTTTCTGCAAGGTGTCATGCCGCGCCTGGTTGAGCTTCATCCGGAGGTGCGGCTCTTGATAGCGGGATCCGACCCGCCTCCGGCTTACACGCTTCCTTACAAGGGTCCCGAGGTGGAACTGTTGGGCTTTGTACCGGAAGTGCGCGACGCGCTGGCGCGCTATGCCGTGTTTGTCTGTCCCATCCTGAGCGGTTCCGGGGTGCGGGTCAAACTGCTGGAAGCTTTTGCGGCGGGCATACCGTCGGTATCGACAACGGTTGGCGCCGAAGGTCTCACCACCTCCGACGGAAGCATTTGCCGGCTGGCCGATGATCCGGCGCCGTTCGCACGGGCGGTGGTGGAACTGCTGCAGGACCCGCGCGAGGCGGCCGCCATGGCCGCGCGGGCGCGGGAATACGTTGTACGCCATCGCGATATCCGCACGATGACGACGCGTTTGTGTGACGAATACAGACGGGTGTTGGAAAAGAAGCGCGGCTACGGCTTGGCCGGGCGCAAGGCTTCCTGAATCCGTTTCACCACTTCGACGGCCGTGTGATCCAGGTCTTTGACCGCGTACGACTTCGGTTTTGCGTAGGTGGACCAGATGACCTGGTTTGACCGGCGGTCGACCAGAAAGATGGTGCCAGTTGTGGTTCCCATGGAACTGGATCGCGGTCTTTCGCTCGACTGGATAGATGGCAACGCGCCGGACTCCTCGGCTTCCGGTTCCTTCGCTTCTTTCGGCTCGGCTTCGGGCGGAGGGGGGTAAAGCTCCTTCATCTGGTCTTCAAAGCTCTTGCCCAGCCGGTCGGTGATCACCACATCGGCTTTGGCGGGATCGGTGACCACGCGGAACAATGAGGCGCCGGTAATGCGGTTGGCCAGGTGCTGGTCGAAGCCGGCCTTCATGCGCAGCAGATACACGGTTTGGACCTGTGAGAGTTCGGCGTGGCTCTGGGCGTCCGCCGGCGGCAAGGCCAGAATCGAGAGGAGGAGCAAACCCGTCTTCACTCCTCCATTCTACTGTGGGGGCCCGGATTGAAACCCGTACAATGGAGGATTCGGCCGCGCCGTCTGAATCCGTGTACAAGAGTATCTCCGTCACCGTTGTCATACCGTGCCTGAACGAAGAACAAGGTATCGAGCAGGTGCTTTCGCGGATGCCCGAATTTGTGGACGAGATCATTGTGGTCGACAACGGGTCGACAGACCGGACCTCGGAGGTGGCTCGGGGTTTTGGCGCGACCGTCATTCGTGAGGATGTTCGCGGCTACGGCCGGAGCTATAAGAAAGGTTTCTCCATCGCGCGCGGCGATGTCATCGTGACCCTGGACGGCGACCACAGTTACCCGCCGGACGCGATTTCTTATTTGCTCGAGGCGTTTCTGCACCTGGAAGCCGATTTTCTGAATGCGTCGCGCTTTCCGGTGCGTGACTCGCGGGCGATGAGCCTCAAACACAAGTTCGGCAACTTAGTGCTCTCGGCCGCCATGTCGGTCCTGTTCTTCCGCTGGGTTCGCGATTCGCAAAGCGGCATGTGGGTGTTCCGCCGTTCGATTCTCGAAAGGATGCGGCTGGAGTCGGATGGCATGGCTTTTTCCGAGGAGATCAAAATTGAAGCGCTCCGCCAGGCGGGCATACGGTTTGAGGAGATTTCGATCATGTACTCCTCGCGCCTAGGCGAGATCAAGCTCAACCCGTGGCGGGACGGGTTTCACAACCTGGCGTTTCTGTTGCGAAAACGGTTTGGAAGACGCAGACGATGAACCCCGGGATTACCGCCATCGTTCCTACATGGAAGCGTCCGGATTTATTGAGCGCCGTGCTCGGTAACCTGGCCAACCAGCAGCCCCGGCTGGAAAGGATTGTGGTGGTGGACAACGGTTCAAAGGACGGTTCCGGCGAGGTGGCGCGCAACGCCGGTGCGGAACTGGTGGAACTGCCCGCCAATCGCGGTTTTGCAGCCGCCGTCAATGAAGGTCTGGCGCGCGCCGCAACGGAGTGGGTGGCCATCGTCAACAACGATGTTGCGTTGGAGGCCGGCTACTTTGAGAGGCTGCGCAGGGCGGCGGGAGAGACCGGCGCCGCGTTCGCCACAGGCTTGCTTTGCGCTTCGGCCGCGCCGGAACGGATCGATGCAACGTTTGATTTGATTGCCCGGTCGGCGTGCGCCTGGCGTGCCGGTAACGGGCGCGAAGTCAGCGCCTGGCGCGCCGTGGGCGGCGCCATCGCGTTCGCCCCGTTTACGGCGTGCTTGCTGCGCCGGAGCGCCGCCGCCGGCGTGGGCAAACTCGACGAGCGCTTTGAATCATACCTCGAGGATGCCGATTACTGTCTGAGAATGGCGCGGGCCGGATTCAAGGGTGTGTATGTTCCTGAGGCACGTGGGACACACGCGGGCAGTTCGACGCTGGGAGCGTGGAACCCCCGCAGCGTCCGCCTGATTTCCAGGAACCAGTTCTTCCTGGTAGCAAAGCACTTCCCGCAAGGCTGGGTGAGCCGGGTGGGTTGGCAGGTATTGGCCGGACAATTGCTGTGGGGATTGCTTGCCGCGCGCCACGGCGCATTCGGCGCCTGGCTTCGAGGTAAGTGGGAAGCGGTCATCCGGTATAAATCTTTTCGGGAGGATTCAATCAACACGGTTGGGGTCTTCGAGTTGCTCACCGCCAGTGAAAACCAACTGCGGAACCTGCAGCAGACCTTCGGTTTTGACTGGTATTGGAAGACGTACTTTCGGCTGGCAGGCTAGCGAAGTCATGGAGCTGGGAGTCTTGATTGTCACCTACAATTCAGAGGCGTGCGTGGCGGATTGCCTGGATAGCTGCCGGCGATTTGGGTTATTCGAGAACGGCGGCGTGCTCGTAGTGGACAACGCCTCCGCCGACCGGTCTGTAACGAAGGCTCGGGAGGCTGGTGCGAAAGTTATTGCCAACGATAGAAATCTGGGGTTCGCGGCGGCGGTGAACCAGGGTACGGCATCGCTCGATACCCCTTTCGTACTATTGCTGAACCCGGACACCAAACTGCGAACCGGCGTTCAAGCCCTAGTCGAAGATTGCCAAGCCACCGGCGCGGCGGCTGCCGGCGGCATGCTCACCGATGCGGCGGGCGGAGCGCAAAGCGGATTTCAGGTGCGGCGCTTTCCGGCGGTGTCCAGCCTGGCGTTCGAAGTCCTGGGGTTAAACCGGCTCTTTCCCTGGAACCCAGTGAACCGAAAGTACCGGTGCCTGGACCTCGACCCGCATGTCGCGGCGGACGTCGAACAACCCGCCGGTGCATTTTTGTTGTTTCGGAAAGAGTCTTGGAGCGCGGTTGGCGGGTTTGATGAGAGATTCCATCCGTTGTGGTTTGAAGACGTGGATTTTCTGAAACGGCTATCCGATTCCGGACAACGTATCCGATACGTTCCCAAGGCGGCCGCCGAGCACGCCGGAGGGCACTCCCTGGTAAGCCTAACGTCGAATTACAGGCAGCTTTATTGGTATGGTAACCTCTTAACATACCTTGCCCTTCATAACGGCAGCTTAGGCAGGGCTCTTGTAGCGGCCGCTGTTGTGGTGGGCGTGACTCTGCGAAGTGTAATGGGGACGATCCGGTATAGATCAGGCTGGCCGCTAGCGGTCTGCGGGGAGATTCTGCGGATGGCCTTAAACTGCGTCCTTAACGGAAAGGCTTTTGCGGACCAGAGAGTTGGCGGGAGCTTTGGGCACCTTCAGCGCTCCATACAAATCGACGAGGAGAGATTTCGCCGAAGCGCATGACTTCCACGGACTTTGTCACAGTCACGATTGTCACTTTTAACAGTGGGCGTTACATCAAGCGTTGTCTCGAGTCGGTGCTCGAACAGAAGGGCCCCGACATCGAAATCATCGTCGTGGACAACCACTCGACCGATGGGACACGCGACATCCTGGAGCAGTTCGAAGACCGCTGCCTGATCGTCCACAACACCGGGAACCTGGGTTTTGCCGCGGCTCAGAATCAGGCTATCGGGCTGGCGCGGGGCAATTGGATCCTGACCCTGAATCCGGATGTGCTCCTGATGCCTCACTTTATTCAGGCCATGGTCGAAGCGGGGCGGCTGGATCCGCGCATCGGCTCGGTATGCGGCAAGTTGCTGGTCATGAGCCCCGATTTCGATATCGATTCCAAGCCGCATGTCGATTCCACCGGGATCTACTTCACTCCCATGCTCCGGCACCTGGATCGAGGCAGCCGTGAACTGGATAACGGTCATTACCTCAAGCGCGAGTATGTCTTTGGAGCGACCGCCGCGGCGGCGTTGTACCGGCGCGAGATGATCGACGACATTTCGGTGGCGGGCGAGTTCTTCGACGCCGATTTCTTTGCCTACCGGGAAGACGCGGACGTGGCTTGGCGGGGTCAGATTCTGGGTTGGCGCTGCCTGTATACGCCCCATGCTCGCGGCTACCATGTGCGGGCTGTCCTTCCGGGCAACCGCAGGGCCCTGCCCCGCGAAATCAACATGCACTCGGTCAAGAACCGGTTCCTGATGCGCATCAAGAACATGACCAGTGACCTGTACCGCCGTAACGCCTGGTCGATCACCGCCCGGGACCTAGTCGTTCTCGGCTGTTGCGTGCTGCGCGAGCAGTACTCGCTGAAGGCCTTCTGGCAGTTGGCTGGAATGTGGAACCGGGTGTGGGAAAAGCGCCGCTGGATCATGGAACACCGCGCGGTCAGTGACGAGTACATGGCCAGTTGGTTCCACTACGAGCCAGTGAGCCGCCCGGCGCCGAAGAAGTCCGCCGCGGCGCTGGCGCGCACGCAAGCCGCTCAAAGCTAAACTGGAACCGAATGACGGTGGAGCGCCAGACGGCGGGAGCGCGCCGGGCGTCTCTGAAAATCGCGCTGTTGGGAACGCGCGGGATTCCGGCCAATTACGGCGGCTTTGAAACGTTCGCCGAGGAACTGGCGACCCGCCTGGTGGAGCGCGGCCACAAAGTGACCGTCTACTGCCGCGAGCCTCATCCGGAACCGGTTTATCAGGGCGTCGACCTGCAGTATCTTGCCGCCTGGCGCAATAAGTACGCCGAAACCCTGGCTCACACCCTGGTTGCGACGGCGCACCTGTTGCGGCACCGTCATGATGTGGCGCTGTATTGCAACGGGGCGAACGCCATCTTCACGCCGCTGCCCCGGCTGTGGGGCATGCCCGTCGCGCTCAACGTGGATGGGCTGGAACGAAAGCGGAAGAAGTGGAATGCGCTGGCGCGCGGCTGGTATCACTTTTCCGAGTGGCTGGCGACATTTTGCCCCACCGAAGTCGTGACCGACGCCGAAGCGATTGCGGCCTATTACAAGGAGACCTACGGGTGCGACTCGACCTTCATCCCATACGGCGCGCCGGTCGGGAAGCTGCCGACTTACGAGGTGTTGGACCGCTTGGGTCTGGAACCGGGCAGGTACTTTCTCTACGTGAGCCGCTTTGAGCCTGAGAACAACGCACTGCTGGTTCGCGAGGCGTTCGAGAAGCTGGAGACAGACATGAAGCTGGCGCTCATCGGCGATGCGCCCTATGCGTCCGGCTACATCCGGCAGGTCAGGCAAACTTCCGATCCGCGCATCGTGATTCCCGGGGCGATTTATGGGCGCGGGTATCACGAGCTGCAAAGCCACTCTTTTGCCTACATCCATGCCACCGAAGTGGGCGGAACGCATCCGGCGCTGATCGAAGCCATGGGCCGCGGGGCGCTGGTGCTGTATTTGGAAACTCCGGAGAATACGGAAGTCGCCGGCGGCGCCGGGATTCCGTTTCACGCCGGCAATCTGACGCAGGTGATGCGCAAGGCGCAACAGCGGGGCGACGCCGGCGCGCTGGGCTGCGCGGCGCAGCGGCGAGTTCAGGAACGCTATAGCTGGGATGCCGTGACCGCCGCCTATGAGCAACTCTTCTACCGGTTGTGCGAAGGTCGTAAGTAAACCATGGTCCCGATTACTTACCGCTGTTGGGTTGAAGTATCGCGCCGGCAGCTTGCGGACAATTATCATGCCGTCCGCTCCCTGGTTGGCCCGGACATCGGAGTCATGCCGGTGGTCAAGGCCGATGCCTACCGTCACGGCGCCGTCGAAGTGGCCAGAACCCTCACGGCGGAAGGGGCGGAATGGCTGGCCGTCAGCAACGTGGAAGAGGGCGTCACGCTGCGGCAGGCGGGAATCACGGCGCGCGTCCTGATCATGGGCGACTTTCTGTCGTTCGAGCGCCCCGCGCTGATCGATTATGAACTGACGCCGCTGGTTCATTCGCTCACGCAATTACGCGACTTTGACCGGATGGCGGCCGCGCTGGAGAAGCCGCTCGCTTACCACGTGGCCGTCGACACCGGGATGGGGCGTCTCGGCACGCGCGAAGACGCCGCCGAGGTTGCCGTCGCCATCCGAAACGCCCGCCACGCCCGGTTTGAAGGTGTGATGACGCATTTCGCCTCGGCCGCCAATTACGATTCGCCGCAGACGGAAGATCAGCTTAGTTGCTTCGATCGTTTCTGCGCCGCGCTCGCCGGGCTCGGTTTGCGGCCTGAAATCGTACACCTGTCGAGCACGATTCCGGTGGCCTATGCGCGCCGCCGCGCGTGGGGAAACATGGTCCGGCCGGGCCACGCCATCTACGGTTATGTCAGCCCGGCCCGCGGTAACGACGCCCCGCGTCCGGTCCTGGACGTCAAACCCGCCTTGAACTGGAAGGCCCGCATTCTGGAGGTCAAGGATCTGCCCGCCGGCGCCCTGGTTGGATACGGCGGCATGTTTCGCGCCGAGCGTCCCACGCGGATGGCCGTGGTGGCCGCGGGTTACGCCGACGGCGTTCATCATCGCCTGTCCAACAAGGGCCGCGTCATCGCCGGCGGCAAGCTGGCGCCCATCATTGGCGCGGTGTCGATGGACATGACCACGGTGGACATTACCGACTGCCCTCCGCTCAAGCCCGGAGACGCCGTCACGCTGCTGGGCCGCGAAGGAAACGCCGTACTCGACGCGCGGCAAATCGCCCGCATGGCGGGAACCATCAGCTACAGCATCCTCTGCGGCATCGGGCAGCGCGTCAAGCATGTCTATTCATAGGCGCCGCAGTCGGCTACCATCGGTCTATGCGGCAACCGATTGTCTTGGCAGCATTCGTCCTGGTCGGCTCAACAGGCGTCCTGGGCCAGCAGGCGCGGCCTGTTCACAAGGCGCTGGAGGAGTTCAGCACCGGCGTTGAAGCTGTGGCTCGATTGGCGCGTCCGGGCGTCGTCGATATCTCGGTGGAGGTGAGAACCGCCGCCGAAGGCAGCCTCGGCCGCAAGGCCGGCTTCCTGGTCGAGCAGCAGGCGCACGGCTCGGGCGTCATCATCGATCCCAACGGCTACATCCTCACCAACGCGCACGTGGTCAACGGAGCGCGCAAAATCGAAGTGGGGCTCTATGCCGATTCAACCAAAGACGGCATGCGCACCCTGCCGGCCAAGCTGGTCGGTTTGGACCGCGATCTTGACCTCGCCGTCATCAGGATCGAAGCCACGGGCTTGCCGGCGCTCACCCTGGTGGATTCCGACACGCTGAAACAGGGCCAGTTCGTGATGGCGCTGGGCAGCCCGCTGGGACTCGAGAATACCCTGACCGTGGGAATCGTGAGCGCGGTGCGCCGCTACCTGAAGCCGGAAGATCCGATGTGGTACTTGCAGACCGACGCGCCGATCAACCCGGGCAATAGCGGCGGTGCGCTGCTGGACGCCAAGGGACGGCTGGCCGGCATCAACACGCTGATCATGACACAGTCCGGCGGAAGCGAAGGAATCGGTTTTGCCATTCCCTCGAATATCGCCAAGCGAACCTACGACCTGATCCGGCGCGACGGGCGTGTCAAGCGTGGGGCGATCGGCGTGCTTCCCGAGACTGTGACGCCGACCCTTGCCAAAGCTTTGGGTCTCCCCGTTACGCACGGCGTCATCCTCTCCGACGTGTTGCCTGAAGGCGGCGCGGAGGCGGCGGACCTGGAACCCGGCGACGTGGTCACAGCCATCGACGGCCGTCCCGTGCGGCACTCGCGCGACCTGGCTTCGGCGATCTATCAAAAGACAGCGGGCGAGTCGGTGACCCTCGAAATCCTTCGTGACGGGCAGAAAATGACCAAAACCGTGGCCGTGACCGAACGCCCCGGCGAGCCGGAAAGGCTGGAAGAAATCGCGGCGGTCAGCGGGTCGTTGGTGCGCCGCCTCGGCGCCCTGGTCTTGCCTCTCGATGACAAAGTCACTCCGCTGCTGCCCGACATCCGGCGCCTGTACGGAGTCGTCGTGGGCGCCGTGCCCGCCGAATTCGCCGGGCGCAACCCCGGACTCATCGCCGGCGACGTGATCTACTCGGTAAACGGCAAGAAGGTGGAAACGATTCAGCAACTGGTGGACGAAATGTACGCCCGCAAGGCGGGAGACCCGATTGCCCTGCAAATCGAACGCAGCCACCAACTGATCTATATCGCATTCGAGCTTCAGTAAACGCGCGCGTGGCGTTCTTCAGACGTCGAGGTTGCGGACATCCAGCGCGTTCTCTTCGATAAACTTCCTGCGCGCTTCGACGTCTTCGCCCATCAGTGTCGAGAAGATCTCTTCGCTTTCCACCGCGTCTTCCAGGCGGACTTCGAGCAGTGTCCGGCGATCGGCGTCCATGGTGGTTTCCCAGAGCTGGTCCGGGTTCATTTCGCCCAGCCCCTTGTAGCGTTGGACGTTGACCTCGCGCGTGCCCTCGCTCTTTGAGAAGGCGATCAAGTCGCGCCAGTTGGCTTGCACGTCGCGGCGGGAGTCGCGCACCACCGTGAACGGCGGCCGGTTGTATCGTTGGGTCTGGCGGGCCAGCACTCGCATGCGCTTGTACTCGGCCTGCATGGCCAGATCGGAGCCGATGACGCGCTCCCCGTGGGACTCGTCGTGATAAACGATGTTCCACGTCGAGTGTTCCTCTTCGTAGACCGTTTTGACGTTAAGCCCGAGGGCCTTCAGGGCTTCGGCCACCGGCTGGACGTTGGCTTCCTCGGCGAAATCCGCCTTGGTGTCGATCTTGAAGTTGGCGTTGGCCAGGATTTCGACGACTCGCCCGTCGCGAAGCCGCCGCTCCAGGCGTCCGAAAAGATGCTGAAACTCATCCAGCGCCATCAGGAATTGGCGGAGTTCCCCGCCCTCGAGGCGGACCGCATCGGAGCCGGAGCCGGCTTCGACCACGACGTTTTCCGTGGCCCGGCGCAGAATCTCGCGGACAAACTCCTTCTCGTCCTTGATGTACTTCTCGCTGCGGCCCTTCTTGATGCGGTACAGCGGCGGCTGTGCAACATAAACATGCCCGCGCGTAATCAGTTCCTGCATGTGGCGGAAGAAAAACGTGAGCAGCAAGGTCCGGATATGCGAGCCATCCACGTCGGCGTCGGTCATCAGGATGATCTTGTGGTAGCGCAGCCTGCCGAGGTCGAAATCGTCGCGGCCGATGCCCGTCCCGATCGCCGTAATCATGGCGCGGATTTCGTCGTGGCTCAGCATCTTGTCGTAACGCGCTTTCTCGACGTTCAGGATCTTGCCTTTGAGCGGCAGGATGGCCTGGTAGCGCCGGTCGCGTCCGTTCTTGGCGGTCCCGCCCGCCGACTCGCCTTCGACGAGAAACAATTCGCAGCGCTCCGGGTCTTTCTCCTGGCAATCGGCCAGCTTGCCGGGCAGGCCGCCGGAATCGAGAGCACCCTTGCGGCGGGTCAGTTCCCGCGCCTTCCGGGCGGCTTCGCGCGCGCGGGCGGCCTCGACCGCTTTGCCGACGATGCGTTTCATTACCGCCGGCGTCTTGTCGAAGTATTCGCCCAGCTTTTCGTTGACGAACTGCGTCACCAGGCCGGAGATGTCGCTGTTCAGCTTGCCTTTGGTCTGGCCTTCAAACTGCGGTTGCGGAATCTTGACGCTGACCACGGCGGTCAGACCTTCCAGAACGTCGTCGCCTGTCAGGTTGGTGTCCTTAATGTCCTTGAGCATGCCCGCGGAACGCGCCGCCGCGTTGACTGTGCGCGTCAGGGCGGTGCGGAAACCGGTGAGATGAGATCCGCCGTCGCGGGTGTTGATGTTGTTGGCGAATGTGAAGATCGTGTCCGAGTAGGAGTCGTTCCACTGCATGGCGATCTCGATGCCGAGAATGCCGTTGGGCACTTCGCGCTCCCCTTCCATCGCAATGGGCTTGTCGTGCAGGACGTTCTTGCCGCGGTTCAGGTGCTTGATAAACTCGCTGATGCCGCCCGAGTAGTAGAACTCGTGCGTCTTGACCGGGTCGACCCGCTCGTCGGTCAGAACGATCTTGAGTCCCTTGTTGAGGAACGCCAGCTCGCGGAGACGCTGGGCCAGCGTGTCGTAGTTGAAGCTGGTCGCCTCCATGATGGTTCCATCGGCTTTGAACGTGATCTTGGTGCCGCGTTTGCGTCCGGCTTTGCCGGTCTTGGTGAGCGGCCCTTTCGGGACGCCGCGTTCGTAATCCTGTTCCCAGGTGACCGACGCCAGCCCATCGCGTTCGGGACGCCAGATTTCCAGGTGCAGCCACTCCGACAGGGCGTTGACGCAGCTTACCCCGACACCGTGAAGCCCGCCGGAGACTTTGTAGCTGCTGGTATCGAACTTGCCGCCGGCGTGGAGCTTGGTGAGAACGACCTCCGCCGCCGAGATACCTTCCTCCTTGTGAATGTCGACGGGAATCCCGCGGCCGTTGTCCACAATGGTGACCGAATCGTCGATATGAATCGTCACGCCGATTTCGTCCGCGTGGCCGGCCATCGCCTCGTCCACCGAGTTGTCGACGACTTCGTAGACAAGGTGATGCAGCCCCGACTCACCGGTCGAACCGATGTACATGGCGGGACGAAGGCGTACCGCTTCTAGGCCCTCAAGCACCTTGATACTGGTGGCATCGTAAGCATTGGGTGATGTACTCAAAAATTTGATCCTTCGAAATTCCGAAACCGCCGCGGCCAACCGCCCGCGGCTGTATCCGGGTCCAGCGGACCCGGCAGCAAAACATCACAAGCCTTTGCGGCCATCAAATGCGCATCGGCATTACTACGTAGCGGTACGTGGAACCGCCATCTCCGCCCGGACGGAGTTCGCCGGCGCTCTGCGAGTCCTTGAAATGAAACTGAACCTTGTTTTCCGGCAGGGCGCGGAGAAAGTCGAGCAGGTATTGAGCGTTGAACCCAATCTCGACGCCGGGTCCGTCGTACTCGACCGGAAGACTCTCCTCGCTTTCGCCGCTGTCGGACAGCGACGAATGCAGGGTCGCTTCTCCGCCTTCGAATCTCGTCTTGATGGCGCGTGAACGTTCGTCGGCAAACTGCGCCACACGTTCGATGCTCGCCTTCAATTCTTCCTTTTCGAATTCGACGTAATACGCGTGGCTGCGCGGCAGCACGCGCTCATAATCCGGGAAATTGCCGGTCAGTTTGCGGCTGATCAGCAAGCGGTCGCCGACCCGGAAGAAGAGGTGGTTGTCATCGCCGGCGAACTCAATTCCGGCCGATTTGTCGGGCACTTCCTGAGTCATCTTCAGCAGCTCGGCCATGGCCTTGCGCGGCAGCAGAGCCTTGTAGTTGATGGCTCCTCCCAAAGAATTGGACGCTTCAGCCAGCGCCAGGCGGTGGCCGTCGGTCGACACCATCGTGATCATGTCGTCACGAAGCTGCAACAGCGCTCCATTCAGCGTAAACCGCGATTCCTCGTTGGAGATCGAGAAGATGGTCTTGCCAATCAGGCTTGCCAGTAACCCGGCCGGAATCCGGGTCAGCGCGCCCGGCATGACAGGAAGTTCCGGATAGCTCTCGCGGGACATTCCGGCGATCCTTGTGCGCGACCGCCCGCAGACAATCGTCGCCCAGTGGTTCTCCGAAAACTTGATATGCAGATCCGTCTCAGGAAGAAGCCGGACGTAGTCCATGAGCTTCTTAGCGGTCAACGTACCCGAGCCCTGGTGCTTCACCTTGGCCGGAGTCGAACACCGGATTCCGAGTTCCAGGTCGGTCGCCGTAATCGTGAGCCGATCGCCAGCGGCTTCCAGCAGGACGTTCGAGAGTATGGGGATCGTCGTCTTACGTTCCACGACGCCTTGAGAAAGACTCAACTCGCGAACCAGATCGCTCTTGTTTACCGTAAACTCCATTGCGGTTGGAGTCTCCCTTCTCGCCCTACTGTCCTATCTCCATCCAACAAACACCTCTATGTATGTACAGGAATAGAAGGCTCTGTGGAAATGTGAGATTCCTTCTAAATTATACAAAAACTTGACTGTTCTTGCGTTGCCAAGATGTGAAAACCAGCCCGTCCGCCGGAGTAAAATTGCAGTCTGAGCGTTTTGTCCACCACCGTCCACCGGCGCCACTCCTCCTTAGTTGTGGAAAACACAACAACTCTAGTGAAATGACTCAACTACGTTGTGGATAAGCTTGTTTAAATCCGGATCTTCATGGCGCAGTTCTTCCACTTTTCGCAAGGAGTGGAGAACGGTGGTGTGGTGCTTGTTTCCAAACGCCCTGCCGATTTCCGGAAGAGAAGCCGAAGTGAGCTCTTTGGCCAGGTACATGGCCACTTGCCTGGGGCGCGAGATCTCGTGCGCGTTGGTCTTCTGCTTGAGTTGCGCGGGCTGCAAACCGTATTTCTCCGCGACCGTCCGGATGATGGCGTCAATTGTCACACGGCGCTCGTGCGTTGGCAGCAGCGGCTTGAGAAGCTGCTGCGCCATCGCCAGCGTAATCGGGCTGCCGGTCACCGACGAATAGGCGAGCAGTTTGACCAGCACGCCATGGAGTTCGCGCACATTGGATTTCGTCTTCGTCGCCAGGTAGATTCGGACGTCCTCGGGCAAATGATGACCTTCTTCCTCCGACTTGCGGTCGAGGATGGCCATCTTGGTTTCCAGGTCCGGCGGCTGCACGTCGACCATCAGCCCCCATTCGAAACGGGACCGGAGGCGCTCCACCAAGTTGGGGATGTGCTTGGGAAGCGAGTCGCTGGTGACCACAATCTGTTTCTGGTGATCGTGGAGTTCGTTGAACGTGTGAAAGAACTCCTCCTGGGTACGTTCCTTGCCGCCCAGCGTGTGAACGTCGTCGATCAACAGGACATCGGCGGTCCGGTAGTGTTGATGAAACAAAGGCATCCGGTCGCCGCGGATGCATTGGATCATCTCGTTCATGAAGCGCTCACCAGTGGTATAGACGATCCGGACCTGCCCGTACTTGGCGCGGAGCGCGATTCCAATCGCGTGGATCAGATGAGTCTTGCCCATCCCACTTCCGCCGTAGATGAACAGCGGGTTGTAGCTGCGGGAAGGGTTGGCGGAAACGGCTCTCGCCGCGGCGTGCGCAAACTGATTGCAGGAGCCGACTACGAAGCTTTCAAAAGTAAGCCGGCAATTAAGTTGAGGCGCTTGAGAGAAGACCACCTGTCCATCCCCGGAAGGTTCTGGCGCGGGCGCCGGCATGGTGCGCGAGCTCAGCTCGTACCGGACTTCGCGCACAGGAAGCGATAAATCCGAAATGGCGGATTGCACTTTTCCGGCATACTCGCTTTCGAGGAAGTACTTCGTACTTTCATCCGGCACGGCGACACGCAGTTGCAATCCATTTTCAGCGACAAACGAGGTGCGGGCAAACCAGTTCTGAAAAACCTCCGAAGACACCTTGCCATGAAGCCGGTCTTTGATCGAATCCCATGTATTCTTCTGCATCACACACACAATCCATCAACAACCCACAAAATCCCCGCACGATTTCCACAGGAAACCCTCAGAAAATCCAATTTCGGGGAGAATCTTCCCGGGCGCCAACCTCCAAACCGGAGCGCGAAAGCTTCAGCGGAAAGCCCCGTGCCCGGTCTGAAATGTTGAACCGGCGAGACTCAGAATAACACAAATGGAAAGCGCGGAAACGGTGTTTGATACAAAATCGTAACAGATTGAAAATAAGTTAATTACTACAAAAAAGAACAGCCGGAGGAAGGCTGCCATTTCAGGGTGAAATTGTCGTGAAAAACCTGCAACAGACTGAGCAAATTGACAGAAGCGGGACGAGGGAGCGAGAATGGTGGAGTCACCCCACCAGGCGGGAGTAACTCAGCTGGTAGAGTGCAACCTTGCCAAGGTTGATGTCGCGGGTTCGAATCCCGTCTCCCGCTCCATTCCTCGCGTGTCCACGCCAGCCTCATCCGAGAGAACCGGCAACGGCGGTCCGGAACGATTTGACCGCGTCCAGAAACACTCCAATATCGCTGCCCAGGCTGATCGCCCGGAATCCCTTTCTGATCCAGTGCGCGGCGTCCGGCGCCGTGGACGGCAGGAACCCCGGGGCGACGCCGTGCCTGCGGCATGAAGCCACCAGCGCATCCATCGCTTCGAGAAATCGCGGATGATCGAACTGCGCGGGAATACCCATCGATGTGGTCAGATCGTAATGGCCCATCCACGCGACATCGAGGCCCGGCGTCGAGACAATCGCGTCGAGGTTCTCGAATGCCTTGACGGTTTCAAGGATGGCGATGACCAGGGTGTCTTCATTGGTTCGTGCGAAGAACGACGCGTCGCCGGCGCGATAGAGGTCGTGCGTGATGCCCAGCGCCACGCCGCGCCGGCCCTCGGGCGCGTACTTCAACTGCGCCACGCAGTCCTCCATTTCGGCCCGCGTCTCAACCCGCGGGATCATGACCCCCTGCGCGCCCAGGTCGAGCACCCGTGAAAGCGGCGCAAAGCGCGAATCCGGAACGCGGACCAGCGGAACGACCGCGCTCAAACGGCAGGAGGCGATCAATTCAGCGGCCATCGCCAGGCCGCACCGCCCGTGCTCCATGTCGAAGATGACGAACTCGCAGCCGCACGCCGCCAGCATGGGGCCGATTCCGGGCGTGAACAATTCCAGCACCATCTGCCCCAGCGCGGCTTCGCCGCGCTTCAGCTTCTGCTTGACCGGGTTCATCGCAGCGCCTCCCGCCACTGGCGGCACGCTTCCAGCTTGCGGCGGAACCGCGGCCGGTCGAGCACTTCGCGATTGACGACATCGCGCGGGGCCTCGCCCCGGCTGACCGCCAGCGCGCCTTCACAATCGATCCGCCCCATGTCGCGGAACAACTCCTCGGTCCACCCTACCGAGTGCGACGTGAGGATCACGTTGTCGAGTTCGAACCACGGCGAGCCGGGCGCAAGCGGCTCACTTTGGAAAACGTCCAGCGCGGCGCCGGCGATCGAACGCGACCGCAAGGCTTCGATCAGGGCCGGTTCGTCGACAACCGGTCCCCGGGCCGTATTGATCAGGAACGCATCCGCGCGCATCTGGGCGATCTGGCTTGCGCCGATGAGGCCGCGCGTCTCATTGGTCAGCGGGCAGTTGATCAGAACGTAGTGCGACTCGCGCATCAGCACTTCCAGCGGCGTCAAGGTCACGCCTAGGTCCGCGGCGCGCTCCGGGGGCGCATACGGATCGAAAGCCAGAAAGCGGGCGATTCCGAACTGCCGCAGCAGCCGCACCGCCTCGCTCGCGATGTTGCCCAAGCCCACCGTGCCGATGGTCCGGCCGCGAGGTTCCCGGCCCAGCGGGCGCGTGCTCTCAGCCCAGCGTCCCGATCGCACCAGGCGGTCTTTGGCCACCAGGTTATGCGAAAGCGCCAGCACAAACAGCACGATCGATTCCGCCATCGGGCGAACCACGCCGGCCGGCGTGATGTAGACGGCGATATCGTGGTCCGTGCATGCCTCGATATCGACGTTGTCGTATCCGACTCCGCACCGCCCGATGGCCGTCAGCCGCTCGACGCCTTCAAGCGACCGGGCGCTGACTCGGGGCTTCAGACTGATGATGACATCGTAGGGAGTAAGTTGTCCCGGAACATACTCGGGAAGATACTCAGGCAGAAACTCATAACGGACGGCGGGATCGGCGTCCAGCAGCGGGAGCCCGATATCCGGAAAGGCCGGTTGGCGCTCCGCGGTCAAAAAGTCAGCCGAGAAGGCGATGCGAAATCCGTTGTCGTCGGGCATCTGCGCTATGATACCCCCGGCGGGACAACCCGCACTCAATGGTGATCGGCGCGCGGGCGGATTTCCCGCAGGCGGAATTCCTGGATGAGCGCGGCCAGCCGTTCCACCACGGCGTTCACAAACGCCTCGCCCTTGGCGGCGGTCGCCTTGGTCGGATCACCCACGGTCCCGGTCTTCGAGTAGCGGCTGAACCATTCCTGAAAAAAGATGGGCGAAGGCCGTTGCAGATCCCAATAGAAGAATTCGGTGGGTTGAAAGTTAATGTCCTTTTGCGCTTTGTCCATCTGCACCAGGTCCGGGCGCAGGTGCAGCAGCACCGAAGTCTCCAGCTCGCAGCCGTGTGCCATGCCGCCCGGGTACTCCGATTCGCGCAGCCGTGTGAGCAGGTCGGTTGGAATCAGGCTCCACCACGATGCCATGGCGGCAATCGCCGGCGTCTCGTTGGTGATATTGCGCGCCGCGATGTCCAGGAAAGGCACATTGCTTCCGTGCCCGTTCACGATGAGGATCTTGCGGAACCCGTGCCGCGCCAGGCTCGTGCCGACGGCGGTGACATAGCGCACAACCGTCTCGCCTGGCACCGCGATGGTTCCGGGAAAATCCATGTGGTGCTCGTTGAACGAGTAGTAAACGGGCGGCATCAGCACGGCTTCATCCGGGATGCGCTCCACCGCCAGCCTCGACATCTCGGACGCGGTCAGGACATCGGTGACCAGCGGAAGGTGCGGCCCGTGCTGCTCGGTTGTTCCGACCGGCAGCACCGCCACGCGGTTCTGCGCGACAGCCTCCCTCACCTCGGGCCAAGTCAACTCTTCGTAGCGGTATTTCGGCATGGGGACGGTTCGCACTACATAATATGGCAGACATGTGCCATGCTACCAGCGGCGGATCGCGTGCCCGCGCCTGGACGCTTGTCGGGCTCCTCTGGCTGGCGTTCCTGCTGAACTATGCCGACCGGCAGGCGGCGTTCTCCATCTTTCCCGCGCTCCAGCGCGACCTTGGCTTCACCGCTGTCGCCTTGGGGCTGGTGGGTACGGTCTTCATCTGGACGTATTCGTTGGGGATTCTCATCTCCGGC
Source organism: Bryobacterales bacterium (assembly GCA_020851655.1). GTDB lineage: Bacteria > Acidobacteriota > Terriglobia > Bryobacterales > Bryobacteraceae > JADZCI01. The sequence continues at coordinate 23,827 of JADZCI010000117.1, forward strand.
AGGCTTGCCGACCTGCTGCCGCGGACGGCGCTGGTGCTGGCGAGCCTGGTTCTGTGGAGCCTGGCCATTCTTGGTTCGGCGCGGAGCGGCTCGGTGGCGCAGTTCCTGTTCTGGCGCGGCGCCATGGGGCTGAGCGAGGCGCTCTACTTTCCGGCCGCGACGGCCATGATTGCCAGCCTGCACGGCGCCGCCACACGCTCCCGCGCGCTCGCCATCCATCAAAGCGCGCAGCTTGCCGGCAGCGCGGCGGGAGGGTGGTTCGGAGGCTGGAGCGCGGACCACGCGGGCTGGCGTGCGGGCTTCGCCTCGCTGGCGTGGCTGGGCATCGCCTATGCGGTCATCCTGGCGCCCGTTTTGC